>JAZOQV010000067.1:0-52179 GCA_045656265.1 Acutalibacteraceae bacterium | reverse complement strand
TGGCAAAATTTTATCCTTTTGAGTATACTCATCGTACTTTGTCCAACCCTTTTCGAGTATAACAGTACCCTTTAAAGTAAACTCCTCCATATCGCCAAGATTTATCTTGATTTCGGTCTTTTCTGCTATGCAGTCCTCACTGCAAAATACCGCAACAAATCTGCGCAAAACGGTGCTATATACACGCATTTCGTCCTCGCTTAGTTTAGATTTATCGGGGATTTTATAGGTTGGAGTAAGTGCCGAGTGCGACTCGATTTTTTTATCGTCAAAAATAGTTTTGCTATCTTTAAACTTTACAGGGTAGCCAACGGCGGCAACGTTTTTAATAATATCTGCAATCTTTTGCTTTTCGGCGGTTGCCAAATATTCCGAGTTAGTACGCGGATATGTAAGATAACCCTCCTCGTAAAGTTTTTGAACTATCTTTAAACTTTGGTCCATGGGCATTTTGTATTTTTTACCAAGTAGATTTTGCAGTTTTGACAGCGAGAAAAGTTTACCCGGCTTTAGCGTATCCTTTTTGGTTTTTACCTCGGTTACAACTGCCTCTGCTTCGTTATATTTTTTGCAAAGCGCCTCTCCCGCCGCCTTTTTTTCTTTAGGAATTTTATGTTTTGATTGTAATTCTACAACCTCGTCGCCCGTTTTTTCAGCACTTACAGGCGAATAATAAATTTCGGGTTTAAAATTACGAATTGCCATATCTCTATCATAAATCGCCTTAACAATAGGCACAATAACTCGACCCACACGCAGTAGTACACCGGTTTTTAAAGTAGCGTATCTTGTAAGGTTTACGCCATAAAGCCAGTCTATATAGGTTCTTGCAAAGCCCTCGCCCGCAAGACTTTCATACTCGGTAGAATCTTTCATTTCGCTCAATGCTTTTTTTACAGTTTGCGGAGTTTGGTCGGGCAGCCAAAGCCTTTTCAAAGTTTTTTCTGTCTTTAGCGCATTTTTTATGCAAAGTCTTATTATAATTTCGCCCTCGCGGTCGGCGTCTCCTGCATTTACAATTTCGGTAACATCGTCTCTGTTACAAAGAGTTTCTATAACACCAAACTGACGTGATACACCCTCGTCTGCTTCACCACCGCTACCTTTGCGAAGTTTGAACTTGAAAGTTTCGGGGAAGCAAGGTAGATTTTCCATACTCCATCTTCCACCATTTACTTCGCCCGTATAATCTTCTATATCACAAAGGGAAAAAAGGTGTCCAAACGCCCATGTGATTATATATCCGTTGCCCTCTAAATAGCCGGCTTTTTTTGAAAAGTTACCAATACCTGCCGCAATATTTCTGGCAAGACTCGGTTTTTCGGCAATTATAAGCACCATATTTATCCCTTCTTTCTTTTAAATTTCATCGCCTGCGCTGCATTTACGCGCGGTTTTAAATAATTCTTTATCTTTTTTCGTAACTAATTTTTCGGCAATTCCGTCTTTGGTACAAAGTTTCAAACCAACCCTGCCCGACGCAATTTTCGGGTGCCTTAATACCCTAGCATTACATTGAGTGTGAGGGGTTCTTGAAACCGCGATAAAAGAGAATTTTTCATCCTCGTAAGGAACATCTCCGCCCTTTAAGTTTTTGTGCACTTTACTGCGCGGAATTCTTGCTGTAAAGTGGCACCAATCATCATTTGCTAACGGACAACTTTCGACACTTGGGCAAGGTGCAACTACATATCCGCCAAGATTTTTTAAAATTTCGGTAGCCGCCCTAACGGTTTTAAACCCATCAACCGCGCCGTTATCTACAATTAGTAAAAGCCCTTTTGTGCTTTGCCAAAGTTTTTCTACTACTTCGGATAAACTGCTTTTTGGTATCTCGTTAAGCATATAAGAAGAAATTACCAAGTCGTAAGTCTTTTCTTTTAGGTTTTCGGCGCTACCCATAGACCAAATTGCGTTTAGACTAAGACTATCGGTTACCTTTTTTCCAAGGCTTAACATATATTCGTCTCGCTCTACACAATGCATTTCTTTAACGCTATCTAAACTTAAAGAAGCAATAGCAGAAGCACCCGTTCCGGCGCCAACGTCTAAAACGGATTCTATGCTGCTATTATATCTTTTTAACGTTTGACTTAAAGCCGCACTAATCGCGCCCGCGGTTGCAGGCATACGCGCAAGAAGATATGCCGCGGCGAATATATCGCTTCCTATAAAGGTTTTTCCGCTGCGCTCTCTTTCTCGATAATCGACACTTAAAGCCTCTGCCGCAGATTTTAAATCCTTTATATTATATTTCGACGCTATTTCCTCGCACAAAATTTTTACGTTTTCGGGTAATTCCATATCTATCCCCTATTTGCGACGCTTTATGCGTATACTATCATTTTCTTCACTGCGACGCTTTTTTAGGTAATCTCTAAATATAGAACTTACAAGAAGCACTATACAAACCGCACCAACTATTATAATCAATGCCACCAAAATCATATAAAATATTCTGCCTGTATCGGCGTTTGTGATTTTTCCAAAAACGCCGCCCTCTTCTTTAATTTCGATACTTTGGAGGGTTTTAGTTATTAGTTCTTTATCTTTTTCGGTCAACGTTTTACTGCTTCCGTAATAGTTTAGCGAATAATATTTACCGCCCACAATGGTTATGTACTGTGCAGAACAGAAACTGTTTTCGCCCTCATCTACGGCAGTTGTAACCTCTAAAAAGGTTCTGCCACCTTTTCGGCAGATACCGCTATATCCGCTTTTTACCAAAACTGCGGCGATATTGTTAATCTCCTTATCGCTAGATTCAGAAATATCGTATATCTGCTCTGAAAAATCGGTACTGCGTTCTATTAGCATAAACTGGCTACTATTATCCTTGTTTGCGGCAAAAGACACGATATTGCTATCTGCTTTATGGGATAAAAATGAATCTGTGCTATACCCCATCGCCTCGATAAATTCTTCATTTTCCAAAGCATCATCGGCGGTTTCGATAACCGTAAATCCTTTGGGATATTTTACACTAGCGCCCTCTCCCGTGCCGAAAATATGCACTGCAGAAAGGGTTGCAAAGGCAACAAACAAGGCGGCAATTAACGCTATTATAATCTTATTTTTAAGTTTCATTTACTTTCAACTCTCTATATTATTCTGCTTTTTTGCGGCAGTAAGTGTGTTTTGCATAAGCATAGCGATGGTCATAGGACCCACACCACCGGGGACAGGTGTGATGGCAGATGCCAACGGTTTAACCGCCTCGAAATCAACATCTCCGCAAAGGCCGGCTTCTGTTCTGTTAATACCTACGTCTATTACTGTTGCGCCACTCTTTACCATATCGGCGGTAACGAATTTAGGTCTGCCAACTGCGGCGATGATAATATCCGCCTCTTTACATATTTCTTTTAGATTCTTGGTTTTAGAATGGCAAATTGTAACGGTTGCGTTAGCGTGAAGCATAAGCATACTCATAGGTTTACCAACTATGTTAGAACGGCCTATAATTACACAATGCTTGCCACATATTTCTACGTTTTGAGAAGCGAGCAATTCCATAACACCTGCGGGTGTGCAAGGCAAGAAATCGTAATCGCCAATCATAATTTTGCCAACGTTTTGAGGATGAAAAGCGTCAACGTCCTTTTCGGGTGAAATTGCGTTAATTATTGCTTCCTCGTTAATGTGGCGAGGAAGTGGCAACTGACAAAGTATGCCGTTTATATCAGTTCTTTTGTTAAGTTTGTCGATTATTTCCAATAGCTCGGTTTGGGTAGTGCTTTCGGGAAGTTCTATCTTTTCGCTATACATAAAGCACTGCTCACAAGCCCTTTCTTTATTTCTAACGTAAACTTGTGAAGCAGGGTCCTCGCCTACGATTATTACCGCAAGACCTACTGTTACGCCTTTTTCTTTTAATGCTTGTACCTCTTTTGCTACACGTTCTTTTACTGCGGCAGAAACCGCTTTACCATCGATTATATTATTCATTTTCATTCTCCTCTTGGGGTTCATTTAGTTCCATTTCCTTAACGTCTGAAAGGGTTACCGTAACGTTGTCGATTTTTTCCTGTTCAAAAACGCTTTGGTAGTTCTCTTCTTCGATAACTTTCTTTTTGCCGCGAATAATTAAAATATATACAACCAAACAAATAACCACAGCAAGCACAGAAAGTATTTGTGATACACGCAAAGAGCCAATCATTAGGCTATCGGTACGAATACCCTCTATTAAAAATCTGCCAAGTCCGTACCACATACCGTAAATTAGCGCCAACTGACCACGGAATTTACGACGTTTTATAACGTAATTTAGTATTAGAAAACCAATAGCGCAAAGTAAGAATTCATACAAAAAGCAAGGGTGCACCGGCATTGTTGGGTCGAGTTCAGTATTGCCCATAGCCAAAATATGCTCGTATGTACCCGAACTGCCCATCGAGAACATACCCCAAGGCAATTCGGTATTTGTACCAAACGCCTCTTGATTGAAGAAGTTGCCCCATCTGCCTATCGCCTGACCGATGAACATTGATGGTGCAATTAGGTCAAGGCAGTCTACAAAATTAAGTTTTCGGGTTTTAGAAGAAATGATTGCGCCTATAACAGCACCGATTATTCCACCGTAAATGGCAAGACCGCCATCGTGAATATTAAAGAAACTTGTAAAGAAATCCTCTGGGCAGTAGAAAAGCAAGTAGTATGCTCTTGCGCCTAAAATTGCCAAAGGTGTAGTTATTATAACGCCATCAACAAGTCTATCGGTATTGATATTTAGTAGCGGTGCCCTTTTCATACCATATAGAAAAGCAAGCAAAAATCCCGCCGCAATTAAAATACCGTACCAATAAATAGCCCAGCCATCGCCAATAGGTAAAGTAAAGGCGATGGGGTTAAGGTTAAAGGTAAATCCTAGAAATTCAACAGTGTTCATTATTACTTCTCCTTACTCGGTACGATAACCGAAAGTGCTTGATTTTCTACTTTCAAAAGTTTTAAAGAGTTCTCAATATCTTGCTCGGTAATTGATTCGAGCGCCTCTAGTTCAGAGAAAGCATCTTCGCCGGTAACAGCCGATTCTACCAACTGAGATACAGCGCCCTCTACCTTGTCGAAAGCAACCAATCGCTCACCATAGGCGGTTTTCTTTGCAGCCTCGAAAAGTTCTTTATCAACACCGCCCGATATTAAGAGTTCTATCTCGTTTAAAATTTTATCTTTTACACCTTTTGGGTCGTAGGATTCGCCGCCGATTATGGCAGTTGCGGTATCCCTTGTGCAGAAATATTCGTAATCAAGTGGGTTTGTTATTAGCCCCTCGTCGCGCAAAGATTTATAAAGAGAGGAAGATTTACCGAACGCTATTTCAAGGGCTAGTTCCATAGCAATTCGATTTTTAGCAGTTTCATAACCACTTGACTGCACCTTAAATCCTAACATAAACATTGGTTTTGCAACCGCCAACGCCTGCTCGCAATAGTCTTTTAAAACTCCGCTCTGCTCGTTTGGTGTGTTTCTCCAAATTTCAAGAGGCTCGGACGGTTTAAGTTCACCTTCAACGATTTCTAAAACCCTATCCTCGTCGAAATCGCCCGCAAGCACCAAGAACATATTTGAAGGGTTATAAAAGGTTTCGTAGCAACTGTATAAAAGTTCGGCGGTTATCTTAGAAATTGATTCTCTTGTTCCCGCAATATCAATCCTTACAGGATTCTCGCTATACAGCGCCGACAAAAGATTAAACAAAATGCGCCAGTCGGGTGCATCTAAATACATTTGAATTTCTTGACCGATAATTCCCTGCTCTTTTTCTACCGTTTCTTTTGAAAAATATGGCGACTGCACAAAGCCTAGAAGGATTTTTAGGTTTTCTTCTAAGTTTTCGGTACAGTTAAAAAGATAACAGGTTCTATCAAAACTAGTGTATGCGTTAGAATAGGCGCCCGTTTTTGAGAAAAGTTCAAAAGCGTCTACCCCTTCCGATTCGAAAAGTTTGTGCTCTAAAAAGTGGGCAATACCCTCGGGAACGCAAATGGTTTTTTGGTCGTTTTTAGAAAAGCAGGTGTCAATAGAGCCGTATTTTGTGCCAAAAATTGCACGTGTAGACGAAACGCCCTTTATCTTCATCAAATAAATTTTAAGTCCGCTTTTATGCTCTTTTAAGAGATAACTGATGCCTAATTTTTTGTTTTCAATTCGTTTTTCCATCGGTTATCCCTCCTCTTTACCCAATAGATAAAAGATTGTATCGGGTGTAATTTTTTTAGCGCCCTCGATAATCTGCTCACGGGTTACGGAATCTATAAGTTCTAAAAATTCTTTAGGCGAAAGAGGTTTTTTCTGCACAAGCCTTGCGCCATACCACGAATCTACACCCGAAATTGAATCGCCCACTGCATTTAGCATATTTCTAAACGAGCGTTTTGAAGATAGCAATACCTCATCGCTGAAATTACCGCTTTTAAGGTCCTCTAACTGTTTTAAAATTGCTTCTTTTGCCTTCGTGGCGTTAACCTCGTCAACACCGCTTTCTACAAACATAACACCCATATATCTATTAGCCCTTGCGCTACAATAGTAGCAAAGGCTCATTTTTTCGCGAACCTCGCTAAAAAGTTTAGAATAGGTGCCACCACCGAAAATATCACAGATTATGGCATTTACATAGGTGTCGGTCTCCTCGCCGAAACCCTCAAGCCTGAAGCCCATTACAAGTTTGCCTTGGGTTATATCTATTCGCTCTACGTGTTCCGTTACTTCGCGTTTTTCAATATGCGAAACGGTGTCTACATACCTTTCAGTATCGGGCAAAGATACTAGAATTTCATTTATAAACTGCTCGGGGTACTCTGCACCCACAAAACTGATATTTATTTTCGCCTCGGTTATCAAGCGTTTGTATGCAGAATAAAGCACAGTGCCATCTGCATTTTGGGCGTTTTCAATATATCCATACTTGTTTACACCGTAAGGACAGCTCTCAAACATTATCTGCTCTAAGCGATTTTTTGCATAAATGCGTTTATCGTTAATCTCGGATTTAATTTTATCGCACCACATTGATTTAATGCGGTTAACATCTTCCATTTTAAACGCATCGCCTTCTAAACTCGGGTTAAAAACAACCTCGCGGAACACCTGCAAAGCCTCGCTAAAGCAATCCTCGCCACTAATGCCAAGCCCGTTTTTAATACCTACTACGCGCAAAGTAATTAACTGCGAATTGCCTATTTTTTCGGTGCTTGCAGAAATATGCGCGCCGTAAAGTTGCATAAGTTTTAAACTAAGTTTTTCGGGACTAGGATATTTTGCCGAGCAACTGCTAATAAGTTCTGCCGCCATAGCGTTTTCGGTTACAGTACGGGAATCCAACGGTAACAAAAACCTTACCGCTAGCATATTTGCATTAAAACGCTCGTTTTTTATAAAGGTGGCTGTTACGCCATTTTTAATATTAAAGTTTTGCATAATGCCTCCACAAAAATGTTTTAGTATTATATATTATTATAAGTATACCATAAAACTATGAAAATCGCCACAAAAAATTGCAAATTTTTAAATTATTTATAACCCTACTATACTTGCTAATTTTTTATTTTATGGTAAAATAGAAATAGATATTATTGGAGGGCAGTTAGTATGAGAAACGACACAATAAAGGTTTTAGATAATTGCAAGTTAATAGCAAATATGAAAGGCTTTTCGCCCGACACTCTGCTTTACACGGTAGAGGCTATGATAAAAGGCGGTATAAGGGCGGTAGAGATTGTGCCAAACGATACCACCGAAGAGGCAGAGCGTGATTGTGTAATAAAAATAAACGGTCTTAAAAAGTGTTTTGGCAAAGACCTTATTGTTGGCGCTTCAAATGTTTTTAGCGAGAGGCTTGTAAAACTCGCCAAAGGCGTTGGCGCAGATTTTATTAGCACTGCAGTACTTAATCCAAACGTTCTTTCGCGCGCAAACGCGGTTGATATGTGTGTAATCGGCGGTGGCTTTACAGCAACCGAAATTAACAACGCACTTTCTCTTGGCGCAGACTACGTAAAACTATTCCCCTCCCTTATAAACGGTAGCGCCGACTATGCAAAGCTTATGGCAGAAACATTTAAGGGTAAAAAACTAATAGCCTCGGGCAATATCAGTTTTGAGGATATAACCCCACTAAAACACGCCGGCATTAACTATTTTAGCATCGGCGGCAGCCTTGCAAACGTAACTCTAGCCAACAAGCAAGAGTACGCAATTATAGAACGAGAGGCCGCCCGCTACTGCGAACTACTAGAAAAACTTTCATAGAATACAATATAACCATTTATTTTTTAGGGAATTTATTTATGAATGAATATTTAGTTACAATAAAAAAAGCAGAATATAAAATTAAAATAGAAAAGCACAAACAACTTATTTACATATATGTTAACAACAATCAAGTTTTTGAAATTGATTTTTTGGATAGAGAATCAAATGACGAACTTTATTTTTACACGATAAATATTAAGAACGAACCTGTTGTAATTTCTATTGAATACTATATTCCAAAAGATAGCATTAAAGTCGCATTTAAAACTAATTGCTACTATAATGATATATCCTTGATTGATGGTACTAGAATTGATTTTAGAAAAACTGTTCTACTCGATAAAACAAGGAAAGGCTTTAAAACTTATTGTATTAAAAATGGTTTTAGCATTATTAAAGAAACAATGTTAGAAATGGTTTCGGGTTCAATTTTAGGATGGGGGTTTGTTCTGTTCGGAATAAAAAAGCAACTTCTTGTTATTGTTATTATGCCCTTTGTTTCTTTTTTGGTTGGACTTATACTAATTTTTACTTCCTATTTTCATGATAAAAGGCTAATTAAAAATTGGAACAAGCAATATATAAGTTCTATAACTTTTGAATAAATTATTTTTATCATCGCTTTTCGTATGTAAGTCCGTATAATCGGACAGAGATAGATATAAATTAAGCTCACTTAAGGAAATCCTAAGTGAGCTTTTTTATGTGTTATTAAACTGCAAAAGCATAGTTACGGCTGATTTTTTGGTTTTGGGAATTAGTTTTGCTTACTTAAGTTTTTCTCTTGTTCTGGCGGCGCAACGCACCGTTATTTCCATATATGCCGCGCCGCTTTGTTGGTCTAATTCCTCGGCTACGCTTACCATCGTACCATTACTGTAACTAATCTTATAACCGGTATTTATAATATCAACCGTATATTTTTGGGTACTGAAAAAGTCAAGATGCTCGTTATCTATACGCTCGTCGTGTTTTTTGCGAAAGGTTATCAGATAATAAAGCACGGGAGGGTCGCCATCCGGCACTTGTGTGTCCCATTGTTTGGACACACGATACCAACTTACGTTGCTGATAGGTACTTGGTTAATATGAAAACTATACTTTTCTTTATAACTAGAAAAAATCATTTAGTGCCCCTCCTTTAGTTATCAATCAAATCGGCTTTAAGGGTTATACCCGCGCTTAGCACAAGCGCACCCATATTTCTGTTATACTTTATATCTTCGCAGTAGACCTTTATTACCGCAACCTCGTCTAGCCTTAAACACGCATCTGCAATTTTATCAAATGCCTTATAGCACTCTAGCCCCGACATTGTTTTAGGCACGCATATTTTTAAAGACAATTCAAAATCTGCAGTAGTTCCGTAGTGTGTTTTGCCGCTATCGTCAAACCCTTCTACTATGCATTTCGATATTGGCACCGTTGCCTTTACGATTCCTACCGAGGCGATTGGCTTTTTTATTGGAAACTCGCTTATTTCCGACGGAAAGGCAGATACGAATTTTAAATCTTTACACTCGGCGCTTAATTTATTCAAAATATAATTATTAACTTCAACTACGTTATTAAGCATTTAGCATCTCCCTTTTTAAGAATCAACACAAGGGCGCACTATTGCCCATCTGTAAAGCGGTTTTTTGAAAAGGTAAATAAGTTCTACCCTTTGCACAACAAACCTTTTTTGCTCGCAGTTATATATAAAATCATCTGCCCCAAATTCAACGTCAACAGGGCCGAGATATAGGCAACAACCATCGTCTATTCTGCCAACCTCTGACGGTTGCAGTTCTATATACATTTTATTTTTATAGCGCAAAGGCTCTAAAAAAGCGTATATAGTTCCAAGGCTCACACCGTTACTGTTCTTTATGGTTAACTCTTGCCCTGCACTCTCCATAAGGCTTTTTACTTTAGCTGCTAAATCGGTTTTCATTTGCTACCACCGTCCATACCTTTAAAAACAAGACCCGACTTTAAATATGGTCTTGCATCGCAAAAAGCAAGGTTTAATGCCGCCATTATATGCTCGCGGTCCTCTTTTTGAGTTGTTTTAACCGTTATATCGCCCGCCTTAAAAGAATCGAGCCCAAACGTATCTATACAAAGGCTTGCGCGGTACATAGCCAAAAGTGCCGCCGCATAACTCAAAACAGGAATCTCGTCTACAATATATTCGCTTTTTCTAACCCTATTTTGTAACGATATTATAGAGGGCATTACCGCCTTTAAACATTCGCTGGCAGTTTCTGTGCCGGTTAAGGTTTTATACCATTCAATAGTGTTTTTGCAAGGAATTTTGTTCAACTATTTACACCTTCCTTTGTTCTTTTTTATGGGGTGGCTATTGCCACCCCAACCTTAATTTCGATACTGTTTATACCGAAAGAACCTTTGAAGCGTCTGTAAATATTTTTGCAAAACCTGCAGTTGAGGTTATAGCGGCACGCTCTAACTGACGGTCGATAAGTTTATCGTAATCAACCGAAACGTCGCTTGCAACAACCATTTCAAGTGCGCAAGATTTATCAAGACCGATAATACCGTTTGCCTCTTTGCATTTAACAAGTTTTGCGCCAAGAGGTGTACCACTGTTGCCTGTGCCCTGGAAGTTAATGCCACAAAGTGGATTTTTAAACTCATCTAACTGCATCATAGCGGTTAGCATTTCAGGAGAAGCAATCATTGTGTTAAGTGAGTATGGGTCAAGGTTGCTATAAAGTTTAAGTAGGTCTGCATAAGAAAGTTTGCCCTTTTCGATAGCCGAAATAACCTCGGCGGCATTATTATTGCCATCGCCCGAAACCAAGGTGTTAACTGCATCTTTCATTTGCTGACGAGCAATATATGCGCCGATTTGCTTTAAAGTAACGGTAAACAAATCAAGGCGTTGGAATTTTAGAGCCTCGTAGGAAGCAACCAACATTCTGCCACGCTTTGTAAGTTTAACAAGATTTTCGTTTGTGCGAATGTTAGTCTGAGGGATAATAGCGCCCTCTGCAACCTCTTTTAATTCCTTTTCGTCCTCGGTTGGAACTGAGGTAATGCTACGGTAATCGAGGCTATCGATATTAGTTACAGTAGCAACGATGTCTTTAAGGCAATCTGCCTCCTCCATACCCTGACGAACTGCACGACTGATATATTCAGGGAAAAGTGCAGCAGAATCAGAGGTTTGGAAAAACTTTTGAACTGCATCAGAAGATGCGCCGTTAACCTTAATATCAAAACGCTTTAACTGACGAGAAAAAGCATCAAGATTTTCAAGTGCAGTACCTTTGTAGTTCGCATCGGGGTCAAGTTCGCTTAAAACCTTGCTAAAACTTTTACCGGGAACTGCATACATACCTTTTTCAAGTTTTATGTTTTCAAAACTCATATTTATCTTCCTTTCAAAATTACATAATAACCTTTACGGTTTGGGTTTCTTCATTAACCTCTGTTACGATTACAGATACACCGCTTGATGACGCTTTAACACCGCCGTTACCATCTGCAACCAAAGCGGTTACGCCCAAAGCGGGCGCAGTGCCGGAATATTTAATTTCTGCATAGCCCTTAACCTGAACCGAGCCAATGTTATTGCGAATACCTTTTAAGATACCGCAAAACTTCACGCCATCGGAACAGTTGCCGCAGGTGTTACCGTCTACTACTGTTACAACGCTATCCTTTTGGGTGCCATCTGCAACGTAAAGGGTAATATAGCCCTCGTTAAATCCCATATTGCTAATCATAATTTTTCCTTCTTTCATTTTAAATTACAAACTCGTTGTTATGCTCTGTTGCCTCGTTGTGTTTAGAGGCAAGTTGAACTTCTAATCGACTCTTCTTTTTAGAAAGTGCCGACTTAAATGCCTTTAAAAGACTTGGGGTTAGTGAATCTAAAACACCTTCTAAAGTTTCGCCCTCTAATTCGGGCAAAACCTCGGCGCAGGATTTTACGATTTCGGTTTTAATATCCGTTAGATACTCTTTTTTAATTTCCGAGAGCGCCGAAAATTCTCCGTGCAAAGCCTTTGCCTGCTCGTCGGTAAGACTCATTCCGCCAAGACCCAGACTTTTTATAATCTCGCCTGTTTTCATAGATTTTTCTCCTTTTTTGCTGCCCATAGCCTTAATTACGCCGGCACGTCTTTGTGCAGGAACTGCAACAAACGACCATTCATAAGCATCGACAGGGTCGATAAGGTCAAGATGGCACTGTTTACGGTTTATACCCTCACCGTAAACCTCGCCCTTTCTGTGTCCGCAAAACTCGCGTTTTGTGTCTGCACCACAGATAGAACAAATCTTCTTATCAACACTACATCCCACGCTTACCTCTTTTGTAATACCTGCTTCAAGGTTTAGGATAAACTCCTCGGTTTTAGGTGTGCGTGGCAGGTATGCCTTAGCCTTTAGCCTCACATAAGGAAGTCCGTCAAGGGTAGTATCATTCGTTTCCTCAACCGAACAACTGTATATTCTGGCTATCTGGTCGCGACCCTTCATAGAATGGTCAAATATACCCGTTTTGCCTACGTAAAGCGTTGCTAACTTATGTAAGGCTTCGGGTGTAAAACGCTCGAAATCTCTGTCAATATCGTTGTCGCAAAGAACAACCGAAAATGCATAGACTTCGTCGGCGTTAAGGCTACGTTTTGTTTGCTTATTTATGAGCGCTAAATCTTCTTTTGAGATTTCCTCTCTGCCTAAAAATCCTTTTTCCATATTTCTATTTTCCTTCCGTTATATTTCCGTTTTCTTCAACCACCATCGCCTGAGCGTTAAGTAGTCTTGCGCGTGATAGTTCTACCTCGTCTTGTAGGTTAATATCATCCCACACGATTTCGGGCTCGCAAGTGTAACCCATAGCGGTTAACTGGAAACGACAAATTTTTCTTAAAATAGGTGTTAAAAGCGCGCGGTAACTCTCTATCTCGCTAGTAAGAATATCCGCCTGCTGTTGCGACATACGCTCGGTAGACGACCAACTAAGGCCAAGCATAAAGGGTGGTATACCGAGTTTTGCTACAATCTGCTCTAGAATTTGGCGTACAGGCACTTCAGAATCAAGCACCTGATTATCGGCGCCTATAACCTTTACATCAACATCGCCGACAGCAACAAAATCCCTTACACCCTCTTCAGAGTTCATAGCGCGCGACCACTCGGCAGATATTTCCGAAACTACGTCGCCACCAAGTGTATTCTCTAACACTGAACCCGATGGTTTATAGGTAACTGCATAACGGAGATTGCCGAATCTATCCCAGTTCGCGCCCATAGCATTATAAATTTTAAGAAGTATTGAACTTACAAAGGGTAGCCCGCGCAAAAGCGACGTGCCCCTTATCTCCCCCGGCATTGGTTTTAGCGCGCTAATTATAATTCTTTCGGGGTGGATTACGGGTACAATCTCTCCGTCGCGGTAGGTATAAATTTCAATTTCTAGCGGATTGGCGCCATTTTTTAGTTCAATATCGCTATTATTAGCGCAGTAAAGCGCGGCAATTTCGCCGTTAGAATATGGCACTATCTCTGCTACTGCAGTACCCCAAGTTAAAAGCCTATCTAAAAACTGGGTAATAAAAAAGTTTATACCCGCACCGCTTGCGCCTACCTTAACATCGTTTAAAAAGGTTTGCAGATGCCTTTCGGCGCTTCTGTTAGCGCAGACAACCTTGAAACCGCCCGTTAGCCTTACCAATTTTTCAATTGCGGCGTCTATAATGGGTATCGCTTCGCGAAGCGCATCGTACATCTGCTCGGCAGGGGCGGCAAGAGGTGTATACCTTTCCAACATATTAAAAGGTTGGCGACGTCCTCTCCCCGTTTGCACCGAAGATACGTGCGGTTTTGCGCTTTTAGATTTAGAATTCTTTTTCATATATCTATTCCTTTCTAGTTTCTTGTTACCGACCCCGCAATTTTACCGCCACCGCCCGTAAACAGAACGGTAGAAACAAAATATCGCATATCGTCCATAGCGTGGTCGTTTTCTTTTTTAGGGCAGTCGTGGGTGGCACTCTCATCCCAACGGTAAAGCGAAAACTCGCGGATAATATCCTTGCAGTTTTTACATATCTTAATTCTGCCATTTTTTATGGCATCGCCCGTTCTTCTAATTCCGTCTATAACATCGTTTTTAGCAGGAATTACCCTGTATTTCCCCTTTCTTTTTATAAGGGTTATAAAGGATGCTGCCGATGGGTCGCAAATAACCGCCTCAATTCTTCTACTGCCAATAAGCCGGCACAAAGCCGAGTAATATTCCTCGTCGGTTAACTGAGCGCCGTGCTTTTTAGAACTGTAATAATACTCGTCTACGCGGTACCAAACACCGCCGTTTAGGCCCCAAAGTCCGAACGATGCAGGGTTTACTGTTCCGTAGTCGCAAGAAACGTAATATCTGTCGAAGTCTTTGGGCGGCATAGGACAATCGTCGGCTTTAAACTGCGGATAGACAACCCCGTGATTAGCAACCCATAGACCCAAAACGAATCTTTCATAAAAAGTGCCCGAATATAGCCTTTCGTACCTTGCCACCATTTTTGGCGTTAAAGAAGGATTATCCTTCATAGTAAAATGAAGATAAAGGGCGTTTTTATCTTTTGCATTTTTTATCCATTCACGATAAAACCAATGCGACGGATTATCGGGGTTGCAGTTAAACCAAAATCGCGAGCCTTCTACCGAGCATCGCGCTAGCGCCTGTTCTACAAACGAGCGTGGCATTAAAGCAACCTCGTCTAATAGAACACCGCAAAGGGTCATACCCTGTATTAGCGCCGCAGAAGATTCATCTCTGCCACCGAAAAGCCATAGTAAAATACTTCTGCCTTTATAGGAGATTTGCAACTGCCCCCGTGATGCCACAAGTTTGCATTTAAAACCCAATTCTTCTAAAATCGGCACCATTGGGGTAATTATGTTTCTTTTTAGCGAGGTAACAGTTTTACCGCAAACCGCAAGACTACCGCCATCGAAATTTGCGATAGCCCAAAAAACGAAAGATAAAAACATACAGAGTGTTTTTCCGCTTCTGACCGCGCCATCGCAAATAATTGCATCGAACCCACTATACTTTTTAGCGCACCACCAAGAAAGCACCTTTAACTGCTTTTTGGAAAAACTTTTAAATTTCACTTTTGGTTAAGCCTCCGTTTCGTCTAGCGCAACAATGCTCTCGGCACTCTCCTGCAAGGCTTTAAAGAAATCACTGTTGCCACTATCCGTTTCGCTAACTTCCATTAGTTTTTCCAGTGCTTTTATGCGGTCGTAAAACTTAATTTCTATGCCACCGCTTTTGGCAAACTTTAGCTCCGACACCATCTGCAAATCCAAGGCGCCTATATCCAACGTTTCAATATCTTTAGTGGTAGCTAACCTTACCGCATCAGATATATCTCCAAAGGCGATAGCGCGCAACCCCTCGCTAACCTCGGGTAGTTGCTTTTTAGACCCTTTAAAGTTATCTATTTGTTCCTTGATTTTAGGATTACCAAAGAGTTTTAAACCCTTTATTAGCGGACTTTTGAAACCCGAAAGCGCCGCGGATTTTTTAATGCTTTGCCCGTTTGCTATATAGTAGCAAAATTGCTTTTCTTTATCATTTAAGGTTTTCTTTGGCAAGAAAGCACCTCCTTTTATTTTTTTACACACAACACGTGAGCAATTAAACTTGCCCATAATACCCCCCTGCTAACCCCCTTTTGTTGCATAAAACAATGCAACTATTACAAAAATGTAATAAAAAATACCTGAAATTTGATATAACGTTAGAAAATATGTATGTTTGCTTGACATTACACATATATATTTGTATAATTGTATACATACATACAATTTTGTTTTTATGAAAGGAGATACTATGTTAGAAATATCAGATAAGAGTAATCTTTTAGAGCAAAAATCTTACAAATATTCCTTGCAGGATATAGAGAATCCCAACCTATATCGCGAAATATACACCTACGAGGATGTGCCAAAGGTAGCATTCAACCACCGCAGAGTGCCTATGAATATGCCAAAGGAAATCTGGATTACCGACACTTCTCTTCGCGACGGCCAACAATCGCGCGAGCCATATACTGTTGAGCAGATAGTTGAACTTTATAAACTAATGTCGCGTCTTGGTGGTCCATTCGGCATAATCCGTCAGACCGAGTTTTTTGTTTACAGTAAAAAAGACCGCGAGGCTATTGAGAAATGCCGCGAATTAGGGCTTAAATTCCCCGAAATCACCACCTGGATACGCGCAAGTAAAGAGGACTTTAAGTTGGTGCGCGACCTAGGTATTCGCGAAACCGGTATTTTGGTTTCTTGTAGCGATTATCACATTTTCAAGAAACTTAAGATGACAAGAAAACAGGCTTTAGACCACTACCTTGCCGCAGTTGGCGAGGCTTTTGAGGCAGGCGTTATGCCACGTTGCCATTTGGAAGATATAACAAGGGCAGATTTTTATGGCTTTGTTGTGCCATTTGTTAACGAACTTATGCGTATGTCTAAAGATGCAGGCATCCCTGTTAAAATCCGTGCTTGCGACACTATGGGTTACGGCGTGCCTTACACCGAAGTAGCGCTTCCGAGAAGTGTTCCGGGTATTATTTATGGTTTACAACACTACTCCGACGTACCAAGCGAAATGCTTGAATGGCATGGCCATAACGACTTTTACAAGGCAGTTTCTAACGCCTCTACCGCTTGGCTTTACGGCGCATCGGCAGTTAACTGTTCGCTTTTAGGAATCGGCGAGCGTACCGGTAATATTCCACTTGAGGCGATGGTGTTCGAATACGCTTCTCTTCGCGGCTCGCTAGACGGTATGGACCCAACTGTTATTACCGAAATAGCAGAGTTCTACAAGAAAGTTATCGGCTACGATATACCCGATATGACCCCATTTGTTGGCAGAAGTTTCAACGTAACCCGCGCAGGCATACACGCCGACGGACTACTTAAAGACGAGGAAATTTACAACATTTTCGATACCAATAAACTGCTTAACCGCAAGAGTGCAGTAATCCTTGGCCAAAATTCGGGCCTTGCAGGTATCGCTTACTGGATTAACGAAAACTACTCGCTTTCTAGCGCAGATGCAGTTGGCAAGCGTGATGAACTTGTAGTTAAAATGAAAGACTGGATTGATAGCCAGTATGCCGACGGCAGACAGACTTCACTATCTCCGCACGAACTAGAATTACAGATTGAAAAACTCTCGGGCGGAAAATTAAGAAGGCTATAAGGAGGGGCAGTTATGGAAAATCATAAGCACAGAAGTATTTCCCTTTCAGAACAGATTTTTGAAAAATTAGAAAACGATATACTAATAGGCAAATATAAACGCGGCGAGGTTTTAACCGAAATAAAACTTAGTGAAGAACTAGGTGTTAGCCGCACACCTATAAGAGAGGCGTTGCACCGCCTTGCCGCCGAGCATATTATTGAGGAAAGTTCTAAAGGCAGCATTGTTCTAGGTATCTCGGAAAACGATGTTAAGGATATTTTCGATATTAGGCTTAAAATTGAAGGTCTTGCCGCCGCAGGTTGTGCTAAAAACATTGAGCCCGACCAATTGGCAGAGTTAAAAGAGGCATTGGAACTTCAAGAATTTTATATTGCGCGTGGTAATGTTGAAAATATTCGAATTATGGATAGCCGCTTCCACGAGTTGCTCTATGAGTTCTGTGGTAGTTCGGTGTTGCAAGACGTTCTAGTACCTTTACATCGCAAAACGCAAAAATACAGGCACGTATCGGTTTCTGACCAAACACGCGCCGAAGTATCTTTAGGCGAACATAAATTGATTTTTGATGCCATCGAAAAAGGCGACGATATAAAAGCAGAAGCAGAGGCGGTAAAACACATCACTAATGCCGCCGCTCGCATACTTGGAAAGGAAGCAAAATAATGGGACTTACCATAGCACAGAAAATAATAAAATCTCACCTTATTAGTGGTGAGATGGAAGTAGGCAAGGAAATTGCCTTAAGAATTGACCAAACACTTACCCAAGACGCAACGGGTACAATGGCATACCTAGAGTTTGAAACTATGGGTATAGACCGCGTTAAAACCGAGCGCAGTGTGGCATATATCGACCACAACACCTTGCAGTCTGGCTTTGAGAATGCCGACGACCACAGATATATTCAGTCGGTCGCTAAAAAGCACGGTATATACTTTTCGCGCCCCGGTAACGGTATTTGCCACCAGGTACACCTAGAGCGTTTTGGCATCCCAGGTAAAACCTTAATCGGTTCTGACAGCCACACCCCAACGGGCGGCGGTATCGGTATGCTCGCTATGGGTGCAGGCGGACTTGATGTTGCGGTTGCCATGGGCGGCGGTGCATACTACATAACCATGCCTAAAATGTATAAGGTTAATCTAACCGGTAAACTTCGTGATTTCGTAACCGCCAAAGACGTTAGTTTAGAGATTTTGCGTATCCTTTCGGTTAAAGGCGGCGTTGGCGCTATTATTGAATGGGGCGGCGAGGGTGTAAAAACCTTGTCTGTTCCCGAGCGTGCTACAATTACTAATATGGGTACCGAACTTGGCGCTACAAGTTCTATCTTCCCATCCGATGAAATCACCTTAGACTTCCTTAAAAAAGAGGGCAGAGAAAAAGATTACATTCCACTTTCATCCGACCCCGATGCAGTTTACGACAAGATTATTGACATAAACCTATCCGAATTAAAACCACTTATTGCATGCCCACACAGTCCCGACAAGGTTGTTACTGTTGAGTCTATTGCAGGCACTAAGGTTGACCAGGTTTGTGTTGGCTCTTGCACCAACTCTTCCCTTTTAGATATGCTTAAGGTTGCTGCAATTTTAAAGGGCAAAACCATTGACCCAAGTGTAAGCCTTTCGGTATCCCCAGGCTCTAAACAGGTACTTTCTATGCTTGCCGACTGTGGCGCGCTTTCGGATATACTAGCCTCGGGCGCAAGAGTTCTTGAATGTGCTTGTGGCCCTTGTATCGGTATGGGCTTCTCGCCAAATTCTGCAGGTGTTAGCCTTCGTACCTTTAACCGCAACTTCGAGGGTAGAAGCGGTACTGCCGATGCTAAAGTTTATTTGGTTTCTCCTGAAACTGCGGTTGCTGCGGCAATATTCGGTGTAATTACCGACCCCACAGAACTTGGAAAAATGCCAAAAATTAAGTTCCCTAAAAAGTTTAAGATTGATGATAGCGCAGTTATCCCACCAGCAAGCGAAGAAGAAGCAAAAGATTTAGAAATCTTACGTGGTCCTAACATTAAAGAGTTCCCAAAAGCCACTCCGCAAGAGGATACACTTTCTGCCGAACTCGTTTTAAAGGTTGGCGATAACATTACTACCGACCACATTATGCCTGCAGGCGCAAAAATACTCCCCTATCGCTCAAACATTCCGCACTTATCCCAATTCTGCTTTGGCGTGTGCGATAAAACCTTCCCCGAGCGCGCAAAGGCAGCAGGTAATGGTATAATCGTTGGTGGCGCTAACTACGGTCAAGGCTCCTCGCGCGAGCATGCGGCGCTAGTTCCTATGTACCTAGGCATACGCGCAGTTATTACAAAGAGTTTTGCGCGTATACATATTGCAAACCTTATTAACTCGGGCATTATGCCACTTACCTTTAAAAACCCCGACGATTATGAACTAATCGCAGAGGGCGATAAACTTTCTATATCCAATATTTTCGAGGGTATGGAAAGCGGCGAAATGACCTTAATAGATGAAACCAACGGCAAAGAAATACCCCTTATCTGCGCCTTTACAGAACGTCAGAAAGGGATACTAAAAGCCGGCAGTCTACTAGCATACACCAAGGAGAACAGTTAAAATGAACAATTATATTGATACTGCGGTTGAGCAGTTTCGCACCCTTATAACCGAGCAGTTGGCTCGCCAAGAAAAAATGGAAAAGGGCGCAAACAAAAAGGATTTTGCAACGGCTCAAAAAATAATTATTGGCGTTTGCGGTGGCGACGGTATCGGACCTATCATCGTGAACGAGGCAAGAAGAGTTTTAGAGAAACTTTTAAAAGACGAAATCGCTAGCGGCAAAATTGAAATCCGCGACATTGAGGGCTTAACCATCGAAAACAGAATGGCGCTAGGCAAAGCAATCCCCGATGATACGCTTGCCGCCATAAAAGAATGTGATGTTCTACTTAAAGGCCCTACCACCACACTTAAAGGCGGCACGCTTGAAAGTGCCAATGTAGCGCTTCGCCGTGAACTTGACCTATATGCCAATGTACGCCCCGTAACAGTGCCCGAGGAGAATATTGATTGGATTTTCTACCGCGAAAACACCGAGGGCGAATATGTACTTGGAAGCCGAGGTGTAGAAATCCCCGAGAAGCTTGCTATGGATTTTAAAGTAACTACCGATGCAGGTACACGCCGCATCTGCCGCGCCACTTTTGATTATGCAAAGGCAAACGGTAAAACTAATGTATCCATAGTTACAAAGGCTAATATTATGAAGAAAACCGACGGTAAGTTTTCGGCAATAGCCCACGAAATTGCAAAGGAATATGAGGGCATTGAGGCAGAGGATTGGTACATTGATATTATGACCGCAAACCTTGTAAACCCTGCAATCCGTTCTAAATTCCAAGTTTTTGTAATGCCCAACCTTTACGGCGATATAATTACCGACGAGGCGGCGCAAATTCAAGGCGGTGTTGGTACTGCCGGTAGCGCTAATATTGGCGACGAATACGCTATGTTTGAAGCAATCCACGGCACAGCGCCTAGAATGCTTGAAGAAGGTCTTGGCGATTATGCCAACCCACAAAGCATTCTAAAAGCCGCAGAAATGCTACTTCGCCATATTGCGTTACAGGGTGCTGCAGACAAGTTACAAAACGCTATGATAAAAGCAGAAGCAACTGTAAAAGTTACAGGAACACGCGAGGGTGCAACCTGCAAACAGTTCTCCGATGCAGTTATCGAAAACCTATAATAAAAAAAGTAAAAAGGAGCGATAGAAATTCTATCGCACCATTTTTAATCTTAAAACCGCACTTAGTTAAAAGATAAAAGCCAATGTAACAATTTAGTTACATTGGCTTTTTTATTTAAGTTAATTTTTTAATAACATACCCTGTTAATTTGTTATACCCTGTGTATTTTTTTAGGGCATCTATACATATCGAAAGCACTAGCGACACTCCCAAAAGTACCGATACTATAAGAGCAGGATATTTGAACGAATAGGTAAAGTCTTGGAAAAAATGATACCTTATAAAAGTATGTGTTAGGAATATGTTCATAGAATGTTTGCCGAGATAGACAAGAACATTCTTTAAAACGGGTATGCCTGCAAAAAAAGTATAGCAATACAAAATTATATACATTGGAATTATGCCATCGCGAAGGTAACTTACCGTCCAATCTATTTTTTGGCGAACATAAACACAAGCAATTACCAAAAAAGTACCAATTATAAATCGTAAAATCAAGTCGATATATTTGCTATTTTTGATAATTTTTATCTGCTTCCATTTTGGTAGAAAATTTTTATCTGCACAAATCATTCCTAGTGCCAATGTAAAAAGCCATCGCATCATATCAACATTTTTTGCCCGAATATACCGCAAGCACAGAATGTTAAAACCAAAATTACTATGCTGCCGTATTTTTTATAAACAGCGTAAAAAATTGGCATAATTGCAACTATTATAATTGCCAAACTCATATACCACCAAGTACCGTTTAAGGTGGGTGTACCAAACAAATTTGCCAATCCTAGAAAATCACAAAAAGCAAAGAACGGACCATCTATTATATGCTTGCCTTTATAAAGCGACAAGTAGGAACTATCCAGCAAAAATGTTGCTATCAAAGAAATTATATAAATAAACCAAAAACCCGACATCATACCAAAATAGCGTTTAGTTACTTGGCTTTTAATTTATATTGAATTTGGCATATTTATCTTTGACAAAGAAATAGTTATGCCATATCCCGAAAGGAAAACAAAAACACTAACGCATATTTTGCAAAAAGAAGAAAGCATAACAGTATAATACTCCCCTAAAATTCCAAAAGAAATATCATACCCGGCATATCTATCCGCACCTAGAAAACAATGATGAAAAATCATCATAATAATCGCAACGCCTTTAATCAAATTAGTATCATTTTTTGTAAACTCCATGTTTTTCGCCCCCAAATATTAAAAACATACAATAATACTAATAACTACTGCTTTTTATAGTTTCTTCTATATAACAATAGAATTACACCTAACCCTACTATGCCTATAGCCGATGCCAATAATCCCGTTGTTAATCCAGGCGTTTTATAGCGCAACTCAATGGTATGTTCGCCAGGCTCTATATTTAATGCCATAGACCAAGTATTCGCACGTAACAGTTCTGTTTCTGCTCCATCCACATACGCGGTCCATCCTTTTGTATACGGGATTGACAAGCAAAGTATCTTTTGTTTTTCTACATTTATAGTTCCACTTACAGAATTATCTGCAATCTCTACATTTTTCAACTCATCCTTTGAAAGAGCAGAAACATATTGATCATAGTTATACATTGGTTGTGAAATAATTTGAATTTCATCCCAACTATAAAATCCCGTAGTTGGAAAGGTAACATCGCAATAGTCTTTTCCTTTTTTTGAATAACCCAAATTTATCGTGATATTTTTCTTTCCATTGTGAAATTCATATCCAGGATTAGTTAAGGTAAAACTGCTAGTGCTTGCTCCGTTATTGAAGTCTATTCTAAAATTATTTACTTTGGATTTGTATAAGTGCGAATGTGAACGCATTTGTTTATTTATTGCAGGCTCGGTTAATATTTCTTTTTCATATTTTTCGGGTAATGCTTCTCGCAGTTCATAGTTATCCAAATATTTACCACTCATATTAGTAAACCTAATATATGTTTCACTATTCTCTTTTCGGTCGAAATTTAATTTTAACGACGCATTAGCCTTTGTAACATAAACGCCATTTTTAGTGGCTATAACGCCATCATTGTAGGTGATTTCGTATGGTATTTGAAAATTAGTAATATAATAGTCATTCTTTTTATAATTAGAAAGTTGTTTTTCCAAAAGAACATTTTGCATTAGGGCTTCTTGCTTTTCTACCGGCGATAGTCTATTATATTCATCCCTAGTAATATATTTATCATAAGTGTAACCTATTGACAACGCTTTATTGTTTTTGTATAAACTGTATTTTTCATCATTTACTGTTTTGGACTTTATCTGTTTATATCCGTACGGTCTTTGTCCCAACGGGCCTTCGATATAATAGCCTACCGAGGCAAGAGAATTTAAAAATGTTCTGTGATTCAAGTTGTTATATAAATATGCAGTTGTATTATTAAGTTCCATTTCATCCATAAAAGAAGAAATGGTTGCCTCGTTAAAACTCCAATAGTAAGAGAGGCTATTTGTATGAGTGAGTAAAGCTTGATTATTATGGCCAAAAACATTTTTGTTATAATCAAACCTATTTATTTGAGAATTTTGTTTAATATCATCTTTAAAAATTGACGCAGAGGATGAATCACTTTTGGCTAAAACTTTAGAAGAATCTAAAAATTCATATATGAAACTACCTCCAAAGATAGGAGAAAACCAATAACATGAGTTTAAACTAATAGAAAATACGCACAATAAAGAAAGCGCGATTGCACAGATTCTTTTTTTGTTTTGAATTAAAATGTCATTATATACCAAAATAACAATAAGCATAACTGCAAACAGAATTATTCCGCTTAAAGATGATTCTGAAGCGCCTCTTGGTAAGAGTAGTGTTATCACTATATATATAAAACTGAAAATTATTATCTTTTTGTTTTCTTTTAAAGTTGCAGAAATAATATTCTTAAAAGTGCAAACCGTTATATATGCCAACAAAAATGAAAAAGCCCAAAGCCATCTATTGCTAACATAAGTCATACCACAAAACACAAAGCCGAAAACAGGAATCAACTGCAGAACACAACATATTATAAAAAATGTTTTTAATATGCCATATTGTTTCTTTTTACTGAATATATAAAAAACAGAAAGCAGTGCTAGCGGAGAGTAACCTGTTAAGTTCCAGTACCCTGCGCTTGTGTTTCCTAAAAAGCCGGCAAACAACTTTTCGTAATACGATAAAGGGTATAAAAGAGATACCGCTGTTTCGCCTACACGTGAGTTGTTCAAATAAACCATAATTATCGGTAAGAGAATAACACACGAAATAAGAATACCCACTACTCCAAAAACAGCAAATTTTAAGAGATTACACATAAAGTCTTGCCATGATTTTTTGTTTGAAGATGAAAAATACCTCACTACTACATAAATCACTACACATATAATAAGCATAAATGAAAAATAGAAATTGCTTAATGTAGCAAGTGCAACAGAAACTATAAATAGAGTGGGCTTTTCTTTAGAAAATATCTTTTCCGTTCCCAACAAAAGAAGCGGCAGATACACCATCGGCGTTAAAAAAAACGGATGTTTTACGCCTGCATATAAAGCATATCCCGAAAACGAATATATAATTGCGCCCAAAATTGACACACGAACATCCTGCTTCATCTTTTTGCAAAATAGCACAAAGAACCAACCCGAAAGATAAAGACGAAGTATAACAAGAAAATCATATAGATATTCAGTATATTTAGTTGGAACAATTACCGATAACAAAGATAACGGGTCCCCAAGCCCATAATAATGGAAAGTTGTTATAATGTCAGACCCGTAGCCTATGCTAAAATCCCAAACTGGAACAACAAAATTACCGTGCAATAAGTTTTTTATTATTTCTCTACACCACCAGCCAAAATATGCAAGAGCTGGATAATGTTGCGACATTCCGTCATTATTCCAAACAAAACTTTTTTCAAAAATTAAAAAAGAAGAGTATGCCATTAAAGCAACAAAAAAGAAGAAAATGCTATAATAAAAAAACTCCTTTTTTTTAGAGTTCACTTTGAACAAGCCAAACTTTTCACATTGCTCTAACATAATTTTAACATCTCCTATTATCTGTTTTTTTCCATTACTCACAAAACACAAAACTTCTATTATGAAAGTACAATAAAGTTGCTTTGTAAAAAGCAACTTTATTTTTTCTTAAATATTATAAACTTGCTAAAGAAATAGTTCATTATAACTACTATAACCGCCAAAATTATTTTGGCTACAGTTGCGCCAGAGAGGGTTATGATTTTTAGGTCAAGCGAATATTCGGCGAAATTCAAGACCTCTACCATCAAGATAAGTCCAAATTCCTCGACCAAGAAACTGAACACCCTTGCAAGTAAAAACTGCGCAGATTCTTTTATAACGATTTTTGGTGCCCACGACTTTGACTCGAACACGTACAGTTTATTAGTAATGTAGGCAAACACAACCGCCACTACCCATGCAATAGCGTTATAAACAATATACCCTTTACCGCCACTGCCAAAGATATATTCGAGCAGATAGAAAGTAACCAGATTTACAAGTGTTGTAAGCGCACCGAAAACGATATAAACGATTATCTCTTTATATTTAGTTAAAACTTCTTTAATCTTCGTCATTTTTTAAGTGTTCCTTCATTAGATAAATTGGGCGATTCTTAACTTCAATATACATTTTAGATAGATATTCGCCAATTATTCCAAGCGAGAATAAAATTGTACCACCGATAAGCAAAAGCAGAACTATTATGGTAGCATAGCCCGGAACGTCTATACCAAAACACAGTTTTTGCACTATAACCACGATTAAATAAAGAATCGAGCCAATGCCCATTAAAGTTCCGATTATGGTTGAAAGTTTTAAGGGTGCCGTGGAGAAGGCATAAATACCATCAAGGGCATATTTGAAAAGTTTTCTAACACCCCATTTGGTTTCGCCACTTTCTCTCTCGCACGCTTCATAAGGAATATACTCTACATTAAAACCGACCCAACTGAAAATGCCTTTTGAGAATCTGTAAAATTCGGTCATTTTTAAAATTGCATCAACCATATTACGCTTTAAAAGTCTAAAATCAGATGCACCATTAACAAAATCAATGTCAGAAAGTTTATTGATAAGTTTATAGAAAACCGATTTAATTGCGCCGACTAACTTGTTTTCGTGGCGCTTTTCTTGATAAGCGGTTACACAGTCTACATCGGGTTTTTGTTTCATTACATCAAGCATTCTTAAAACTACTTCGGGGCGTTGTTGCAAATCTGCGTCTATAAGGCAGACCATATCACCCTTTGCATGCTGAAGTCCTGCATAAATTGCCGACTCTTTACCAAAGTTTCTGCTAAAGGATATAACCTGAATTTTATCTTTATGAGCATTATATAGTTTTTTTAGGTTTTCTGCAGTTTTATCGCGACTTCCGTCGTTAACGAAAACATATTCGTAACTTTGAACCTTGCCTTCAAATGCCGCCTCAACGCAATCGTAGAACTTTTCTACGTTACCCTCCTCGTTATAACAAGGAACTATAAGTGATAGCATCTTTTCTTCCTCCGTTTTTTACAAAAGCATACAATCAGGGCGATACTGTGATAGTCGTATTTAATACCAATACGATTTAATTATATATACTACGTATATAATTGTCAAGAACATCGCGTGTTATTAAATTATGTATTCGTAATTATAACTGTTCAAATGCCCATTTTACTGCCGAAACGGGTAGTGAAAGCATATCTGCAAGTTTTACTACCGTATCGGGAAAATCACAGTCCATATTTTGCATTAAAAGCATTGCCGCAAACTGATTGGCCTCGTTTTCATATTTACCCGTAACCATTTGGGTACTTGAATTCATAAACATATAGTTTAAGCCCTCGTGCAAAGTAGCATGTCCTAATTCATGTGCAATGCAAGCAGTTTTCTCGGCACCTTTTAGCGCCTCGTTAACAACGATAGCGCTACCAAAACTTGTAGACATATAAAACCCTCTGGTTTGCTTTGGCAAGTCGGTAAACAAAAGCACAATACCCATACCTTTGCAAATTTCTATTGGATTTAGTGTTCCGTACTTTTGATGTATTTCTTCAATAGCCGACTTGATTTTGTGAGTCATTTTATGATTCTCCTTCTTTGCTATCATTGCTCTCCATAATTAACCTTGCTGCAAGCAGCATAGCATCAAATATTTTTTCAGTATCCTCGGCGCTTACGGGAACTCCGTCAAACATCATACCTTGCGATTGCTTCATTCTTGCACGGATTTCGTTTATCATATCGCTTATTTCGGAAGGCGCGTCGAAATCTGCATTAACCAAATAATCCGGTGTAACGTTATAAAGTTTGCAAATTTTTTGCATGGTTTCAAGGTCGGGCTCGCGCCTGCCCTGTTCGTACATACCTACTGTGCTTGCAGATATTCCTAAACGAACTGCCACATCCGCCTGGGTTAACCCCCTGGATTGCCTTAATTTTTTTAGTTTTCTAGAAAACTCATTCATAATAAATCCTGTTCCCCTTCGGGCCACCAAACATCCCCATATTATGTTTTTTGCGGCCAAATTTTGCTTTTAGCAACTTTATTATAACACACACTTTGTGTAATTGCAAGTGCTAAAATAACTATATTTTGTGTTTTATTTTATTGTTTCTCCCCTATATTGAAATTAAATCACACGTATTGTGTATTTTTCTCTTGACACTACACGCATTGTGTGATATTATAATAAATGTAAGCATTGTTTAACCCCCATTCAAGTATAGCAAAATAAAGGAGTAAAAAAATGGAGCATCAATTATCACTTTTAGAACTTGGGCAACAGTATTTAAGCCAAGCAAAAGTATTATACGAAAAGGTAGAGAAACTAAGACAAATAGCAGACGACCTTCCGCCAGAAAAACGCCTTAAAATGTATAAACGTATACGTTCTGTGTGGGAATCGGCGGTGGAGTGTAGAAACTGCGCCAGACAACTTATTGGTTATTATGAAAGTAGAGAAGATATATGAAGCACGTAATAAGGCTTGACTTAGCCTCTGACCACACCCCTTGGCTCGCAGACGGTTTTGGTGTAGAGGGCGGAATTAAGTTTTCCGAGCAAATAAAAACCACTATAAGAAAAATTATTGCACGCGAACTGACCCCTCTGCAACGCGAACTTGTAAAAGAATATTATTACGAAGGCAAGGGTGTTTCCGAAATTGCAAATTTGCGCGGAATAAATAAATCTACCGTTTCAAGAACGCTTAAAGCTGCTCGCGAACGGATAGAAAAAGCTATGAAATACTGCACCTTTCATATGTACTAACCCTACTTTACATATTTTACCAATCGAGCAGTACAAACAATCGTACTTTATAAAAATTTCGGCATATTTTGTCTCCTTATATGTAAGAAAACCCACCGTTTTTGGTGGGTTTTCGCTTTTTTATTTGCTGATTAAGTTTATTTTTCGGTTTTTGGTTTTTTCTATAATCTTTGCTACTGTAATAACCATTATCAAAAACGCGCCTGCGCCGACAAATCCGCCTACCGTATCAATAGCAACGTCGTAAAGACGCGCCGCCCTGTCAGGCACGAAATGTTGGTGAATTTCGTCTACCGCCGCATACGCCATTGTGGCAAGCACGCTAAACAATAACCTTTGCTTTTTGGTTACGCTAAACTCGCCAAAGTATCCGCAAAATATTGCACCCAAGCCTGCAAACAGGCAAAGGTGGGCCGCTTTTCTAACCGTAAACTCTATTTTTAAAAAATCTTTATGGGTAGGCTCTACACCTATAACCTCGGTAACTATGGTGGTAACTATGGTGCTTTGCTGTTGCGACTTTTCGCCCTCGGTGCCCGAGAAGCTGAATATAAGAACCATCCACAAAACCGCTACGAAAAACCATATAAGCCTTCGGGTTTTTTGTGATTTTAAATCAATCATGATTTTTTCTCCAACTTATGTCGGCTACCGTCTTCCTCTTGCACTACGATAGTGCCGAGTTGCGCCTCTAAATTGCGGCGAACAGACGCGATATATTCTTTTCTTAATTCTTGTTGTTCTTTAAGTTCTGCTTCGCTTAAACCTTGTTCTTTCTTCTTTTTGGCAAGTTCGTTAATTCGTGCAATTTTCTGCTCGTTCATTAGGGCTTTCTCCTATCGTTTATTCTGCTACAAGTATACAACATATTATTATATATTGCAATTACTATTTAATGTATGTTATATTATTTTTAAGAGGTGGTATTTTTGTCGCAAGCAACATTAAGTATTATAAGCAACTGGGGAAACAAAGCCGAGGCGCTAAACCGCGCAGTATGGGCATTAGCCGCTGTTCCAAACATAGATGTTACCGCAGTTAGCAGAGTTTACGAAGCCGACCTCAAAACTTACAAAGGTCAGCCAAAATTCTTATGCGCTGCAGTACGAATTGAAACCGAACTTTCGCCGTTATCACTATTGTACGCCTGCCACGGCATAGAGGCCGCTATGGGCAGACTGCGCGCTAAAAAACAACCCGTAGCGATTGATATAGATATTTTAGAGTTTGAAGATTTCCGAAGCAACACAAAAGAACTAACAATTCCGCACAAAAGTATGCTAGAACGCCCTTATATATTATGCCCGCTTTTATCTTTAAGACCCGATAGAGCGTTAAAAGAAACCCTTTTAAAACTCGGCGAAAAAGATGTAAAATTAACCGGCGAGGGTTTATACCTCCCACTAAAATAAATTACATATAATAAAACTGCCCGAAATTTATCGGGCAGTTTGCTTTTTTATAATCGATATTGTATAAAACGGTTATAACCGTTTTTGGCAGAATACATTCTGCCGCTGACAAGCATTTTGCTTGTCAGCTACATTCGATTGCAATGGTTTTGTTGTTTGCGTGATACGCAAACGTATATTGTGCATAGCACAATATGAAACACACGGTGTTTCAACAAACACCATTATTTTGTATATTCTGCGACTAGATAGTTGTTGATTTCGCTATATGGCATTTCGAAAATTTGTGGGCCGTAGGTGTAGAATACAACCTCGTCGGGATTTATTACCACCGTAAGTCCGCCCTCTGTAAAGTACCAATTGCCATCTTCTATAATCTTTGCGCTTACAGTTTCTGCATAGTCGCTGTAAAGTGAAAATTCGCCATTGGTTTGTTTTTGTTCTAATGCCGCGCAGATAAAGTTTTTAGCATACTCTTTGTAGCCGTCGATATCTGCCATAACGTCATTTATAGTTAACTGCTTGCCCGTTTCTGAAGAGAAACTATACGCAGTAACCTCGGTGTTGCCGTAAACGTTACCATAAAGATAGTTGTAATCACTTTTTAGGAAGTTTACAAACTTTTCGTCAACCCTACCCTTTTCCATGGTAACGGTGCGCTCGTTCTTTTTAAATTCGCCATAAGATTTATTTGAGTAAGCATACTTAAATTCTGCGTTTTTATTTTCGTCGCTAAACTCTGCAAGCACTTGTGCTTTGTCTGTAGTGAAGAAACTGTTTATTGTTTCTTGGGCCTCTGGTTTTTCGGAAAGAGTTACAACAGGATACTCGTAGGTTGCAGCTGCAACAACCGCACCATCGTCTGCTTTAACCTCTGAAACTTCTTTTTGGAACTCTAACTTATAAACCGGTTTTGCCACCTCTGATACTACACTTGCTACACTAGAAACCTCTGAAGAAGAAACGTTGCCTTCTATATCGGGGTTCTTTTTCTTTGCAGACACGCCAATAATTACCGCCGCAACAACCACAACCACCAACAAAAGCGCGAGGGACTGTTGCATCATAGAAAGGCTTAAGAATTTCTTTTTAGCGGTTTTGCCTGCTTTTTCTACGGCACGTTTTGCGGACTCGCCAACCGCCTCGGCAGTGGCTTTAATACCCGATTCTTTTGGCTCTTTAGGTGCAAATTTTTCGAACACACTTTCGGCATAAGCCGCGCCGTCATTTTCAGTGTATTTCGAAATTGCCGATTCGGTTTCGCCAACCTCTCTTTCGGCATTGTTTATATACTTATCGATAATAAATTCTTCGTCTGTTGGCTCTACTACCTCGGGGGGTTGCTCGTCTGTGGCACGCTCTAAAATAGATGCATTAACGCCCATATCAACAGCACTTGGTACAGTAGCACAAGCCACCATAAGTTGTAGTGCGGCACGAAATTCTACCGATTTTAAAACAATCTCGTTTTCACTTAGCGCGTCGATAGTGGTTTTCATGTGTTCGGCGGCTTTTTCCATACGTTGTTTTACGATATCGCCACTGCAATTCATAATTTTTGCAATTTGCATTACCGAAAGCCCGTTAAAATAGTGAAGCATAATGGTCATTCTCTGGGCGTCGTTCAAGCGATTTATCATCATATCCATCAGGGCGGCGGTTTTTGTTTCCTCTACCTCACCACGCGGCATAGCCGCTATTTCACCCTCACTAAAAAGTGGCTCGCTGGTATCGGCTACCGACTGCAAAAATAGCATTGGCTTCATTTTATGTATGTAATTAAAACACTTTATTGCGGCAATGTTCTTTATCCAAACCTCGAACTGCTCGGGCTCTTGAAGACTTTCAAGTTCATCAAAAGCACAATTAAAGGTGTCAACACAAATATCGTTTGCGATATCGCCTTCGCCCAAAAGTTTTTGACAAAAATAGCAAATCTGCCCTTTATAAAGCTCATAAATTTTTCGCATACTATTGGCAAAGCCTTGCTTTGCGCCCTCAATAATTTCGAACATATTTAAAAATCCTTTTCTTTCGTGTTACTTTTAAGTGGGTAATATAAAATCGTGCAAAAACCCACATTAGCCTACATATTATACAACAAACAGGCCAAAAAATCAACAAAAAATTGCGCTCGAGCCACTAGTATAGGCACGAGCGCTGATATTACTTTTTAATTTTAACCTTTTTTACACTGCTATAAGAAGAATATGCCTTAATTTTATCAGAGGTTTTATAGGTGCGGACCTTAAAGTAATAGGTTTTGCCTTTCTTTAATTTTTTAGTGGTATAGTATAACTTTTTACCCGAATATACCCTCTTATATTTTCCGCCCGAAACCTTCATATAAACCTGATATCCCGAAGCGCCGCTTACCTTACCCCACTTTATCTTTGCCGCCTTTTTAGAGGAGTTTTTGTAGTAGGTAATTTTAGGTGTGGCGGTTGCGGTTTTAGCCGTTATAATTTCAGATGCAACGCTTGTTTTCTTAACCGCGTCTACTGTTTTATATGCAATAACCTTGTAATAATAGGTTTTGTTTTTAGAAAGTTTTTTATGCGTGAAACTCGTTGTGCTTCTTGAATCAATAAGCGCAACTGTTTTATATTTTCCGTTTTTAGATGTAGCGCAAACAACTGCATAACCCGTACCGCTTGGTGTTTTCTTCCAATTAAGCGTAATGCTTGTTGGGGTGGCTTTTTTAACCGTAATACCCTCAACCTTTTTAGGATGAATATAAAAGGTCTTTGAAATGCTGCCCTTATAATTACCCTTGCCCGAAATTTTCAAGGTAGCCTTGCCGGTAGCAATGTTGTTGGAATAGCCTAAAGTATAATCTCTACCCTCTGAAAGAATTCTACCCAAAACTCTTACAATGGGCGCTTGCTTTATCGCACCGCCTGTATAAGTTTTATCCCCAACGTTAGTAACGGTAGCTTTGCTTATACTTGCCGGTGTTATAGTGAATTTTTTGGAATACAAGCCAATGTAATCGCCTATACCGCTTATAACAACCGTTGCCGTACCGACGTTTATATTATTTTCGTAAGAAACGGTAAAATCAACTTTTTCCTCGAGAGTCCTACCGCCTGCGTATATGTCAGTAGCGAACGTAATTGGGTTGCCGGTGTATACCTGATTTTTGATAACTCTTTCGCAATATTCCTTTGCACCATCGGTTATATCAATACCTTCATTTGAATATTTATGGCGGTGCATATTGCTTTGCTTTTCATCTGCATGATATTCAGGGGCGGTTGCTATATCGCAGAAAAACTCGTTATGAAATGCTTTAAAGCCATATATTGCCATACCAGATTCGAGTTGTAGTTTGTGTATTACGCCCCTTGTATTATTAACTACGTCAAACTCATAAACAGTATCGCTAGAGTTGAAATACAGATAATTTTTATCTCCGCTAAGGCAAGCGAAGTTGCTTAAATAATAACCCCAGTTATCCGAAACATCATAGAGTTCTGTATCGCCTGTGCCGTTTCCACCCTGCCAATGCATAAGTTTTTCGCTGCTATTGTCTATATAATATATTTTACCTTTAAGTAAAGTAAACGCGGTTTCCGAATCTTGCCAAAAATAATCATCATAAGTGGTATCTTGGGGCGTGGTATCAAAATCGTCTGCTTCGTGGCTTTCCCCGATTATGCCCTCGGTTGAACGCAGAAAATTATTGTGCTTAACATGACCCGTTCTATCTGCGCCAATTTCGTTTACTCCGTTACCGCTTGAGCAAGGCTCATCATCAAATGTAATGTCTACATGGTAATACTTGCCATCTAACTTTACAATATTCCACACATGGCAAAGGTCAACCGACGAGCAAAGATAGTTTTCAATTCCTAACTCGTTAAGCATATATTGGTAAGATCTTGAATATCCCTCGCAAACTGCCACGCCCAAAACCAACGCGCCGTACATACCAAACGATTCAGGCGCAACGTAATCGCCTATTTGCGCATAAGGGTTATACTCTACTGCTTTCATATACTTTTCATAACCCTCATAATCATATTCACAGCGCACAGCAATTCTGTCGTGCAATAAAAGAAGTTTTTGCAAATCAGTAAGGTTTGGTGTCGCTTTAATATCGGCAAGCATTTCTGCAGCCGCCTGCTTTGACTTGCTATTATACTTATTATAGGTGTTGACATCCAGATAATAACTAAGTTTAAACTCGGCTACCTTTTCATAACTGTCCAAAGTCCCGTTTCTGTTAGTATCATAACCCGAAAGAGCATAACTTTCTAGATGATATAGTTCGGGGTATTTTTCTCTGCAAATATTAACAAGTTCGGCGAACTGTGATACCGTGTAGTTATACACACTAATATCTACTTCATCAGTATTGCAGGTTGTTGCTAAAGATACCATCAGACTTTCAAGTTGGTCTGAATATCGTAATGCGGCATACCTATTAACATCAACCTGAATTTCAGTTTGCATAAGGGATGTTACCTCGACCTTTGCTTCGGCTTTGGCGATAACGTTTACGCCCATTGGTACTATTCCGCTAAATATTGTTAATGTCAGCAATAAAGCGATAAGTTTTTTCAAACCATCATCCCCTTTAAAACACAAATTTCTGTTTTAATTTTAGCATATAAATACGACTTTTGGCAATAACTATTTATTTCTTGAAAGCACATTCCTTTTATGTTATACTATTATATTATGTTAGAAAGTAGGTGAGCACCATAAAAACACATATTAAGGATATTCGCATAAATGGATTTATAAACCCCGTTGATATTTGCACTAAAGCACCAATATTTTCGTTTAGTGTTGAGGCAAAAAACAACAATTCGCAATTACAATATTACAGCGTTACCGTAAGCGAAACTATTTCGGGCAATATTGTGTGGAAAAGCGGCAATCTTAGAACATTTCTTACTAGTAGCATTAAATATGGGGGCTCTCCGCTTTTAGACAATACTGCCTACACCGTTAGCATTACCGCCAGCGTTTCGGACGAAATTGTGTCAAAAACCGCATCGTTCCGCACGGGATACATAGAAAAACCTGTACAAATCAGTCCTAAAATTATGGCTGCAGAAGACCTTGCCTCGCCTCTTTTAAGACACACCTTTTTCACAGGCGCCGTTATTTCTCATGCAACGCTATATGTTAGTGGTAACTGTCTTTTTCGCCCATTTATAAACGGCGCGGCTATAACCAACAACTTTGTAATTGGCACAAAAGGTGTGGCACGCGCATTAAACGTTACTTCGCTTCTAACTAGTGATAACAACACTTTGGGTCTTTGGCTTATGAAAGACCCGAAAGATTATAAAAACGAAACTCCATACGTGCAGTGCGGTCTGCATTTTTGTACTATTGACGGCGAAAGCATAACAATTGACCTTAGCAGTGAGTGGTTTTATAAAAACAGTCCCATAACTGTTACCGAAATGGGAGAAGTTTACGACAACCGCGTAAGTATAGACAAGTGGTGCGACAGTTACTCTTCTATTTCGGATTGGAAAGAATGCACGTCAGAGCCTTCTGATGACGTATTTTTAGCCGAAAGCAGAAGATTCATTTCGCTTAACAAAAGAAAAAGCACCCGTACAGAAACCTTGCAAGACGACCTGACGGTTTACGATTTTGGCGCTATAATTGCAGGTAGGCTTAACATTAAAATTATGGGTGAACCGGGCGCTAAACTTATAATAACCTATGCTAAAACCGAGGCGGAATTAGAAGATTCACAAATGCAAGATGTTTACATAATCAAAGGTTATAAAATTGAGGTTTACGAGCCTAAGTTTTCGGTTAACACCTTTAGATTTGCAAAACTTTATATAGACGGCGCGGCGCAACTTATTTCTACCGAGGCGGTATCGCTTGGAACTGAATGTTTAACCGCAACTTCGCTTTTATGCCGTTGTATCTCGCAATATGAAGAATATGTTGAGTTGATAAAATCAAACGTTGATTACAGCATTATTCCGCAAAATTATCGCACGCTTGAAGGTATGCTTTTAAGCACCGACAAATCGCTTTTGGAATCCCACCTTTTTGGGCTTGAACAATTCTCAATAAAGTCGCTTTGCAACGAAATGTTATTGAGTTCATTTTCAAAAATTGCTAACGTAGAAATCGACCCGCTAACCTGTAAAATTCGCATTAAAACCACCTTACCAAAGAGCGCTAACGAAATGCATTTTGAATGCGATTCACCATACGGCAAGGTTGGCGTTTATAGCAGAAAAATTTCGCGCAAGGTTCATACCGATTACGTTATACCGCTAGGATTCAAAGCAAAAATAACCACTCCGCAAGGCGATGTATTAACTCTACCGTGCGGAAAATATATGTCGGAAGAAATTTAAAGAAGGTAGAAAAATGAAAAAAATAATTTCTGTTTTTTTATGCCTATCGCTTATTATGATAAACCTTATCGGTTGCAAAAGTAGCGAGGTGGCTGACACTCCAAAAGACACTGTTTCAAAAGATTTTACACCAACCAAACTTAATATAAGCGCCTTGTATGATGCTACTGCTTGTTCTTTAAGTTACCTTATGGAACAAAATACCCTTTCAAAATTAAAAGGCACCTACGCGGTTTCTCTTTATAAAGACGATGAAACTTTTTTGAAAAGTGATGAATTTATGTTTGGCGTTGCCTTTACCACACTTTCAAGCGGCGTTGAACTATGTAAACAAAAAGATTTTGCACGTATGCTTTCGCTTATATCCTTAAATATCGACGCATTCGGCAAAAGTGAAATAAAAAGCATTAAAGATTTCGAGGGTAAAAAAGTTTTAGTGTATAACGACTCGGACCTGCCCGAAAATCTTAACATTATGCTAAAAAAAGCATCCGTTAAATGCAATATTACAACCCCTGGCGACCTTTACGGATTTACTGAACAGGTTAAAAGCAACAAATATGATATAGTCGTTGCCGCCTACCCTGCCGCATCTGAAATTAGCAAAAATTATAAATATAAACTTTCGCTAAATGAAGAATGGGATAACCTAAAATTAAAAGGTAAACCCTACTCGCACTGTATTGTGGCAAGCAGCGAGGTTATAACCGAAGAGTTTAAAACCTGCGAGTTGTTCTTCAAGGAATTAGGCACCTCGATAGAAAAAATGAACAGCGCCGACAACACCGTTGTTCAGTCTATTTCAAACCGCTATCTTAATACAAGCAACGCTGCAGCTCTTACCACCTGCACACAAAACGGATTTACTTTAGAGGATTACAAAGATACCGAAAAGTTACTTACAGAATGTGCAAAGGTTAGAAACGACGGCGGTGAAAAACTGCCAACCGAACACATAATATATGCTTTTTAAGCGCCGCAAAGGGCGACAAGAGCAAAACTCTGACTTTTGTTTTGAGAAAACTAAACGGACTGTCCCACAAAATGTGAGACAGTCCGTTTTTTATTCAAAAATTCTCTTTTCTATGATTGCGGTTTTGCAACGGTTTTACCATTGCCATTCCTTGCCTTCAATATCGTAGTAAAGTCCTTCACGAGGTTCGCCCTCTGCCAAATCCACAAGCACACGGGCGGAGTCGTCAGGATGCTGTTCAGGCCAAGTGCCTTCTTCTGCACCTGCGCAACCCTGAGGGGTCAACATCCAACCGGGGTGAATGGCATAGAACTTAACGCCCTGCTCGGCAAAATCGTTGTGCATCATTTTGGTTGCCATATTCTGCGCTGCCTTGGACATGCAGTAGCCAAATTCGCCCTTTCTCCATCCTTCTCCGATGGAACCTGCTTCGGATGAAAGGTTGATAATAGTCTTTTTGCCGTCGGATGCTAAAACCTTCGGCATAAATTCGCGGCAGATACGAACAACGCCAAGGGCGTTCACTTCGTATTGCTTAATCATGGTTTCAAATTCGAACTCGGGATCCAATAGTCTGCGACGTTTTCTGTCAAGCCATATACCCGCGTTGTTGATGATAAGGTTAAGGCTTTCTGCCTTCATAATCTTACCTGCTTTTGCAACGCTTTCAGGGTCAGATACATCACACTCTATAATCTGCAGATTGTCGCATTCTAAAGCGCGAAGCTCGTCGCTTACCTTAAATTCAAGGGCGGCAACGAAATAACCGCGGGATAGAAGTTCTTTGGTGAAACTAAGGCCAAGACCTTGGCCTGCACCTGTTACTAACGCTGTTTTATTCATCACACTTCACTGCTCCTTTGATAAATCCGTTTCTGTGGAGTTCCATATCCTCGTTTGCCTTGTCGAACTCTTCGAGGGAGTAGATGTGGGTGACGGTGCCACGGAACTTCCAAATATCCTTAGAAATAAGATCCAAGGCTCTGCGACAAAGATCTGCTTCAAACTCGATTCGACGCTCGTGACAGTTAATCATATCCATAGCCTTAATGTTCCAAAGCTTGAAGTCAATGTCGCGATTGCAGTCGTTGTGATAGCCGCCGATACCAAGTCTGCCATGAGCGCTTACCAGGTCGCCTGCCAATTTAAGACCGTCAGGAGTGCCTGTGAATTCCATAACGTTTTTGAAACCCGTGTTGAATATGTCGGTGAGATGGCCGTCACGCTTTAAGTCAGGTTTCTCCCAAGTTTCCCAATTAAGATATTCGTATTTTTTAAGTTCCTCGGGGTGAATAGCGCGGGTTGCACCATATTTAAGGGCGTTTTCCAAAGCCTCGTCGCGCTTGTCGATAGCGATGATGTTATTATATCCAACAGCACGGAAAAGGGAAATCATACCAAGACCCATATAGCCTGCGCCAACAACGGCAATATCATCACCGAAGATTTTTGGCATCATACGTGTACTAGCACTCATAAGGCAACCCATCGGTTCAACGATAGCGTCTTCGTCGGCAATGTTTTCAGGGATTATCATAGTCTTCTCAGGTTCCATAATGATATATTCCTGATAGCCACCGCCACCAAGACCGGTTACTCTGTCACCAACCTTGAAGCCTTTGACGTTTCTGCCCACCTCGGCAATGTAACCCATGGTTTCGTGACCAAATTCTTCGCCCGCCTTTGCCACACTCCAAGGATACCACTCGGAGTGGCACATACCTGTGTAGCGAACACGTACAAGAATGCGATCATCGGGGCACTTAGGCACGTCGATATCGATGACTTTGGACTTTTTAGGTCCCTCCATAATTAACTTTTTCATTAAAACTACCACCTTTCGGCTTTATTATGTTTTCAGTTTATCATTTGTGAAGGGAATATAGAATGGATAAAGAAAACAAAAATATGGACAATCCCGACTTTTTGTGATAAAATACCCTTGGAGGTATGGACTATGTCGGTTATTTTAGTGGGCGCTTGTCCCGAGAAAATTACATATTGCAAAAGCCACAGTCACCAAAATTGGGAGATTGTAACTGTAATCTCAGGGGAGGGTTACGTGGAAACCCCAACCGAGAAAATCCTGTTTTCTGAAGGTACGGTATACTGTGTTCCGCCCAACTGCAGACACACGATTCGCTCCGAATCAGGCTTTTTAGACGTCTATATTCATACCGAGGCTCTGCCTCTTAATCCCTCCCGCATCACCACTGTTTCCGACGGTGCCTTCCCACAGTTGGGGGTACTGATTCTATCGGCTTATCTCAAAAAGGAACAGGGGTGGCGTGGCACAATGGAAAGCACCCTAAGTCTTATCACTCAGTTGATATACGACCTCACCGCCGAAACCGCTAGGAACCCACTTACCACAAGGCTCAGGGACTACCTAGTTGAAAACCTTGGAAATCCCGATCTTTCCGCCGATAACGTAGCGTCGCAATTCGGATACAACTCCGACTATCTCCGACGTATTTTTAAGAAGGAATATGGTATGTCCCCCATGGAATTTCTTTGGGAAAGGCGTCTTCACCGAGCCTGTGAGCTACTCGGCAATATGCCACAGTACACCATCGAGGAGGTGGCGAACCTCTGCGGCTTTTCCGACCGCTTTTACTTCTCTCGCTTCTTTAAAAAACATAAAGGCGTACCGCCTAAGCAATACAAAACGCTGACGTAAAAAAGTTAACGCATAAATTTACCATTTTTACCCTATTAGCAAAGACAACTTAACTTGCCCTTTAGAGTAAACTTAATTAAGGCGCACTTCGTAATGAAGTGCGCCTTAATTGCGAAGTTTTTTTATTACATATAGTCTTCACTGCCATATTGCTCGTTATAATAAATATCTTCGTAGATATCTTCTTCGTTTTCTTCAGGCTCTTCATAAGGCTCGTAAAAATCATAATCCAACAAATCGTTATATTCGTGATTGTTATCCACTTTTTTCACCTCCAAAAAGTTTTCTACTATATAATATTTATTTATTGAGGTCGGTTATTCGTTAATTTTATCGGTATATTTTGGCGGCTTTTCGCAATACTAATTTTTAGAAATTTTGTGCTTTATTACGGGTGAAATTATGAACGATACCTTTCTTTCAAGTAGTCTTAGCGAAAACCTTTTGCTTTTTAACAAGACCTTTAAAAGCGACGATATTTTCAGAGTAAGAGAGATTGAAACAAACCTTAACGACAAAATTAAATGTGCACTGCTATTCTTCGACGGTATGGTTAACACCGAAATTATCAATGAATCTGTTATAAAACCTTTGGTGCTTGCTAAGAGTATAGAAACAGACGATATTTGCGGGCACATACTATCCCGAGTGCTTTTTGCAAACGAGGTTACTGCTACAAAAAACGTTAGCGATGTGCTTTCAGGTATACTTTACGGAGATTCTGCACTTCTTATTGATGGGTGCGATAAAGCAATTGTTATAAACACAAAAGGTTGGCGAACAAGGGGTGTAAGTGAACCCACCGACGAGCGTGTGCTACAAGGTCCGCGTGAAGGTTTTGACGAGGCAGTTATGCTAAACGCCGCGCTTTTGCGCCGAAAACTACCCACCCCCGACCTTTCTATTGAACTGATAACAAAGGGCAGAAAAACCGATACAAAAATGTTTTTGTGCTATCTTAACTCGGTAGCCGACAAAAATATGATTAAGGAAATAAAACGTCGTATTTCTAAAATAGATATAGACGGAATTTTAGATAGCAATTATATAAACGAACAGATTAAAAGCCACAAAAACTCACTATTTAAAACCTGTGGCACTACCGAACGCCCCGATGTTGTTGCGGCAAAACTGCTGGAAGGCAGAGCCGCGCTTATTGTTGATGGTACGCCCGTCGTTCTTACTATGCCATATATTTTTTCGGAAAGTTTCCAGTCAGACGACGATTACTACCTTAATTTTTGGTTTGCCGCAATCGGTAGAATTTTAAGGTATATAAGTTTCTTTTTAAGCATAAGCGTACCCGCCGTTTACACCGCCCTTTGCGTTTACCACCCATACCTACTACCAACCTCGCTTGCAACCTCAATAGCAACCGCGAGAAGCGGAATACCCTTTACAACCTATATAGAGTGCTTTTTGCTTATTTTCGTGTTCGAAATACTACGAGAAACAGGTATCAGAATGCAACAAAGTATGGGGCACGCACTAAGTATTGTAGGCGGTCTTGTAGTTGGGCAATCGGCGGTTGAGGCAGGTATCGTTAGCGCGCCAATGCTTATAGCGGTGGCTTTAAGCGGAATTTGTGGACTTATGGTGCCAAAACTTAAAGGCGTTGTTTTTTACGCAAGGGTAGGTCTTACTATTGCCGCAACCATTTTTGGACTCTTTGGATATTTCTTTGGTGCAATTTTACTTGCAATTCGCATTTTTTCACTTGATTCTTTTGGTGTGCCTTACACCCTTTCGTTATCGGAATTTAGCGGGCAAAGTTTAAAAGACACAGTATTTCGTGCGCCGTGGTGGAAAATGATTAAGCGACCACCAATAAGCCACAAAAATAAAATCCGACAAAGGAGTGAAGATGCTTGAAGAAAATAGTTGCGATAATCACTACCATCATTTTGCTTTTTAGCCTTTGCGGTTGCGAAAAATATTCGGATTACAAAGAAATAGAAAGCCGACTTTTCGTTTCGGCTTTAGGGATTGACGAAACTTCAAGCGGTATAACCCTTTATGCCGAAAGCGCCATTTCTAATAGCACTAGCGAAGGCTACAAAGTATCGGTACTATCAAGCACTGCCGACACAATTCCCGAAGCATTTGACGGTATTAAAAACTCTACCACGCTATCTTTAGACCTTAGCCACCTTGCCGTTATAATTTTGGGTAAATGCAAAGAGGATACCGAGAAAAAACTGGGGCAGTATCTTTTATCCAAACCAGAGGATATGCTTTCGTGCTACTTCGTATATTGCGATAGCGCCAAGGACCTTATATCTTGCGGTAAAGACACCCCTATTGGTTACTCGCTTTCTTATGCTTTAAAGAAAAACTACTATGACGGCGGTAAGCGAACGAACAGTACACTTCTAGATATACTAAATAGTCCCGAGGCTTTTTCGCTACCCTACTTTGTGGCATCAAAAACAGAATTTTCTTACGCTGGAGCAGTCTATTATAAAGGGGTAGAGAGAATCGCCATTAAAGATGAAAACGAAGCACGACTAATAAGGCTTTTATCGGGGGATTTTTTACGCGGCGGGATTACGGTAAAGGGCAAAACCTACGACATTAAAAACACGAATTTTTTGCAAAGCACTGCCGGCGATAGTATTAAAATTATTCTATCGGTTTCGCTTGATAGCAACACCGAAATCGACACCCTGAAAAACGAACTTTTGAGGGTCCTAAACGAATGGAAAGAGGATTATAAGGTAAATATTTTTAGATTTTCAAGCAAAGGTAAACCTCTTTCCAACGCTGAATTCCAAAAATACGCCATCGACCTTACCGTTAAACCTACAAACTAAATTAGGGGGCATTTTTAGTGGACACAAGAGGTGGCTACACAGTACACCGCATTTTTACATGCGCTTTATTTATACTGGGAAATACCGTTATATTCTTACCAAAAAGTGTAGGAATTTTAGACCTTATAATTGCTTTTATAATAGGATTTTTCTTAGGTTTGGTATTTAACCTGATTTTAAAAAAACTCGATTTTAAAAAACGTTCTAAAGCACTGTCGGTATTGGTACTGCCATTTTTGCTCTTCTTCTTTTTAAACTGCTGTCGCGACTACGTTATTTTTACCGATAGCACAAAAATGCCTAACACCTCTGCCGCTATAATTGCGGTTTTCTTTACGGTGTTAAGCATTTATGGCGGTATATGCCACCGCGAAGCACTTTTACGGCTATCAATTATAATATTTATTGCAAGCGCATTTATTTTAACCTTGCTTATACTATTTTCATTGCCACTTATAAAACCCGCCCCGCTGGACCTTACCGTTAACTATAAAAGCATTATCTCTCTTTTGATAAGCGCTTTTATACCCTCTCTTGCCGTAACCTATTTTATAAAAGGCGAGCACAAAAGACATTCTGCTTTGCTTTTTGGCGTAATTTTGGGCAGTCTGCTTTTGGTGTTTGTATTTCTACTTTGCAGGTTCGTATTGGGGGGCGTTACCGATGTTATCGGCTTCCCATTAGCGACGGTTGGAGGCACAGTATCAATGGGAAAAGGCTTTTTAAGATTCGAGGGATTTGTTTATCTTTTTACTATGCTAACCTCGTTTATAAAAGCGGCGGTTATATTCTTCCTTATAAAAAAAGCAAGCCTTAATATTCACAAGAATTTTTATAAGGCTATGCTCTTTATACTGCCACTACTTGCGGCATTTGTTTCAATTATATAAAATTACTCTTGGCTTAAAAGTTCGTATTGCCTTGCGATTGCATACCAAGTAACAGGTCCCACGTATCCCGTTTCGGGTATGCCGTAAAGACGTTGGAAAGCCTCTACCGCCGCCCGTGTTTGCTCGCCATAAACGCCATCAGGGTTAACCCTTGGAATTGAACTGATATTGGCGGCAACCACGTCTAAATAGGTTTGCAAAGTGCGAACGTCCTCGCCGCGCGCCCCCACAGTTAAGAAATAACCGGGATAAAGTTTTGCATTTTGACCCTGATAACCTTCGGGCAAACTTTTTAAAATATTATCGTAAATTTCTATTATCTTATTCCAGGTGGTTTCGTCTATAATTCCCGTAACCGAAAGCCCGTACTCTCGTTGGAAATTTTCTACCGCGTTTACGGTTTCGGGGCCAAAAAACCCGTCTATACTAAAGAGGCTAAGATTAGGGTTAAAGTAGGCTATTACGTTAAGGTAATACTGTATTGTTTGCACGGGTATACCACTTGCACCCTCTCGCAAATCGCCCGAATAAATGGTCTGCGCTTCATCTATACTTAAACCCTCGCTTGTAAGTTCGCCAAGCCTTTTTACCGCCGCGTAAAATCTCTTTATTTTATACCAAGTTGATTTATCTACCTCGCCCGAGGGTTCTAGGTTAAATATCTCTTGGAATTTTCTTACAGCGTTAGCGGTCTCTTGGTCGTATATAGCGTTTCTCGGCGTAATTCTTGGAATTGCAGGATAATTTCTTGCAATTCTATTAAGTTGGGTTTGTATTATATCTACATCGTTACCCGCCGAGCCAATGCGCAAAGGGTAACCGGGGTAGGATTCTTCTATATCCTGAGTCGGCGCATCCCTTACAATGTTTATATCGTTGCCGTAATAGTACTGTAAAATTTCATAAGGCACTAATCCTTCATTTGCAAGGGATACAGTACCCCACTGTGAAAGCCCCTCGCAAGTGGCGGTCGTTCCGTTGCAAAACTGTGTAAAATACGGCTCTACAAAGCCTTGACGCACTACGTAATCATTGTATATCTCGTCTACGATGCGGCTTATGTTATCGAAAATATCGCGGTCCTTTTTAAAGGCTTGGTCAAATGCGGTTGAGTTGGTTATATCGAAATTATACCCACGTGAAGGATACCATTCTGTATAAATTCTATTAAGTGCAAAGGTAATAATTGCATATATATTTGCACGCAAAGCGCTTTCGGGCCATGTGGGATATATCTCGCTAGACGCCACGTTTTTTATATAGTCGGTAAAGGGCAAAGTTATGTTTTCAGCCTGCTCGTCGGGTCGCCCTAAGTGTACCGTTATGTTGGTTGGAATATAAGGTAAAACTGCCATTTTTGCCACCTCACAGAGTATAACTGTTATTAAACTTAATAACCTGCGGCTCGTTACTTTCGGCGGCGCCTAGAAAAAACATATCAAGCGGTTGCAACGTTCTTACACCATCGAAAATAGGCACACCCTCTATAATTACCGGCACATACCCCTCGGCATCTATTCTTATATTGTAAAATGCCGAAACGTTATTTGGATTTCCGTTTGGGGTTTCAGAATTAGCCCTTGGCGGTGCTGGTAAGCGCCACTCATTCGTTTTGCCGCTACTGTCGGTTCTATTGCAACCAATTTGCGCGCCGTTCATATCGCTTAAACAGACTTGGGCATCTACAACAGGGAACAAACCTTTAGAGTGGGTTAGTTCTACAACCAAGGTGCCACTGCCCGTTAAATTAGCGGTATTGTTTGGCATCATAGTTTGAGGTGAATTTGGCATCGTGTTTTGAGGCGCATTTTCAACCATACTGTCCTCTGCAAACAGTTCTCTGCCACCCACAGAACTACGCGACGCCATATCTATAAGCTCGCGGCGATAATCCTCCATACTTTTCTCCACAAAAATCAACTCCTAGTTATGTTTTGCTATACGCTATATACATACTATGCAAAAGCGGTTTGTTTTGCTAATAAAAAAGCACCCTAGGTGTTACCCTAAAGTGCAAATCTAATATAAAAAATACCCTGCTTGTTAAAATGCCAAGCAGGGTAAAAAACTATTTATTTTTTAGTTTAACACATTATCTTTAATAAACTGTGATAAAACTGCGGCAGCTGCAACGTGTCCTTCTAAAGACGGATGCTTCGGCAGACCGCCACCGTTAATATCTTTAGGTAACTGACAGAAAGGAACAGTGATTCCGTCTGCTTCAAGCCTCGTTATTACGTTTTGGTAGCATTGGTTTACCCAAACATCTTCATCGGTCATCATACCGAATGCAAATACCACCTTAACATCTTTCTTAGAATTAAGTGTTTTTATATCCTTTACGAAAGCATATAACGAATTCTCAAATGCAGTTTGAACTGACTCATCACCTGAAGATTTTAGATACTCGTTAGTACCAAGGTTGATAACAACGATATCTGCCTGACGATTGTTTTCGAAATCCCATTCGGGTTGATCAAACATAGCTAAGCGATAGTTGTCTGGCATAACCATTGTGGATTCGGGCAGAACGTCTTTGCTTACTACAGTAGAGCCACCAAGACTGATGTTAGACCAGTCGGCATCCAAAGCATTTGCGGTTAGTTTGCCATAAGCTTTAGAAGCATCATCTACATAAGTTCCTTCCTCTTCCAAATACCTATTACCAAGACCGCAGGTTATAGAGTCGCCAACAAACTCAACAAGTAATTCTTTTTCTGCAGGTGGGGCTAAAACCTCACCATTTAAGTTGATTGAGTAGTATTGGGTTGGAATGTCTTGAGCTCTTTGAGCTAAAATCTCGATTGTATGCACGCCACGTTTTAAGCCTTCTGCGATAACAACTTGTTGATTGCCTCCTTGGGTAAAGCTAACGATGTGTTCATTACCATCTACACTAACTGTTAGGCGTTGGGACGAAGTTGTGTTAATTTCAAACGTAATGTCGCCTTGGCAGTCGGCAGTAAATACGAAACCTGATGCTGCGTGTCTTGTAAGCAATGCATTCCACTTTGTCCATACGCTTCTGCCTATTGGTTTTATGCTAAGGTCCTTCATTGCAATTGTTTTGTTTGTATAGTCGGTTGTAGATGCAAACAGTATTGTCTTTCTTGCATTTACTATGTCTGTAACTGTAATTTCGCCATCGCCGTTATCAAACCTGAAGGTCTCTAATTCGGTTGCATTGGTGCCATCTACTATAGTAGAAAGAGCTGCAGTTATATCGGTTACGTTTACTTCTTTATCGCCATCATAGTCGCCTCTATAAACAATCTCTAAGTCGTGTTTCTTGGCACCATTGGAATAAAGTTCTACCAACATCCCACTCTTTGCAAATTCGTGATCTTGTAAAAGGGTCTCGCCATTATTTACAGCAATATTGTTTTTATCTTGGTCGAATCCTGAAGTTACATCGTAAACGGTATCGCCCTTTTCTATTCTTACGTATCCGTTTTTAATTCCGTACTTACTACTGTCAAGAGTATACCTTGCATACTTTGCAGTAAGAGTTGCATTACCATTTGCAAGGTTGTATGCATACTCTGCTTTGTCAGATATCTTTTGGTCGCCATTGTACCAGCCCTCAAAGGCGTAGGTAGATGAGTTCTCGGTGTCTTTAAATAGTTCAGTAGCAGTAACTGTTACACTAGCTGAACCATATTTGCCCTCTTTATCAGGATTGCCGTAATTGATGTCTTCTGCCTTTGTAACAACAATACCTTCAATATCAGCAACTTCAGCATCTTTAGCAACAGTAACTTCAACACTATCTGCGCCCTCAACGGGGTCTACATAAGTGCCATGAACGCCCAAGTGTGTGAAACGAGGATATACTTGACCTAAGTTGGTCTCTGTCCATGTACCATAGTTGTTGTTATACATACTAATTATGCGTATACCAACATATTTAGCGGTAATATCTTCGGTAAATGCAAAGTTCCAGTTTGCTTTGTATTGATTAGTGCCGGAATTTACCTCGATAACTGCTTTTGCAGAACTTAGAGTGTGTAGGCCTTCTTCGGTATCCGAAAGGATGAGTTTGAAGTGGCCTACATCCCATTTCGAACCTCCGGAATATCTACCAAATAGAATGTTATCAATATCAGCTACGCCATCAAGTTCATAGTTAAACTGTACCCACTGTTTTGTTTCGTCATCAGTAGCTGTCATGCTTGCAAAAGCGCCTTCGTTGGTTGTAGTCTCTATGAACATTTTTTTATAGAGAGCAGCATCATCAAAAAATCTTGCATCACCGTTGTTTTTAGTTGCAGAAGTAACATCCTGCATACTTGCACTTAGACCATCAGTATAATCCTGTGGCTCGTTTGATACAGTAAAGTCGCCCTCGATAGTGTTGAACACTTGCGCGCTAATGGGCATTTTGCCTACAATTAAACTATCAGCGACAGGATTGCTGTCAAGCTGACCTGCATAGTGAGTGGCTGTTAGATTATACTTGCTGCTATCGTACTCTTCATACTCTTTTTCGGTATATTTCGCAGTAAACTCTTTTGTGGTTTCTGCACCTGTTAAGGCGTAGTTAGCGGTTGCGGTATCAGCGATTTTATCTTCGCCTAAATACCAACCCTCAAAAGTATAAATTTTGCTGTTGCTACCTTTAAAGCCTGCCTCGGCAGTTAAAGCAACGCTAGCGTAAGGATACACGCCGTTTTTATCTGTATTGCCGGCTAAAGTTGCAACGGCTGAAACCTCTGCCTCGCCATTGTCGTTAGTGGCTTTTGCGGTAACACCCTCGGCTGTTACTGAATTCACATAGGCACCCTGCACGCCAAAGTGTGCAAGTCTTATCCATGCCAAGTTGTTTAAACTTCCTATAGTTGCGTTTCTGCTTGTGTTATATGGGCAAATCAGTCTAAGACCCAGCCATTTACCTCTTTTGGCAGTACCAAAATTAACACCAACAACACGGTCGGAAGTGGCGCTAATGTTGTCTACGTGAGAAACGCAGTTTGCATCTTCCCAAAGACTTGCTTCATTATCGGCAACAAAAATTTTCCAATGGCCAGGAATTGTGTGATGTGCGTTTGAAATCAAACCCCACATAAGCACGTAAGATGAAATATCGGTTTCTGCAGGTAATTCAAAGTTCAACTGAAGATATTGCTTAGATTCATCATTTACAATACCCTTTGGTTTGCTGGATATATCCCCTGTTGTATTGTAGGTAAGGAACATTCTACGCGCCAAATCATAGTCAGAAACTAATCTGGTATCACCGGTTGATATGGTTGAACCTGTAAAAAGTTCGATACCTTCCGTGTTTGTAGTACGCGTTGGCTGACCATAAGTCAAAGTATTTACATTAGCAAATTCCGGATTTTCTTCCTTGCTACTAATGTAGTAATATACCTTTGCTTTTGAACTTGCGTAGTCTCTAATTATGCTTTTGGATGGCTCATAACCATTGTTTGTAAGCCATTCGTTGCGAGTAGCCTCAACTTCCATACCGGAAGTCATACTATTTACAGTATTATCTTTAGCATCGCTTGCTGCTGCAAATGCGCTAAAGTTTAAGCCTGCAAAAAGAGTTGCTACAATGCAAAGTGATAAAATCACACTTGTAAATCTTTTTAGCATAAAAATACCTCCAAAAAATATTTTGCACACAAATTATATGTATGTATTTATAATTATTGTATAATTTAGATAATAAATTGTAAACAACGATATTGCTAGTTTTAAAAAACCACTAACACAATATTGCTTTATTTTAAAAAATTAAACAAGAATTCGCCTTGAAACAAAGAAAACTGCCACAATTTTGTTATAGACCGAAACGAATTGGAATATTTTTTTAATGCACCACAATAAGCAAAAAATTTTTAAAAATATTTCAAAATAGGGGTTGCATTTTCATAAAACTGTGATATAATAATAGGGCTGAGAGAAATCGCAACTAAATATCGCGGAGTGGAGCAGTTGGTAGCTCGTCGGGCTCATAACCCGAAGGTCGTTGGTTCAAGTCCAGCCTCCGCAACCAAAAACGAAAGCATCACTTTTGTGGTGCTTTCATTTTTTATTACAGAAATTGATTTTTAACCAACGACCTGAGGGTTCCCGAGGTGACGTCGCGACCGGCGCCGGGGGCGGATGAAGGGAGCGTAAGGAAGCGCAGCGGGCAAAAGTTGCCTGCGCTCCAAGCAGATAGCAACTTTTGGGCACCGCAAGAGGTCAAGCAAACGAAGTTTGCGCGATAATGGTTCAAGTCCAGCCTCCGCAACCAAAAAACCTCATTCACCTTTGGTGAGTGAGGTTTTTCTTCGTTTTGTGATAGAGATTAGAGTTGTGCTTTTTGTAGGGTTATGAGACCGAAGGGCGAATAACACGAGGTGAGGTTGCGAGCGCTCGCAGTGCGAGAAAAAGGTTGCAAACGCAAGCGCCGCGGTCGAAGTTTATAGGCGTGCCAAGCCATTATGAACTTCGGGCACCGCAAGAGGTCAGGCAAACGAAGTTTGCGCGATAATTGGGTCTACAACCTACAACTAAAGCGTATTTTGGTGAGAAATCGAACTAAAGAACAATGCAACATCAGCGGAAAACAATCGTTTTTTGTATAATCGATGAAGCGATGTTTTCACATATCTTTGCCTTGAATTTTATACTAACAAGTGGTATAATTCGCATATAAATTATAAAGTAACGGAGAGTGTGTAATGGAGAAAAAGAAATCTTTAAATAAAAAGAAACAAAAACCGAACAAAACACATTCTATGCAGTTTCGCATTTTGGCAACACTCATTATTGCAATGTTTGCAATAACAATTTTTATTGGTGGCATTAGCATTTATGAAGTAGACCAATACGTACAAGACGAGTCTGAAAATTTTGTTATGGTAACTTGCGATAACGAAAGTGCACATATTAACAATATTTTCGACGATATGGAAAAATCGGTCAAGGTTATGGAAAGTTATGTAATGGACTTTTTTACCGAAGAATCCAAAGTGGAAAATCAACGCTTTCAAGAGAAGGTTATCAAAAGCACAGACCAAATGTTTGCCGATGTTGCCAATCATGCAAGCGGAGCGGTTGCCTATTATTTTCGGTTTAACCCTGCAATTTCTAGTAGCAAAATGGGGTTGTTTTACAGTAAAACTAAAGGAAACAATGAATATGTTTCTCTTGAGCCAACCGATATATCTCTTTATAAAAAAGATGATACCGAACACGTTGGGTGGTTTTGGCAACCTTTCGAGGCCGGAAAACCTGTTTGGATGTTACCCTATTATAACCAAAACAATAATATTTATATGATTTCATACGTGGTGCCGCTATATCACCAAGAAAAGTTTGTCGGCATTATAGGAATGGATTTTGATTATGCAGTTTTAGCAGAACGAGTACACGAAATTAAAATTTATGAAAATGGATTCGCTCACTTGCAATTTGATGGAACTGTAGTTTGCGACCATGACAACACCTGTGGTCAAGAAACGAAGGATAATTCAAAATATCTTCGTGCATCTAAAGAACTAAAAAACGGAATGACCCTTGTTCTTTCCGCAAGTTATGATGATATTAGACAAATCAGATATGAAATCGGTTTAAAAATATTGTTTGTTGTTTTAATACTTTCTGCATTTTTTACAATTATGGCTATTTTTGTTATCAAAAAAGTTGTTGCACCACTCAAAAAAATCGCCGATGCATCTGTAAGACTCTCAAACGGAGACTACAACGTACAGTTTGTGCATAGCAATATTTCTGAAATACAACTTTTAAATATGTCTTTCGAAAATATGGCAATGCGTTTATATGAAAGAGAAAAAGAACTGCATTTTTCGGCAAATAGCGATTCCCTTACAGGACTCAGAAATACCACGGCGTATAAAAATTGGGTAACTGATTTTGACAAAGAGATTAAAAATGGAAATGCATATTTCGCTGTTGTTGTATTAGATATAAATAATTTAAAAGAAACAAACGATACGTATGGACACGATATTGGAGATAAATTGATTGTAAACGCCGCAAAAGCAATTTCGGTTGTTTTCAAAAGAAGTCCTGTGTTTAGAATAGGCGGAGATGAGTTTTTAGTTATTCTTAGACAAAAAGACTTGGACTCTTACGAAGAACTGTTTGAGCGATTAGATGTAACGTGCAAAAACACAATTATAGATGAAAAATTCAAAATCTCAATCAGCATAGCAAGGGGTTTTGCGATGTACGACCCGGATCATGATTTATGCTTTAATGACGTATTTAAGCGAGCCGATAATGCAATGTATGAAAACAAAAGAAAAACAAAAGATCCCGAAACGAGCACGAAAAAAACCGACATCTAAATTGTAAAACTTGCCCCAAAGCCTCATTTATCTTCGTTTCGAGGTAGCGGTTAGAATTGCGCTTTTTGTAAGCAAACACGAATAATCCGAACCTGCCCTAAACGGCATAATTTCGGTGCTTTTCGGTTTGTCATCATCCGTAGGCGTTAGCCTTACGGATTCTTCCGCACAAAAAATCCCTCGAAATTCTACTCTTTTAGGGTCGAAGAATTTTAAAGGAGAGAGATTTTTGGTTTTGTGCGGCACAAAACGCAGTTAAT
>JAZOQV010000066.1:0-25696 GCA_045656265.1 Acutalibacteraceae bacterium | reverse complement strand
TTACTAAATCAAGAATTTGTCGGGTCCTTTTATCTTTATCGTTGTTTAATTTTCAAGGTTCAAGTATGCCGGCCGCATAGGGTCAGCTTGATTATATTACCACTTTTAACCCCTCTTGTCAACACTTTTTTTCATTTTTTTCAAAAATTTTTAATTACTGTCGAAATACACAAAACTTTTATGTTTTAGCCGAGTTTTTGGCGCAAATTACCAAGTATTGCTTTTTCTCTTCGTGAAACCTGCACCTGAGTCATGCCTAGTGTGTCTGCTGTTTTCTGTTGAGTAAAGGATTTATAAAAGCGAAGGTCAATAATTTTTCTATCTTTTTCGGGTAACTTGTTAATTAACTGCATCAGCCCCACCCTATCAGAAACCGCCACCTCATGTGAATCAACCGGTAAATCTATTTGGCTCTCTTCGCCTTCATTATCATAGGTAAGTGAAAGCGTTGGTTGGGTTGAGCAAAGCGCTTCACTTAATTCTTCTACCGACACCGAAAGTTTTTCGGCTAGTTCCGCCACCGTCGGTTCGCGATTCATAGTTTTAGAAAGTTCTGCGCTAAGCCTTGATGCTTTTAAGGAAAGTTCTTTTAAACTTCGGCTTACCTTTACCGCACCACCATCGCGAAACAATCTTTTTATCTCGCCCAATATTACAGGCACGGCATAAGTAGACAGTTGCAATCCTTTACTACTGTCAAATCCGTCTACCGCTTTAATAAGTCCTACGCTGCCCGCTTGAAAAAGGTCATCGTACTCTATACCTCTACCCGTAAAGCGTTTACAACAAGCGTGGACCAACCCTAGGTTATTCGTTATGATTTCGTCTCTGCTCACTGTTTTGTTCCAATTCTTTTCCTTAATGTTACCGAGGTGTACTTATCTTTTTTAGAAGAAACTCGAACTCTATCCATAAAACTTTCCATAACTGCAAAACCGAGACCTGCCCGCTCTCCGCCTGCAGTTGTGAAAAGAGGCTCGCGTGCCTGTTCAACATCTTCAATACCACAACCGTTATCGCGTATCCTTATTGATACCGTTTTATCCTCGTAGATGCTTACGTTTATGTAGATTTTGCCAATGGTATCTTTATACGCATGCACGATACAATTTGTAACCGCTTCTGATACGGCGGTTTTAATATCATTGATTTCATCAATAGTTGGGTCAAGCTGCGACAAAAAAGATGCGACCGCCACCCTTGCAAACCCCTCGTTTACCGAACGTGATTGTAAAGTGATTTTCATTTCGTTTATTGCTTTCATTTTAGGTCCCCCTTGTTTGAAATTTTTGCTAATTTTTCAATTCCCGAAATACGCATTACCTTTGATATATAAAGTGGCGTATTTATTATTTGTATCTCGCCGTTTGTAGTTTGCATTTTGCGAAATCTACCCATAACCAGTCCGATACCCGAACTATCCATAAACGTTACCTCGCCAAAGTCTAGTATTAACAGCGTCGGCTTTACTGAGTCTATCTCATTATCTATTTCCTCCCTGATAGCCTTGGCGGTATGGTGGTCTATATCGCCACTCAAATATGCGGTAACGGTTTCGCCGTGTTTATCTATTCTTACCTGCATTTTAATTCTCCTTTCAAAAAAATACGGACAACCCATATAATTATACAGGGTTGTCCGTAAATAATTTGCTATATTCGGTTGTCAGATTTTGTATTTTTGTAAGAGCATTGGTCTTATATCGGCGGCAAGATAAAGGCTACCGCAAACAAGCAAGGGAGAGCCTTCTGCTAAAGCGAGTGCCTCTCTATAATTTTCTGCTAACTCAACATTGCAAAAGCTCGAAAAATATTCGGCTAGTTTTTGCGGCGATAGTGCACGTGGATTATCGTGAAGTTTAACTGCTATTATATTATTAAGGTAGGGCGCTATTTCTTTAGCGACAGTTTTTGCATCCTTATCCTGCATAGCGGCGACTATCGCCGTGCCTTTAAAGTTTGTAGTTTTTAAATACTCGGCTAACGCCTTTGCCCCACCCTCGTTATGTGCGCCATCTAAAATAACAAGCGGACTTTTGGAAATTATTTCTAGCCTTGCGGGATGAACGGTGTTTGCAAGCCCTTTACATATATATTTATTATCTACACCTAGTTGATTTAACGCCTCAATGCACAAGGTTGCATTATATGCTTGATGCTTGCCCACAAGCGAAATGGTATAACCCAAACCTTTATAATTAAAGTTAGTGCCATCTATACCTATATATATATTAGCTGGCGAATCGGTAACTATGAGATTTGCATTTTGTTGTTTACAGGCTTCTTTTATAACTAAAATCGCATCATTTTCTTGCGACTCTGTAACAACAGGAACAGATGATTTAATTATTCCTGCTTTTTCTTTTGCGATTTTAGAAATTGTATCGCCCAAAATAGCGGTGTGGTCTAGCGAAATTGATGTGATTATTGAAACTTCAGGTTTTACTACTGTATTAGTAGCATCACATCTGCCACCGAGGCCTGTTTCTAAAACCATATAATCGCAATTCTCTTTTTCAAAATACAGAAAGGCAACCACAGTGATAAATTCGAACTGACCTAAAGTTATATCTAGTTTTTCGCAAGTATCTTTAACCATTTTAACGATGTCTGCCAAAATTTCTTTTGATATATACTGTGAGTTTATTTGTATCCTCTCGCAAAACTCTATGATAAAAGGCGACATATAAAGCCCAACCTTATACCCTGCGGCTTGCAAGCAAGAATTCAACATAGCCGCTACCGAACCTTTGCCGTTAGTACCTGCAATATGCAAAGATTTTACCTTGTTTTGCGGATTGCCAAAATACTCTAGCACAGGGGTTATACGTTCTAGGCATGCGACCCCGCCGAATCTATCTAACGAAAATATGTAATTTAAAGCGGTGTTATAATCCATAAACTACTCCAAAAAAGCAAGGGGCGACAAGCGCCCCCTTTAATTTAACCTAAAGACTTTATGCTATCTTCTAGCATAGCAATTTTGTCAAGTACCTTTGCTAAAGACTCGCGTTGCTGTGCTACAACATTAGCGGGTGCTTTTTCAACAAAGCCTTTATTGTTAAGTTTCTTCTCAAAGAACTCTTTATCCTTATTAGCGGTTTCGAGTTCTTTTTCAAGTCTTGCGCGCTCTGCCGATAAGTCAACAAGTTCGTTCATAGGAATTGAGATAACTGCAGAGTCGGTAACAACTGTTACTGCTGACGGGATATCAAATTCTGCGCCAACCTCTACTTCGGATGCACTTGCAAGTTTTTCGATATAAATTGCGCCGTCCATAAAGATTTCCTTATCCGCAGTTGCAACATAAACCTTTGCCTTTTTAGAAGGCGGAACGTTCATTTCTGAACGACGGGTACGAATAGCCTTGATAACATCCATAAGTTTTTGGAAAGCGGCGGCATCTTCTGTGTAATTTAGTGCATCACTGCTTTGGGGCCAAGCAGAAACCATAATGGTTTCGCCTTCGTGTGGGAGTGCTTGCCAAATTTCCTCGGTTATGAATGGCATAAACGGATGTAAAAGTTTTAGTGTATTTGAAAGAACGTACACAAGCACGCCTTTCGCGGTGTTTTTCTTATCCTGGTCGTCTGAATTTAGGCGAGCCTTGCAGATTTCAATATACCAGTCGCAATATACGTCCCAAATAAAGTCGTAAAGTTTTTGAACAGCAAGACCTAGTTCAAACTTCTCAAGGTTGTCGGTAACATCGGCAACAACGGAATTAAACTTAGTAAGTATCCACTTGTCCTCAGTTGCGAGGTTTTCGGGGATATATGGTGCAGGCTCATTTTCGTCAAGGTTCATAAGAACAAAACGAGCTGCGTTCCAAAGTTTATTAGCAAAGTTACGACTTGCTTCTACCCTATCAGGTGCATAGCGCATATCGTTGCCTGGGCTATTACCCGTTGCAAGTGTAAAGCGAAGCGCATCGGCGCCGTACTTTTCGATTTCTTCTAGTGGGTCGATACCATTGCCTAAAGATTTAGACATCTTTCTACCCTGCGCATCTCTAACAATACCGTGGAAAAGAACGGTATTGAAAGGTGCTTTACCGGTATACTCTAACCCAGAGAAAATCATTCTGGCAACCCAGAAGAAGATTATATCGTAGCCTGTTACAAGTGTGCTTGTTGGGTAGAAATAATCTAATTCGGGTGTTTTATCAGGCCAACCCATTGTTGAGAATGGCCATAATGCAGATGAGAACCAAGTATCAAGAGTGTCTTCGTCTTGTTTTAGGTTAGTGCTATTACATTTCGGGCACTTATCCGGTGTTGCGCCTGCAACGATTACCTCGCCACAATCTGCGCAGTACCAAGCAGGAATACGATGTCCCCACCAAAGTTGACGGGAAATACACCAGTCTTTGATGTTCTCCATCCAGTTATAATATGTTTTTTCAAAACGCTGTGGAATAAGTTTAATATCACCACCGCGAACAGCCTCAATAGCAGGCTCTGCCAAAGGTTGCATCTTTACAAACCACTGTTTTGAAATGCGTGGTTCAACAACTGTGTTACAACGATAGCAAGAACCAACATTGTGCTTCATTGGCTCGATTTTTACTAAGTTACCAAGTTCTTCTAAATCGGCAACCATTTGCTTTCTAGCTTCATACCTATCAAGACCTGCATACTTGCCGCAATCGTCGGTCATGTGTGCATCATCGGTCATAACATTTATAATAGGTAGGTTATGACGGAGACCAACCTCAAAGTCGTTAGGGTCGTGAGCAGGGGTAATTTTAACAACACCTGTACCGAAATCCATTTCAACATACTCGTCAGCTATAATTGGAATTTCTCTATCGGTTAAAGGAAGTTTAACCGTTTTACCAATTAAATCCTTATATCTCTCGTCATCCGGATGAACAGCAACTGCGGTATCGCCCAAAAGTGTTTCGGGACGGGTTGTAGCAAGCCTAATTTCGCCACTGCCATCAGATAGGAAGTAACGCAAATGCCAGAAATTACCATCGTGTTCTTCGTGCTCTACCTCTGCATCTGAAATAGAGGTTAAGCAATGAGGGCACCAGTTGATAATTTTTTCGCCTCTATAAATTAAGCCCTTTTCGTATAAGCGTATAAATACCTCTTTAACCGCTTTAGAGCAACCCTCGTCTAAAGTAAAACGCTCGCGCTCCCAGTCGCAAGATGAACCTAACTTTTTAAGTTGGGATACTATTCTGCGACCAAATTTATCGCGCCAATCCCAAGCGCGCTCTAAAAAGCCTTCTCTACCAATATCTTCTTTGGTAATGCCTTCTTTACGCATAGCCTCAACAATCTTTGCTTCGGTTGCGATAGAAGCATGGTCGGTACCAGGCATCCAAAGTGCCTCGTAGCCTTGCATACGGCGCCAACGAATAAGGATATCCTGCAAGGTGTTATCCAAAGCATGACCCATATGAAGTTGGCCTGTGATGTTTGGTGGAGGTATAACTATGGTATAAGGTTTTTTGTCCTTATTTACCTCTGCGTGAAAATAGCCACCATCGGTCCAAAATTTATAAATTCTGTCCTCAACGGCTTGTGGCTCGTATTTTTTTGCAAGTTCTTTTTGCATTTTAAAAATCCTCCTAATTCGCGGACAATAACACTACTATAAAACAATTTTTATGTAATGTCAAATATTTTGTATATATTTTAATAAATAGTATATACTAGCATTAACGGTGATGAACATTTATTTGATGCGTTTGCTAAAAGCTTTTAGGTTTACTTTAAGCTTCCATTACCGTTCACCGCAAGCAAAAAGCTTGCGGTGCTTTTTTATTACATAAGTTTTAACTGCTCGTTACTATCTTCACTGCTTAAAAGACTGCCTGCAGCAGGTAAGTTTTTAGCGCGGTAACGATGAGGCTTTTGCAAGAATCCTTCGGTATATACCTTTGCAGACACAACTCTTTGACCTTTCTTTTGGGTCATAACCGCAACACCCGCGGTGTTCTTTGTGGTTTTAAGCGCTAGCATTGAGGTATTAACAAGCAACAGTCTGCCACCAGATGATGAAAGAAGAACGTCTGCGTCCTCTTTCAAATACAGCGCCGCGGCAAGTGGGAATTTTTCGCAATAAGCGTTAATTAACTTTTTGCGGTTCGTTTTAGTTTCGTACGATTTCATGCTTACCTTTGCTATTCTGCCATTTTCAAAAACGAATAGCATAAATCCCGAATAGTCGTCAACAATGGTCATATTAACGGTGGTTTCGCCGTTATCCATTTGAAGTTTACCGGGTACATAATCGCCAAGTAAACTTGCCTTGCTATCATCAAAGTCGCTACAACGAGATTTGTAAACCTGACAAGCATTTGTAAAGAACAATAACTCTTTAGCGTTGGTGCTTTCGGTTATGGTAATAAACTCGTCGCCCTCTTTTAATTTCTGCTCTCCGCTCATACGCAAAGACTGTGGTGTGATTTTCTTAAAGTATCCGTCTTTTGTAAAGAAAAGATGCACAGGATAATCGGGCACTTCTACCGTTACAACCTCGTCTGCTGCAACTTCTTCGGCGTTTATAAGTTTGGTTTTTCTAGGTGTGCCATACTTTTTAATAATCTCTTCAAGTTCTTTTATAATTATTGTATAAACCCTTGTGCGAGATTTTAAAATTGCTTCGTAGTTTGCAATTTCTTCTTCAAGTTGTTCTATATCTTTTAATTGCTTTAAGATATACTCGCGGTTTAGGTGGCGCAACTTGATTTCAGCCACATACTCGGCTTGGATTTCATCAATACCAAAGCCAATCATAAGGTTTGGAACAACCTCGCGTTCTTCTTCGGTTTCGCGGACTATCTTAATGGCTTTATCAATATCCAAAAGGATTTTTGAAAGGCCTTTTAAAAGGTGCAATTTCTTGCGCGCTTTTTCTAATGAATAGTAAACCCTACGGCGCACACACTCGGTACGGAAGGCAACCCACTCGTCAAGAATTTCGCGCACACCCATAACCTTTGGATATCCCGAAATAAGAATATTAAAGTTACAAGCAAAACTATCTTGAAAAGGTGTTAACTTAAATAGTTTTTGCATAAGTTTTTCGGGGTCGGTACCGCGTTTTAGGTCGATTGTGATTTTTAAACCTTTTAAACCTGTTTCGTCGCGAATATCGTTAATTTCGGTAATCTTTTTAAGTTTAATTAACTCTATAACCTTTTCGATAATAGCCTCTACCGTGGTGGTTGGCGGAATCTCGGTTACATCGATACAGTTTGCCGATTTATCGTAGGTATAAACAGAGCGTACTTTGAAACTTCCGCGGCCTGTTCTGTATATTTCTTCCATTTCCTCGCGGTTATATAAAAGTTGACCACCAACGGGGAAATCAGGTGCAATAAGTGTATCGGCGATATTTACATCGTTATCCCTGATATACTCAATAGTGGTTCTGCAAACCTCCTCTAAGTTAAAAGGGCAGATATCACTAGCCATACCAACTGCAATACCTTTGTTTGCGTTAACAAGGATTGACGGGAAGGTTACAGGGAAAAGAACGGGCTCTTTTTTAGTAGCATCATAGTTATCCACAAAATCAACTGTATCACTGCCAATATCGCGAAACAACTCTGTTGCTATGCTTGAAAGTTTTGCCTCGGTATAACGGGAGGCTGCGCACTGCATATCACGAGAATATGCCTTACCAAAGTTACCCTTTGAATCAACAAAGGGGTGCAAAAGCGCTTGATAACCCTCGGATAAACGCACCATTGTGTCGTAAATTGCGGCATCGCCATGTGGGTTTAACTGCATTGTTCTACCCACGATATTTGCAGATTTAATTCTGGCGCCGCCAAGCAAACCCATTTCATACATAGTGAAAAGAAGTTTTCTGTGGGAAGGCTTAAATCCGTCGATTTCAGGGATAGCACGAGAGACGATAACACTCATGGCATAGGGCATATAGTTGCTTTCAAGAGTTTCGGTTATGGGTTGGTCAATTACCATACCCGCGCCTGCTATATACACATTATCGGCAAGTGTTCCATCGGGATTTACTTCTACCGGTTTTTTCTTTTTTGGTGCCATAATTATCGCCTCCTTATACTAAATCTAGTTCGTCTAAATAGCGGTAGCCGTTTTCGGCTATATACTCTTTTCTGCCCGAAAGATTGTCGCCCAATAGCAAATCAAACATTTCGGCAGTTCTTTCGGCATCACGCGCGAGAACTTTGATAAGTCTGCGCGAAGCAGGGTTCATAGTAGTCATATTCATCATATCAGGTTGGTTTTCACCAAGTCCCTTTGAACGCTGAATAGTATATTTTTTGTCCCCTATTTCTGCTAGAATTTCATTCTTTTCACTGTCGTCGTAAGCAAAATAGGTTTTTTCTTTGGTGCCAATCTCGTAAAGTGGGGTTTCGGCAATATAAACCTTACCCTCTTCTATCAAAGTAGGCATCAGTCTATACATCATGGTTAAAATAAGCGTGCGAATTTGGAAACCGTCGTAGTCGGCATCGGTACAGATTATAACCTTGTTCCAACGAAGCTTGTCCAGATTAAATGTAGATAAATCTTTATTGGCCTTGGTCTGCACCTCTACGCCACAGCCAAGCACCTTTACAAGATTCGTTATAATTTCACTTTTGAAAATCTTATTGTACTCTGCTTTTAAGCAGTTAAGGATTTTACCGCGCACCGCCATAACCGCCTGAAAATCGGGATCACGAGCGAGTTTACAAGAACCTAAAGCCGAATCACCCTCAACTATAAAGAGTTCGCGTTGTAAAGTATCTCTACTTCTGCAATCAACAAACTTTGGTATGCGGTTAAGTGGGTCGTCGCCTTTTTGCAAGGTGTTTTTAAGATTTAGGCGCTCCTTCTCGCTCTTTTCACGGCTGCGCTTATTGTTAAGCACCTGCTCGGCAATTTTATCTGCCTCTGCTTTGTTCTCAATAAAGAAAATCTCAAGATTTCTGCGGAAGAAATCGGTCATAGCCTCTTGAATAAACTTGTTGGTAATGGCCTTTTTGGTTTGGTTTTCGTAAGAGGTTTGGGTAGAGAACGAAGAAACAACCAAAACCAAACATTCTTCAATATCAGAGAATGATATTTTACTTTCATTCTTTTGATATTTGTTGTTTTGCTTAATATAGTTGTCAATCTGCGAAACGAATGCGCTACGTACCGCCTTTTCGGGCGCGCCACCATATTCAAGCCAACTAGAGTTGTGATAATACTCTTTAAGTTGCTTTTTATTAGAAAAACTTAATGCTGCATTTATCTTTACGCGGTAGGACTTTTTATCCTCACGGTCGCGACCTTTGCTTTCGGTCTGCCAGAACTGTACCGAAGAAAGACCATCGTTTTCGATATACTCGTTAAGGTAATCCTTTATACCCTCTTTATAGCAAAACTCTTCGGTGTGAAAGCGTGCGCCCTCTTGGGTCTTTAGTTGGAAAACAACACCATCGTTAACAACAGCTTGTCTGCGAAGAATATCTATAAAATAACTTGTAGGTATGTTAATATCGGTAAATACTTTTAGGTCGGGGCGCCACTTGATTTTAGTACCCGTATCCTTTTTATCATAAGGCTCTTTTTTAAGGCCGCCAACATTCTCGCCATGCTCGAAATGCAAGGTGTAGAGATAACCATCACGTTTGATTTCAACATCCATATATTCAGAAGCGTATTGGGTTGAACATAGACCCAAACCATTAAGCCCTAATGAAAACTCGTAACTACCGCCATCGTTGGTCTGGTACTTACCACCTGCATACATTTCGCAGAAAACAAGTTCCCAGTTAAAGCGTTTTTCGTTTTCGTTATAGTCAACGGGAATGCCTCGACCAAAGTCTTGCACCTCGATAGAATTATCCGAAAAATATGTTATTAAAATTTTCTTACCGTATCCCTCACGTGCCTCGTCGATAGAGTTGGAAATAATCTCAAAAACAGAGTGCTCGCAACCGTCAATACCATCAGAGCCGAATATAACCGCAGGGCGTTTACGCACACGGTCGGCACCTTTTAGTGAGGATATACTGTCATTAGTGTAGTCGTTCTTTTTAACTGCCATATTATACTCCTAATATAAATAATAAACATACATATATAATTATACAATATATGGGAATTTTGTCAAGTAAAAACCGCCATATATTGCATAAAATATGCTATATATGGTGTGTAAATTTTTGACCCTCGCCCCTATCTTTTGCAAAAACGATTTATTTTATTAAAAAACACTTGCATTTTTTAAAAAGTTATACTATAATGGGTAAGTCAATTAAGGCAATCGCCTTAGTACGCGCCGGTGTGTTGGAATTGGCAGACGAGGTGGACTCAAAATCCATTGATGGCGACATCGTGCGGGTTCAAGTCCCGCCACCGGCACCATGTTGAATGTTCATAACGGAACTGACTGTTATGAACATTCTTTTTTATTTTGAGCGAGTTTCGGGGTATTAGGGGCCTCCCTAACAAGTGTGGATATCCATCCACGATGCTTGCAAGAATAACGATTTTGTGATAATATATAGGTGTTAACAATTGAATGTGTTTTTGAGGAGAGATGAAATGTTCGCTAATGAATTTATATTGCTTTGTAAAGATTTTGCCAAAAAACGAAACGATGTTTTAGACGAAACGTTTGAAGAAACCAAGAAAATTTGCAGATGTATTATAGAATGTTACGGGTATATTTTGGAATTTCGATATGTTAAAAAAGAATCTGCATTTTTTAAGCCAAGTTCTCTTTATTGTGTGATTCGCCTTAGAAAAAACAGCGTTGTATATTATCATTTAACCGATATCATTCCCTTCTTAGAACACAAAACTTTCAAGTCTTGTTATTTTTGGAACATAGAAAGCCCTGAACGGTTAAACAGTTGCTTTGAAAGTCTTACCTTTAATCTGGAAAAAGTTACATCACAATTATCTCCATATCTGTTAGATGACTCTATTCTTTTGGAAGCGCTTTTCGATAATTATAAAACTATATATAGCCTTAAAGAAACTGATATAGATTTTGATAAAATTGAAGACCCCGAGGATTATGTTCAGTCTTATTTTCTATCTTTGCAAAATATGCGAGATGGCTATATTTTTTCCCGATATTGTAATTTTGCACCCTATGCTTTACTGCTTAAAAGCAAGGTAGATAAGGCATTGAAAAAGTATGAAAAACTCAATCAAAAAAACAAGCTTTTAGAATATGAAAAGCAGTTAATAAAGCATATCACCTATTCGGAAAATGGCGAGTTTAATATCTTGGAAGCATCTTGTGATACTTCCGGTGCAGAAAAATTGTTGACACCCCTATCGGGCATATTGGAGTTTCTTATTGTTTTTGCCATTGCATCCGTTTTCTTTTGCGGTATTTTTGCTATTTACAATTCCATAATTTCTGTTAATACCCTTATTGTGTTATCGGCACCATGGTATTTAGGGTTTCTTTGTGCAGGGCTTTGTTCTGTTTTTGGAGCAATTGCTCTTGTTGCCAACAAACCCCTTCCCAATAGGCACCTTACAAAAAAAGAAAGAAAAGATTTTTCAAATATATTGGTTTCGAAGGCTGTAAAAAATTTCTCTTTTATTATTTTTGTGATTTCTATTGCTGTTTCGATGTTTTTTGCAATTATGATTTTGATTTCAAACGTTAAATTTTATGAAGATAATATATCCTTCGAAAACAAAACCTACTCTTATGATAATATCGACAGCGTTTATTACATAGAATCAAGACATAATGTTTATGATGAAAGAATAGAACGTGCATCTTATGTTATTTTATTTGATGATAAAACCTCTCTTGATTTGGATGATTTCACTTCAATTCAATTTACCGAACTAGAAGTTTTGCCATTGTTAAGTAAAAAAGGAATCAGTATAAAAAGTGTCATGTCTGAAAAAGAATTACCTTGGTATACAGAATAACACTCGAATCCGTTAAGAACACCGGCACCAAAATCTCAAATCGAACCGTAAGGTTTGGTTTGAGATTTTTTCTTTCTGTTAGGTTAGCGGGACTTGAAGCCTAAGAGGGTTGCGGCGTTAATAATCCTCATTCGTAAGAATGGGGATTTTACTTTTTCCGCCACGACACATAAAAGCACAAACCCCAAACACATTCAAATAGTGTTTGGGGTTTATATTTCTTCAGGGTTTATTATTATGATTTCGCGATTTTTCTTATTAGCATATGCTATGGTGCTTGCGGTACCTCCGCTTTTACCGTCCCACACTGCGATTATATAGTTAGAATTATCAACCATATAATGATTGCGTATATGCATACATGCTTTGGTGTACTCGGGCGATAAAACAACGCTCCCGTCGGCAGAATCTAAAATAGCGTGGTATCTTTTTTGCCAAAATTCGCTCCAATTATCTGCCTGGCTTTCGCACGGAATTGCACAAAACAACTTTATGTTTGGAAACTTCCTTTTTAAAGCAAGAACCTCTTCTGCTGCAAATATATCAACCCCCATAGCCATACCAGTTATAAATTTATCTACTCCCATTTCGGTTATAAGGCGGGTTATACTAAATCGCAACCTATTCTTTAAGGCTATACAGCGCGGGTCTTGCTCGTTATATTTAAAGGGCAATCCCCCAGGTCTATGCCCCGTAAAGCAACAAGTGTTTTTCATATAAACTCCTTTTATGTTTTCTGGCCATATTTTAACACGAAAACATACCACTTGCAAGAAAATTCGGTCGACAAAATTCGCCCTTAATCGCTTGTTTTATAATTTAAAATAGCGCTAACTAACTTTTCTTTTGTGTTTAGTTTTGGATTATCTAACACAATAAGGAGCAGTTTTCTCTGCACTTCGCCAATTTCACTACCCGTAAAGCCGAGTTCTTTGATTTCATTACCGCTAATATCTAGCATTTCTATCGCGTATGGTTCATTGTTTTCATAGGCTTTTTTCGCGGTTTCTGATAACTCATCAGTGTCAATTTCTTTTAAAATACCGATTGCCTTTACCGCGGCACTTAAATTGTGATACTCTACTTTTTTAGCATAAGGTTTTATGCTCGGCAAAGTAATTTCCTTTAAAGAAAAAATTTCGTAATATCCAAAAAGTTCGGTCTTTTGCTTGTTGCTTAATCTTAACCTTTGCACAACTTCGTGAATATCGGCAAAGCACATTTGGGCTAATGCGGCAAGTCTTAAAAGACTTATGTTTGGTAACCTATCTAAAATAGTCCAATCTGCCTTTCCACTAATGCCAAATGACGAAAGTCCTCCCTCTTCAACTAGCACTCCCAAAGTAGATGGCTTATTGCCCGAAAGTGCCTTTAAAAGTTCTATTGTTACGCGTTCGCTTGCTATGTTTTCTAGAAGATTTGCATGCTTTTTTATAGCGTTTAACGTATCTTCCTCTATGCTAAAATCAAGCACCGACGAAAACCTTATAGCACGAATTATTCGCAGTGCGTCCTCTAAAAATCTTTCTGACGGATTGCCAACTGCACGAATTATCTTTTTTTCTATGTCCTCTTTACCGCAATAAAGGTCGCAAAGCCCACGATTTTCGTTATATCCAATAGCGTTTACTGTAAAATCGCGACGAGATAAATCAAGTGAAAAATCGGCGGTAAAATTAACGTTTTCGGGGTGGCGGTTATCGTTATACTCGCCATCTACCCTATACCTAGTAACCTCGTACGGAGTGCCGTCCATTATAACCGTTACAGTGCCGTGTTTAATGCCTGTTGGTATAGTTTTATCGAAAAGTCTTTGTATCTCCTCGCAAGGTGCAGAAGATGCTATATCGTAGTCGTCGGGGCTTTTGCCCATAAGCATATCTCGAACGCAACCACCAACACACCACGCGGTATAACCTGCACCCTCGATAGTGTTTATTATTTCTTTTACGTTAGAAGGTAAGTTAAACACCTGTTAACCCCCTTACAATTTCGCCTGCCATTATAAGCCCTGCCACCGACGGAACAAAAGCCACGCTGCCCGGTGTAGACGGCTTTTCTGCCACAAATTTAGGTTTTACGGGTTCTTCTTTAGAATAAACCACCTTTAGTTTTTTTACACCTCGGTCGCGCATTTCTTTACGCATAACGCGAGCAAGCGGACATCCGCTTGTTTTGTGAATATCGGTTACCTCTAGTTTTGTGGGGTCTAGTTTATTGCCCGTACCCATAGCAGAGATTATCGGCACGCCCAATTTATCTGCCCTTACTGCAAGTTCTATTTTAGCAGAAACAGTATCAATAGCATCTGCAATATAATCATAGTTTTTAAGGTCTATGCTATCGGCATTTTCGGGCAGATAGAACATATTAAAGGTTTCAACCTTGGCGTTTGGATTTATATCTAAAATCCTCTCTTTCATAACCTCGGTTTTATACCTACCTACTGTGCTATGCAGTGCAATTATTTGGCGGTTAATATTAGAAACGCTAACCTTATCATTATCAATAAGCGCTATATGGCCAACACCCATACGCGCAAGCGCCTCTGCTACATAGCCACCTACTCCGCCGACACCAAATATTGCGACCTTTGAATTTTTTAAAATCTCGATAGATTCTTTACCAAGTAGCATTTCGCTACGGATGTTGCTTTCCATTTTTTGCACCGCCTTTTACACTAAACTATGCCTATTATATACCATCTTTGGCTTAAAATAAACCACTATTTTACAATTTTTTGTATTATTTTTAAAAGTTTCGTATATTTGTTGCATTAAATATAGTAATTTGTTATAATTATATATATTTATTAATACTTGACTACGAAAGGAGTAAACCTTATGCACAATAAAAAAGAGTTTACCTCTATAAAAGGTAAAATTCGTGGTGGCATACACCCAAAGCACAATAAAAATACCGCCGACGAAAAAACTATTAAAATGCAGCAAAAAGGCAAGGTTTTAATACCTATGCAACAGCACATAGGCGTTCCTTGTACCCCTACAGTTTCGGTTGGTGATACAGTTTTTGTAGGCACAAAGATTGGCGACTGCGAAAAATACATTTCCTCGCCAATACATTCAAGCGTATCGGGTACTGTTACCGCAATAAAACCTGCAACCCTTACCAACGGCGTTGTAGTTGACGCTGTTGAAATTGAGTCTGACGGAAAATCCACCCCCGACCCCGAACTAAAACCACATCCTATCAACACACCCGAGGAATTGGCTGCTGCAGTTCGCGAAATGGGTCTAGTTGGCCTTGGCGGTGCAGGTTTCCCAACCCACGTTAAACTTACCCCTACCCCTGACAAGCCTTTGAAAACTTTAATCATAAATGGTGCAGAGTGCGAGCCGTACATTACAGCCGACTATCGCGAGTGTATGGAAAACCCAAAAGATGTTATGGACGGCATTTACACCCTTTTGAAAATTCTAAAATTTGAAGAAGTAATAATCGGTATTGAGGACAACAAGCCTAAGGCTCTAGACGTGCTTTATGATATTGCTGCCGCTAGTGAAGACACAGAAAATCGCGTAAGGCTTATGAAACTTCCAAGCCACTATCCGCAAGGCGCGGAAAAGGTGCTTATTTATTCTGCAACCGGCAAAAAGTTGCCACTAGGCAGATTGCCTGCAGATATTGGTTGCGTTGTTATGAATATAACAAGTGTAGCCGCCATTGCAAAATACATTAAAACAGGTATGCCGCTTGTGGCAAAACGCTTAACTGTTGATGGCGATGCAATCAAAAAACCCGGCAATGTATTAGTACCGCTTGGCACTCCTATTTCGGAGGTTATAGAATTCTGCGGCGGATTTACTAAACCTTGCAAAAAGGTTATAGTTGGTGGCCCTATGATGGGCTTCTCTATTGAAGACACTAACATTCCGGTATTAAAGCAGAACAACGCGATTCTTTGTTTCAGCGAAGAAAAAGCCGCTATGCCACCTATTTCTCCTTGCATTCGTTGTGGCAAGTGCGCCGATGCATGCCCGATGGGGCTTGTACCTTTCCACATAGCAGGTGCACTAAACGCAAAAGATTTAGATAAAGTCGAGGCTTTGGGCGCTAACTACTGTATGGAATGTGGCAGTTGTGCATTCTCGTGCCCTGCCAAGCGTCCGATAGTTCAGGCTATGCGAAATGCTAAAGCCGCACTTAGAAAGAGGGGTTAAAATGGATAAAAAATTAGTTAATCACTCACCGCACATACTTTCTAAAACCACGACTAGCGGTATTATGCTTGACGTTTTAATTGCACTAACCCCCGCTACGCTTGCAGGTTTTGTACTTTTTGGACCGCGTGCTATACTTTTAGTTGCAGTAAGTATTCTATCTGCATTAGCTTCAGAGTTTGTTTGTTGCAAGATTATGAAAAGGCCTGTGTCGATAGGCGACCTTTCAGCCGTGGTTACCGGTTTACTGCTTGCTTTAAATCTACCATCCACCCTGCCTATATGGATGGCGGCTATCGGCAGTGCCGTGGCAATAGTTGTTGTTAAAATGATGTTTGGCGGTCTTGGTAGCAACTTTGCTAATCCTGCAATAGTTGGTAGAATCGTTTTAATGGTTTCTTTTGCTAAATATATGACAACAAGTTGGGTACAACCATTTTCTTGGTTTACGGGTGTTGATGCAGTAACTACTGCTACACCACTTGCTGCCGAAACGGGTACTTACACCTACAAACAACTTTTACTAGGTTTGCATGGCGGTTGTATAGGCGAAGTAAGCGCTATACTTCTAATACTTGGCGGACTTTATCTTGTACTTAAAAAGGTTATCAAACCATACATTCCTCTAAGTTTTATATTAACGGTGGCGTTATTTAGTTGGGCTTTAGGTCTAGACCCCCTATATGCTATTCTATCGGGTGGCGTAATGCTTGGCGCAATATTTATGGCAACCGACTACGTTACAAGTCCACACAACGCGCTTGGCGGTATAATCTTCGGACTTGGCTGCGGTATATTTACAGTTGTTATTCGTGAGTTTGGCGGTCTGCCTGAGGGCGTTTCTTACTCAATATTACTTATGAATCTACTTACACCTCACATAGAAAATCTTACCAGGCGCAAGCCTTTTGGATGGGAGGCGCGTAAAAATGGCTAAACCTACCGCAAAAAACGTTTTAGTGCCAGCCGCTATACTTACAGCAATCTGTATTGTCATTTCGGGCCTTTTGGCGCTTACCAACGATATTACACATAAAAAAATTGCCGAAGAGGCAAAAAAAGAATCAATGGCTGCTATGTCGGTAATATATAGCGATGATGGTGTAGATTTTAAAGATCTTACCGCTACCGACAAAGAAGGTAACGAGTTTAGTTATTCAAAAGCAGAACTTAAAGGCGAAACCTTAGGTTACATCTTTACAACCAACACAAATGGATACGGCGGTCAGGTTTCTGTTATGACCGGTATAAATGTAGATGGTAGTATTAAATCTATTCAAATTCTAAGTGTTGCTGACGAAACTCCGGGCCTTGGTCAAAACGCAAAAAGCGAAGATTTTACTAAACAGTTCAGTGGTAAACAAAGTGAAATCTCTAAAGAAAAAAACAAAGAAATTAACGCCATAACAGGCGCTACAATTACTACAAACGCCGTAATTGATGATGTTAATCTAGCAAGAGAGTTGTTTAATATAGTAACGGGAGGAGAGAAATAATGGCTAAAAATATTGAAGTATTTAAAAATGGCATTATAAAAGAAAATCCCGTTCTCCGTCTTATGCTTGGCACCTGTCCTACCCTTGCGGTTACTACCTCTGCTCTAAACGGTATTGGTATGGGCGTTGCGGCTACCGCGGTTCTTATTTGTTCTAACATTGCTATTTCGGCGCTTAGAAAAATTATTCCTGACCGAGTTAGAATTCCTGCTTTTATTACCATTATTGCGGGATTCGTTACCATAGTTCAGATGATAGTTAAGGCTTTTGCACCCGCGCTTGATAAATCTCTCGGTGTGTTTTTGCCACTAATTGTTGTTAACTGTATTATTTTGGCCAGAGCCGAAATGTTTGCCAGCAAAAATACCGTTGCATCATCTATTTTTGATGGGCTTGGTATGGGTATTGGTTTTACACTAACGCTGTTTTTGATGGGCTTTATACGCGAACTTATTGGTGGTGGCACAATTCTTGCAGGCACACCGCTTGCATTTACAGTAACTACTACGCCAATGCTTATTATGTTACTTCCGCCCGGTGGTTTCTTCGTGTTCGGCGTACTTGTTGCCCTTTCAAACAAGTTAAGCGTTAGAATGGGTAAAAAAGCCGTTACAAAACTTGGTTGCGATAATTGTCCAATGAACTGTAACGGTTGCGATAAAACTTGCGAGGAGGCAGAATAATGGATATTAAAAACATAATTATAATTCTTCTTGCAGGTATTATGACCGAGAATATGGTGCTTTCAAAGTTTATGGGTATCTGCCCATTCTTGGGAGTTTCCAAATCGGTTAAAACCGCTTTTTCTATGAGCCTTGCAGTTATATTTGTTATGGTTATGGCATCTGCCGTTACCTATCCTATATATGCATCTATACTAGTTCCAAACGGATTAGAATATTTACAAACTATTGTGTTTATTTTGATAATTGCCGCTTTGGTTCAACTTGTAGAAATAGTGCTTAAAAGGTTTATTCCACCACTATACAACGCGCTTGGTATTTACCTACCACTTATTACAACTAACTGTGCCGTGCTTGGTATTACCCTACTTAACTTTACAAGCGTTAGAGTACATAGTTACGGAGAAGCGCTTGTAAACTCGGTTGGCGCGGGTCTTGGCTTTTTAGTTGCTATGCTTATATTTGCAGGTGTCAGAGGCAGATTACAGTCTAGCGACATTCCAAAAAGTTTACAAGGATTACCTAGCACCCTTATTGCCGCAGCGATAGTTTCACTTTCGTTCCTTGGCTTTGCAGGAATTGTTTAGGAGGGGCCAAAAATGAGTATGATAGTAATTGCAATTATTATAGTTGCCGCTATTGGTCTTATAGCAGGTATTGGTCTTTCCTTTGCTTCTGTTGCTTTGGAAGTACCGAAAGACGAACGTGTTGAAAAAGCGCGCGAACTACTTCCTGGCGCTAACTGTGGCGGTTGCGGCTTTTCAGGTTGCGACGCTTATGCCGAAGCGGTTATTAACGGTCTTGCAGACTCTACCCTTTGTGCCCCCGGTGGCGCAGAGGTTTCAAAAGGTCTTGCCGAAATACTAGGTGTAGAAGCAGGCGACTTTATAGAAAAAATCGCGCATGTTAAATGTAACGGTGGGTGCGAAAACACCGAGAAAAAGTTCGAATACCGAGGCATTAAAAGTTGTGCCGCGGTTACAACACTATTCTCGGGAGATAACAGTTGTAATTTTGGTTGTTTAGGTCTTGGCGACTGTGTCGGTGTCTGCCCTAATGACTGCATTAAAATAAATGCAAACGGTATAGCAGAGATTGATACCTTACAATGTTCAGGTTGTGGTGCTTGCGCTACTGCCTGTCCTAAAGGCGTAATTGAAATTATACCAAAGGTAAAAAGTTATAAGGTTAACTGCAACAACAAAGACAAGGGCGCCGTCTCACGTAAGGTATGCAAGGTTTCCTGTATCGGTTGTGGTATTTGCAAAAAACAATGCGAGTATGATGCCATTACCATTGAAAACAACCTGGCAAGTATTAACCCCACTCTCTGTACGGGTTGTGGCAAATGCGCCGAGAAATGCCCACAAAAATGTATTAGTTAAGGCGATAATATGATAAAACGTTTTTTAAAATATTATAAACCCCATAAAAATTTATTTATAATGGATATGGGTGCTTCACTACTGGTTTCGCTTATTGCGATTCTCTACCCCATGATAACAAGGCTTATGCTTAACGACTTAATTCCAAATAAGCGTTATCGCGATATTGTTGTTTTTGGTGTAGGATTACTTCTACTATATTTAATCAGAATGGGGCTTAATTTCTTTATTCAATACCAAGGTCATATTATGGGTATCAGAATGCAAGCCCAGATGCGTAGCGACCTGTTTTCTCATTTACAAAAATTACCGTTCAGTTTTTACGACAACAATGAAACCGGTAAGATTATGTCGCGTATGACAAGCGATTTGTTTGAAGTTAGCGAACTTGCACATCACGGGCCTGAAACTGTTATAATCTCGTCTATTTCGGTTGTAATTTCTTTCTGGTATCTTGCAAGCATTAGTTTGCCGCTAACGCTTATAGTCTTTGCTTGCGTACCACTTCTAGTATTAGTTTCGGTTACACTTCGCAAAAGGATGCGCGATGCTTTTAAAAAGAGCAGACAGGCGGTAGCTACCATAAATGCAGCGCTTGAAAGCAGTATTTCGGGCATCAGAGTTACTAAGGCTTTTACCAATGCTAAAAAGGAAACCGAGAAATTTGAAAGCGGAAACAAAGATTTTAAAGAGGCAAGCCGCGATGCTTACAAGAATATGGGTATGTTCCATTCTTCAACCACATTTATAACCGATGTGTTTAATGTTGTTATACTAATCGCAGGCGGACTTTTCCTTTATGGTGGTAAAATAAACTTTGCCGACTACTCGGCATTTATAGTTTCAATTAACCTGTTTCTAGCCCCTATAAACACACTTATTAGGTTTATGGAGCAATTCCAAAACGGGTTTGCAGGTTTTGAAAGATTTTTAGAGGTTATGGATACCGATCCTGAGCTTGACCTTTCACACGCCAAGAATGTAGAAAGACTAGAGGGTCATATTGAGTTTAAAGATGTTACCTACGGTTACGATGGCGACCGTGATGTTTTAAAGGGTATTAGCCTTGACATAGAAAAAGGCAAAACCTTCGCTTTAGTTGGTCCTAGCGGTGGCGGTAAAACCACTATATGCCACCTTATCCCTAAGTTTTACGGAATAGAAAAAGGTTCTATTTTAATCGACGGCAAGGATATTAACACAATTACTATGGAGTCGTTAAGGCGCAACATTGGTATTGTTCAGCAAGACGTTTATCTCTTTAATGCAAGCATCAGAGATAATATTTTGTACGGTAGACCCGAGGCTAGCGAAGAAGAGGTTATAGAAGCCGCAAAGCGTGCTAACATTCACGATTATATCACTTCACTCGAAAACGGATATGATACAGTAATCGGTGAACGTGGCGTTAGGCTTTCGGGTGGTCAAAAGCAAAGGCTTTGTATTGCGCGCGTATTCCTTAAAAATCCGCCAATACTGATTTTAGACGAGGCAACAAGCGCTTTGGATAACACCACCGAGATACTAATTCAGCAAGCGCTTGATGAACTTTGCCACGGTAGAACAACACTTGTGGTTGCACACAGACTTTCAACCGTTAAAAACGCCGACGAAATTGCGGTAATTGCAAACGGCGAGATTACCGAGCAAGGTCATCACGATGATTTACTACAACTTGGTGGCACTTACAAAGAACTTTACAGTTTGCAGTTTAGAGCCAATAATGAATAAAAAAAGATGCTTATGAAGAAAGAACTTCATAAGCATTATTTTTTTGCATATTTTTCTTTTATTATTAAGATTATTGCCACTATAGCATGGTAACCGCGAAGTCGCAAGAACACCTCAAAAAGATAGTCGGGTTCGCCTCTGTCATAATCGCAAGAAACATCTAGTTTCATACCATTTGGTGCTATGTGCATTTTGTTTTCGACCAATGCGGCTATTGGATATATTAAAGCGCAGGCGGCACCATATTCTAAAGCGGCCTTTGCGGCATCCTCGCCGCCCGATGTGTACTTTATGCTAAAATTCCTAACACGAATATTTGATAAAAGCCAACCTAAACGCCTTAGTATAAGTCGCACCCACTCTAAAATTTCCTCTAAGTCGGCTTTTTTATGCTGAAACTTTTCGGATATAGATTCTTTCTTTTTAGGCTTTTCTTTTTTCTTTGAGGGTGTTTTTTGCTTTTTCTTGCGCTTCCTAGCCAAATTTATGCGGTATAGCCTTAGTGCAAAATCGTTCTTTTGCGGCGTAGCGGTAAATTCAAGGTCCAACGGTGCAAAAAAGCACAACGATACTATTACTGCGATTATAACCACAACCCATAACAGTATTTTGAGAACTATCATTTTACCACCCACCTTTTTTTGTTCTTTAATAATATTAGCATAAAACCTATCTAAATACAAGAAAAAGGTGCGAGAGCAAGCCCACACCTTTAATCTATAAATATCTTTTTAGCGTTTAACGATAACATTTTTTCATTATCTTCCCTAGAAAAGCCCATTTTAAAGAAACTTTGCACTTCTTTTTCGGGTGCCCATATAGGATAGTCAGTACCAAACAGTACGCGGTCGGTTCCGTAACTTTCTATTATCTCGCGTGCCTTTTCAGGTGTCATAAACGGGAAACAAGAGCAACAATCGAAATAAAGATTAGGTAGACCTTGCAAGTTATTTAGCGCATCCTCCCAAACTGACCAACCGCCAAGGTGAGCGCCGACCACAGTTAATTCTGTGAAAATTTGCATTACAGGTAGAAGCCTATTAGGGTTTGAAAAGTCTTTTCTGCTATCGCCACAATGCATTAGGATTGGCAAGCCCTCTTGCTCGCACAATTCGTAAATTTTAAGGCACCTATAATCGTCAATCTTAAACTCTTGGATATCGGGGTGCAGTTTAACACCGTGAAGACCGAGTTCTTTAATAAGCGCTATATCCCCTTTTAAATTACTGCTATCGGGGTGCAGAGTGCCAAGTCCTGTAAACTTTCCGTTGCCCGCTAAAACCGAATTTGCAATAAAGCGGTTTATACTTTCAACCTGTTTTGGCGCGGTAGCAACCGACTGTATTATATAGTGGTCAATACCTGCATTACCGCCACGCTCTATTAAATCAGAAGTAGTGCCAAGGCAAGCGGTATCCAACCCATAAAACTTGCCTGTGCTTGCAACTGCAGGCGCCGCAATTTTATCGGGATAAACATGGCAATGGGCATCAATTATAAAATAATTCTCTACCATTACTCTAACCCTAATTTTTTAGCGGCATTTTCGCGCATTTTATATTTCAAAATCTTACCCGCGGCATTCATCGGGAAACTATCTACAAAATCTATATACCTTGGTACTTTATGGCGTGCCATGTGGGCGGCGATATACGACTTCATTTCATCCTCGGTCATACTCTCGCCCTCTTTTAAGATAATGCAAGCCATAATTTCCTCGCCGTACTGCTTATCGGGAACACCGATAACCTGAACATCGCTAACCTTATCGCAAGTATAAATAAATTCCTCTATCTCTTTTGGATAGATATTTTCGCCACCGCGAATAATCATATCCTTAAGTCTACCTGTGATTAAATAGTTACCATCGGGTCTGCGGCAAGCAAGGTCGCCTGTGTGAAGCCAACCGTCTTTATCAATAGCCTCTGCTGTGGCTTTGGGCATTTTGTAATAACCCTTCATTATATTGTATCCACGCGCAACGAACTCACCGTTAACGCCATCAGGGCAATCCTCACCTGTTTCGGGGTCAACAATTTTACATTCAACATTTGCGAACGCACTACCAACAGTTTCGGTACGAACCTCTAATGAATCATAATAACTGCTCATAGTACAACCAGGGCTTGCCTCGGTTTGACCATAAACCGAAACGATATGTCGCATATTCATAACCTCGGTTGCCTTTTTCATCAAGTCGGCAGGACAGTTTGCACCCGCCATAATACCTGTGCGGATATATGAAAAATCGGTCTTTTCGAAATCGGGGTGTTGCATCATAGCGATAAACATAGTTGGAACGCCGTTAAAGGTTGTAATATGCTCGTTATGAACACAAGAAAGTGCAGGACCGGGCGAGAAATACGGTAAAGGATAAATTGTAGCGCCGTGGGTCATAGATGCAGTCATAGAAAGCACCATACCAAAACAGTGGAACATTGGCACCTGTATCATCATTCTGTCGGCGGTGGATAAATCCATATGGTCGCCGATATATTTACCGTTGTTTACAACGTTATAGTGTGTAAGCATAACACCTTTCGGGAATCCTGTTGTACCCGAAGTGTACTGCATATTGCAAACGTCGTCTTTGTCAACTGCAGCTGCCATTCTTAAAACCTCTGCCAAAGGCACCGATGAGGCACGCTCGATAGCGCTTTCCCAAGTAAGACAACCCTTTTGTTTAAAGCCAACCGTAATAACGTTACGTAAAAACGGTAAGCGACGGGCATGCAAAGGCTTACCCTCTTTTATTGTTGCAAGTTCGGGGCAAAGTTCGGCAATAATTTCGCCATAGTTACAGTCTTTTGAGCCCTCGGTCATAATAAGCGTATGTGTATCAGACTGACGGAGTAGGTACTCTACCTCGTGGATTTTGTAAGCAGTATTAACCGTTACCAAAACCGCACCGATTTTTGCCGCCGCCCAAAAAGCAATATACCACTGTGGCACATTCGAAGCCCAAACAGCAACATGTGTACCCGCCTTAACGCCCATATCTATAAAGGCTCTGGCACAGGTATCAACATCGTCGCGGAATTCCGAATAAGTACGGGTATAATCTAAAGTGGTGTATTTAAAGGCATACTGGTCAGGAAACTCCTCAACCATACGGTCTAAAACATCGGAAAAGGTTTCGTCTATAAGCAAATCCTTTTTCCAAACATACTGACCTGTGTGTGCCTCATTATAGTAAAGCGTACGCTCGTTTCTTGAGGTATCGCTAAACTGCTTCATATAGTTAACAAACTGTGAGAAGATAATCTCCATATCGTCAAGTTCCTCGCACCAAGCAGGGTCCCAAACAAGCGAAATATATCCATCGTAGTTAACAGAACGTAAAGTTAGCATAAAGTCGGCTATCGGCATTTCGCCCTCGCCTGCCAAACAATATTCTACGCCGTTATCGGTTTTAACGGCATCATTAAACTGAACGTGCTTAATATACTTGCCCAAATTTTTAACTATATCTTCAGAACTTTCGCCACAACCGAAATATGCGGCAGACATTTGCCATAAAGCCGCCAAATTATCAGATGCAAAGTAATCTAAAACCTCGCGCAAGTCTTTTGTACTGCTGAATATACCCGAGGTTTCTATAAGCAAGGTTACGCCAATTTCTTCGGCTTTTGGCAAAACCGCACTTATAATTTCCTTAACTGTATCTACACTGCCACCCTCGAATGCGCGCATACGGATTGAAGGAATGTGTAGGTTTTCAGCAATATTCAAACAACGCTCGATTTCCAAAACGGTTTCTTTTGCGCTTTCGGTGGCACCTAAATCAAGAATTGCGTCGATACAAGGAATTTCTAACTTTTTCTCGTATAATTTGCGCAAGGTTGCTGCCGCCGCGTAATCGTGAAACGCCCCGTCTTTATCGGTAAAAAGTCTGTTATTTATATTGTGAAGTTCTATGCCTTGAAACTTTAAGTCCTCGGCAATATCTATAAAATCATCAAAGGTGCTGTTGTGCCAACCTTTAGTAGAAAATGACAGTTTCATGAAGTTAAGCCTCCTCGTAAACTATCTTGTTAATTGCATTTATATAAGCACGAATACTTGCGCCGATAATATCTGTTGAAATGCCGTTACCAGAATAAAGTTTACCGCCGCTTCTGAGTTTAACTAGTGCTTGACCCATAGCGCCCTTACCCTCGGTTACTGACTGAATTTGGAAATCGTCTAGTTCGTAGTGATGGCCTATAATTTGTTCAATAGCGTGGAAAGCAGCGTCGATAGGACCGTCGCCAGTAGAAACGCCAAGTCGGAGGCCAAGCGGTCTTAGGAAGACAACTGCTGGTAACAACTCCTTGGCTCACAGAACGACATGGCTACG
>JAZOQV010000065.1:0-42098 GCA_045656265.1 Acutalibacteraceae bacterium | reverse complement strand
TATTTGAATATTACAACTAAATTATCCAAAAAGCCAAAGTTAAGTAACGCCATCGTGCGAATTACCAAGGCAATAACCTATTTTATATACGCTTTTTACCCTGCATTTCTGGCGGTTTTGTTCTTTACAAAAAGCCCTTTGATATTAAAATCTATCTTGGTTCCGTTTGTTAGTTTTGTTGTATTAAGCGTTGCAAGGCACTATATAAACGCGCCAAGGCCTTATGAAAAAATTGAAGGTTTGGTGCCACTTTACAACAAAAAAACGGTTGGTAAATCCTTTCCCTCAAGGCACACTTTTTCGGGGTTCGTTATAGGCACCGTTGCGCTGTTCTTTAACCTTCATATAGGTGCCGAGGTGTTGGTATTAAGTTTGGTTTTAGCCGTATGCCGCATACTTTGCGGTGTGCATTATCTGCGCGATATCATAGTCGGCGCACTTTTTGGTATAGCATCGGGTCTTATCGGTATGTTGCTTTTTTAGTATAATATTTGCATTTTCACCCAAACTAGTTTTGGGTGATTTTTTATGTCGATTAGAACAGATTTGGCAATTGAAACAATAAGTGTAGAGCAAAAAAACACTAGTGAGAAAATAAAGTTAGGTCGCGTTGAAATTGATAGAATGTCTGTGGAAAAACAGGAAAACGGCACCTTGAATCTTGGCAGTTACGTAACAATCAGTTTTGATAAATTTACCCCCGACGATGTTCGCGGAGAGGTACATTCGGCAATAAAAACCGAACTATTATCTTTAATAAAAAATTCTGAAAACGTGCTTGTTGTGGGGCTTGGCAACCGCAACATAACCCCCGATGCGATTGGTCCGAAAGTCGTTGAGGGTATTTTTTCGACAAGGCATATAGAAAAAGCGGTAGCCGAGTCGGTTGGCCTTAAAGGACTTCGCACGGTATCGGCAATAGCGACGGGTGTACTAGGGCAGACGGGAATTGAGGCAGCAGAGCAAATTTTGGGTACTGTGCAAAGGATAAAGCCAAGCGCAGTAATAGTTGTAGATGCATTGGCGGCGCGCGATATATCAAGGCTTGGTTGCACGGTGCAACTTACCGATAGCGGAATAAGACCAGGGTCGGGGGTTGGTAACAGTAGGGCAGAGATTAGCGAAAAAACTCTCGGTGTGCCGACCGTTGCAATAGGAGTGCCAACCGTGGTTGATGCCGCAACCTTTGCAGAGGACATTGTAAAGCGCGAGTATCTTGACCCTAAAGGTTGCAGTTTAATGGTAACTTCAAGAGATATTGACAGTATGATAAATTATAGCGCAAAGGCGATTGCCCATGCCATAAATTGCGCCCTGCAACCCGAAATAGAAAGCGAGATACTATTGGCGCTATAAGAAAACCCGAAGGTGTTAGCCTTCGGGTTAATTTTTATTAAAAATTCTTTTGCGAACCGATTGGATTTACAATACTAAAACCAACGTTTACAAGGTGGTCGGCAACCCTTTCAAGACCTGCAACGGTAGACGAGAAATAAGGGCTAACCTCGGTATTGCAACCGCCGCTGGAAAGTCGGGCAAAGTGGTCTGCCATAATTGACTTTTTAAGTCCGTCTACCTCGTTTTCAAGTTCGGTTAGTTGGGTTAAATTTTCGGTGTTCAGATTGTGGAATGCATCCATAGAAATAGATAGCATTTCTAAAACTCTGCTTTGCATAAATTCAATCTCTTGTTTGCCTTTATCCGAAAATTCAAGTTTTTTCGCAAGCTTCTCTTTGTATATATCGGTAAAGTTTTCGGCGTGGTCGCCAATACGCTCGAGGTCGTTTAGCACGTGGAAGTAAGAACCGATTACACGTTCGTTGCTCTGTTCAACGCTTGGCGAAAGTTTAATTAAAAACTTTGTCAATGAAGCGTTTGTAAAGTCGATAATTTTTTCGTTATCTCGAATAGCATCAAGTTTATCTTGCGGATTAAACGAATTTTCAATATTTTCTTTTACAAGTCCAAACATATAGTCGATTTCGTGCTTTACCTGCATTAGCGCGATAGGTGGTGTGGTTAAAAGGCGATCGTCAACGTATTTTAGGGTTAGATTTTCTTCGTTAAGTTGTTTATCTTTAATAACCTTGCAAGAATACTTAACTAGTGCCGAAGTGAAAGGTAGCAAGATAATTGTTGTGGTTACGTTGAAGATAACGTGGAATACCGAAACCCTCATTTGTAGCGACATTGGGTCAGAACCGGGGAAGATAGAAACTAGCAGATTTATAACCTGTTCTTTGAAAATCCAAACTATTGCGGTAAAGAAAACCGTACCGATAAGGTTAAATGTAAAGTGGATAAGGGCTACGCGTTTAGAGTTTGCATTTGCGCCAACAGAGGCTAAAAGCGCGGTAATACAGGTACCGATATTTGCGCCAAGCACAATAAATAATGCAAGTTCTAGCGGCATAATGCCTGTACCAACCATTGTAATTACAACACCGGTTGCGGCAGACGAACTTTGAATTAGCGCGGTAAAAATAACGCCAACTAAAATTAAAAGTAGCGGAAAATCAATTACGCTGAAGATACCTGTGAACATATCTTCTACTAGCGGATTGCCGAAAGCCTGTTCGCTACTCATAACATTAAGGCCAACGAAGATAAGACCAAGACCGCTTAAAAGCAGACCTGTAAGTTTAATTTTTTCGCGTTTGAAAAAGCCCATCATAACTCCCGCAAAGGCGGCAAGATACATAAGCATATTAAAGTAGTCGTTTTTAAGGGCAACCAAAACACCCGTAATGGTTGTACCTATGTTAGCGCCCATGATAATTGGTGTGGCTTGCATAAGGGTCATAACGCCCGCATTAACAAGACCAATAACCATAACCGAGGTTGCCGATGAACTTTGAATAATTGCGGTAACGCCAGCGCCAATGCCAACACCCGAAAAGCGATTGTTACTGATACGACCAAGCAAGCGTTTCATACCGTCGCCTGCACTTTTTTCTAAAGCGTCGCTTAAAAAGTTCATACCAACTATAAAAACACCAACGCCCGCGAGTAGCCAAATAAGGCTTTCTAGAAGTTTAATAAACATAAATTTCTCCTTTTTCTTTCTTCTAAAATTGTATATATAAAATCGGGAGTATAAAACTAGTTTTGCCAACAAATAACAAAATACTTCTGTAGCCCGACAGTGAATTTCTAAGGGTATAATTTATTTTAAAGCATAATATATAAATAAATAAAATAAAAATAGTAAAAAACGAAAACCAACCCGTAAAAAATATAAGGAATAAGAGAAAAAACAACAATTACAAAAAATTCCCAAATCCCCCCTTTTATCCTAAAATAACACAAAAAGTCAAGTTTGTCAATACTAAAAAAGCAAAATTTGTAATTATCAATTTTGTTTTTTGTTTATTGGTAAAGCCTCTATTGAAACATTCGGATATGTGAGGGTTTTGTTATATAAAAAAAGGCTCCCTCTGAAGAGGGAGCTGTTGAGCGTTAGCGAAACTGAGGGAGAGAATAATCATTTTATACGACTTTCGCTCTCTTCCACAGTTTTGTTTAACAAAAATACCACCCAGGTCAGATGGAGGCGGTTGGCTTCTAGCAGAAAAAATTTTTAAAAGACGATGTTTTATTTGCGGGTAGGTTTTACGTTTGAATCGGGTGTAATATTACCTTCGATAACACCATTTTCTGCTTCAAAAGTTTTAATATTATCTCTTATTAAAATAAGTATTTGACTGTTCACACTTCTGCCTTCGTAATCAGCAATGTGAGCAATTTTGCTTAACATTTCTTCTTCAATTCTAATTGAAACACTTTTAATAGCCATAATAACACCTCGCAATAAATATATTGTATATTTATTTTAGATATACAATGTGGTAAATGTCAAGAGTAAATATTGTGTATCCGTTATATTTTAAGTAAAAAATTGTCAGAGTATAGATAATAAAAAGCTGTGTAGAAATTTTCTACACAGCTGGGGTAGTATTATTTTTAGTTACATTCGGCAACTAGTGGACCTGCAAGTTCTTTTAGGTAGAATAGTTTACCAGGGAGTGTTGGCATATAGGTTGATGGAATCCAACGTGTTGGGCCGTAGCGAAGTGTCATCCAGAAACTCATACCCTGCCACTGCATACCGCGACCAAGTGCGCCATCACAACCGCCGATAATATAGTCGGCTTGCAAGAATAGTGCAGGGCCAATTGTGTTTGCTCTGCAAGGCACCAAGGTTGTGCGAGATTTGAAACTTGTTAAGGCGTTTTGCTCGATGGTTAGCGGATGAAGTTTTGCGCCAATGCGATAGGGCTCTTGTTTCCACGCCTCGTCGCTATCGAACTCTGCGCCAAAGTGTGGCTCCCAGAAAGCGATATGGCACATTCTACCAATGCCGAAAACTAGAACTAGTTTTGCGCCCTCGTCTTTTAAAGCCTTGATTTTAGCGGGGTAGGTTGGTAGATTTTCTTTGGTTGCAAAGTTGCGTTGCGATTCGGGAACTGTTAGTACGCCAAGTGGATTAAATAGCGCCTCGCACATAGCGTTTTGGAATGCGGCAGGGTCGCGAGAATCTAAAGTGTTGCCCTCTGCGTCTGCCCATTCGTCCATATTAAAGGTGTAAACGTGGTCGCACTTTACCTTCCACTCGGTTAAGAAATAAACCGCCCATTTATACATACCCATTGGGCCAACGGGCAAAATCATAGCAAGTTTTTCGCCTTTTTCACGGGCATTTTTTATCTGCATAGCAATCTCGTGGCCCATATATGTATCAAACGAATTTATATCGTCGCACTCTACGGGTGTGAAATCCTTGTGCCAGAAATCTTGGCGCTCTGAAACCTTGTTTTCGGGGTTGCAGCAAGCGTCAATTTTCTCCATATCCCAGCCCGCAGGATAGAAGCCTTCTAAAAGAGAGCCTTTAACGGTATCATTAAAATTCATATTGAACACTCCTTATGGTAAGAATCTTTTTGTTGGGTTTCTTAGGTCTGCTTTAAGACGGCGGAAACCTTCTGCATATTTTACACCGCACTGCATACCGCGGAAAGCAGCGTAGGTGCAGGTGTTTTGCAAAATATCAACGTTGTCGTGGTCCATAAGCCATACTAACTGACTCTTGTGGCAGCCTAGCATTTGAAGTTTGGTTTCAAGTTCGTCGGTAATATCTACGTAGTACTCGGGCTCGCAATCAACGTTTGCGGCATTTTCCATATAGAAAATAGGTGTAAGGGGTGTAGCCTCGCCAAGTTGAGGTTCATAGTGCGGAACGCTTGCCGCAAATGAGGCGGCAAAGGTAAGTTTACTTGTGGCTACGTGGTCGCGCATATAATCGTCGGGCGCGTGGGTGATTATAAAGTCGGGTTTTGCATCCCTTATAACCTTAACAAGTTTGTCATGTTGTTCTTTGTTTGTTTCGTCAACCAAAAGGTCGCCAACATCCAAAGTAACAATCTTAAAACCTGCAAGTTCTCCTGAATCTTGCGCCTCTTTAATTCTCATAGGGCCAAGTTCTTCGGGTGGGATTTCCACGTGGCCCATATTACCGTTTGCAACGTGGCAAACCGTAACGTTATCGCCACGCTTTTTGCATTTTAAAAGTGTACCCGAGCAGTTAATTTCCATATCGTCGGGGTGGCAAGAAATTGCTAGTACGTTCATATATATCCTCCTATTGACATATCGTTAATGTTATGGTAGCATTACAAAGGACTCCAATCAATACATAATTGTATTATATTGTTATACTTTTGTAAACAGAAGGGGATAAAATGCAGGACATACGCAGAACGCTTAAAACTATAATAAACGTAGACGGGATATATTCAATACACTATTTCGAGTTCAAGTCAGACTTCTCTTTTCACGGCGAAAGCCACGATTTTTGGGAACTTGTGTATATCGACAAAGGCGCGGCTTTTGTTACCGCGGGCGAGCAGATTATAAAGATGCAAGAGGGCGAGGTAATTTTCCACAAACCCAACGAATTTCACTCGATTGCCTCCGACCCCGAAAATCCCCCCAACGTGTTTATAGTGTGTTTCGACACGAACTCCGAGCCGATAGATTTCTTCTGCGAGCGCAGACTTGTTGTGCCGCCGCCTTTTAGAAAATACATAGCCGAGATAATTTCAGACGGTAGGGAGGCATTTGTATTAACCGACGATTCGCCGTATAGCGAAAGACTTATCCCGCGTGAAGTTTCGCTAATTGGTAGCGAGCAGTTAATAAAACTTAACCTAGAAATGTTTTTAATAAAACTCATTCGTTTCTGGCAACTGCCGAAAAAAGAAACCACGTGGGGCGAACATTATGATGCGGTTACGTGGGAGGTTATAAGAATGCTTAAAAACAATATCTACGGCAGACTGACGGTTGAGGAAATTTGCAACGAGGTGGGGTTCAGTCGTACATATTTGTCGGCAAAGTTTAAAAAGAACTGCGGAAAAACCATTTTAGAGTATCTTACCGAACTAAAAATTTCCGAGGCAAAGTACCTAATCCGCAAAGACTGCCACACGGTTGCCGAAATATCCGACTTCCTTTGTTTCGAAAATCCGCAGTATTTCTGCCGCGTTTTCAAAAAAATAACCAAAATGACCCCGAGCCAGTACAAAAACTCGGTGTCGTATAATTAAAAAGATTGAATATAACTAGATAAGATGATAAAATAAAATGGGGAGGAATAAAAATGAAAAAACTGGTTGCTTTATTGCTTTTATTTATTATGATATTTTCGCTTACAGGCTGTGGAGGAAGCGTGTTTGAATGGGATACTGCAATTTTGAGTGATAGATTGCCAACACCCGATTCTAACAAAGGAGAAATAACATTAGATTACGAAAGCCAATTAAGCGTAACAGTTACAGATGTAACCAAAACTGTATATAATAAATATGTTACAGAATGTAAAAAGCACGGATATACTATTGCCAAAGAACAAACTTCGGCTACATATAGTGCATATAACAAAGACGGATATATCCTATCTTTAGAATACGGCGATAGTGAAATGGAAATAGATTTAGAAGCGCCCGAAGAATTGGAAGAAATAAATTGGTCGGAATATGATATATCGAAAAAGTTACCAGAGCCACCATCAAACAAAGCCAATATCTCGTATGATAATCCAAAAGATAAATATGAATTAACTATTGGGGAAATTAGCAAAGAAAACTTTGACGATTATGTAAAAGCATGTGGCAAAAAAGGATATAAGTTAGAATCTAAAAAAAGTGATAATGAGTATAAGGCGAAGAATAAAAGCGGAAATGAATTAACTCTAACTTTCGTTGAATATGGTGCCATGAACATTTTATTGACTGTACCGAAATATGAAGTAGTACTAGAACTTGAATGTGCAGAAAATCTAGTATTTAACACTTACGATGTAGAGGTGTATGTTGATGATGACTATGAGACTAATATATACCATGGAGATAAAGAAGAATTGTCGTTAGAGTTATGCAAGGGAACTCACGAACTAAAAATAATTAGTTCTGGAGATGATAACGATGTGTATGGGAAAATAGAATTTAATATTGTTAAAGAAACTAAGTTAAGTTATAAATTTACTTGTTATAGTACAAAAATAAGTATTAAAGAAAAAGGCAAAGACAAAACAACAGCTACAACTAAAAGCGAAACTTCAAAAACCACAGAGAAAACTTTGTCAAAGAACAGTGAAAAGAAAGAAAAAAACGGGGGAAATGAAAACAAAATCTCTGTTCCCATTTCATCGTATTATAGCGGTAATTATGAGGAAGCAGTAAAGGAATTAAAAGAAGCTGGTTTTAGTAACATAAAAACAAAACCAGAATACACTTTAGGAAGCGGTTTTTGGGCTGGTCTTTCAGAAGGAGATATAGAAGAAATATCAATCAATAATAAAACAGAATTTTACGAAGGAGATAAATTTGATAAAAAAGCCGAAATAGTTATAAAGTATAAAGATTTAAAAATAAAAGACCCAAGTATTAAATATGAGAGTTACACAGTCGAAACGTTAATGGCGGATTTGGATAACAACGCCTTAAATGCCAAGGAAAAATACTTGGATAAATATGTTGCTATTACCGGAAGAGTAGATAATATAGACGATAACGGCGATTTTTGGTTGATGCCAGGCGATAATCCTTATGCTTTCCAAGGTGTAATGTGTGATTTAGAAAACAAAGAACAAAAGGAGCAAGTATCAAAACTTTCCAAAGGGGATATAATTACTGTTAGAGGAAAAATATCGTTAGTAGGAGATTTTATAGGATATTCTCTTGATGTATATAAGATAGGTTAATACAAATATTGTTAGACGATTAAATCGTGTTGACGAAAAGTAATATTTGTAGTACAATAAGAATAGAGATTAGAGTAGAAAAGTCAAATGGTAGCGCACACGCCCCATTTGACTTTCTCTTATTTATTACGTAGGAGGAGAAAGATGGATTTTATTAAAAACTTGGATTGGCAGTTGATTTACACCGTTGTTTTCAGAACTCTCTTGGCGGTAATTGTAGGAGCTTTAATTGGTAGCGAGCGCGCAAAACATGGTCGAGCCGTCGGCAAAAACAACCATTTAGGTTGTTTTCTTCCGCAATCCTTTTGGATTGCTCCCTCCTTGTTCGAGTCCCTCCCATTAGTGTATCAAAATCTAAAACAAAAAAGACACCCACTTGGGTGTCTTTCTTGTTTGGCGCGCGGGGAGGGACTCGAACCCCCGACCTTTTGGTTCGTAGCCAAACACTCTATCCGGCTGAGCTACCAGCGCATTTGCTTTTTGTTGCCATAGTATAATATCACAATAAACTTAATAAGTCAAGTGTTTTTTGCAAAGTTTAGCGTTTTATTTTATCTCGCGCAAAAAATACTATACAATTTTGTCAAATTATGTTATTATTGTGTTGAAATTTAGTGAGGGAGGTGGTCTGCATTGAAGAAAATTGATTGCCACACACATATAATTAACAAATCTTTAAGTGAGCAATACTTTTCAAAAACCTGTGGTTATGCTATATCCATGCAGATGTTAAGCAAATTCCGCATCAATGCTCCACCCGACAGTTCTTATTCCGCATATATATAATTTATATCAATAACATAGTTATTGAAAGGAGTAAAAAATGAACTGGTTTATATTTTCAATAATCGCACTTTTGTGTTGGTCAGGTTCTGACTTGTTTTCAAAAATAGGCTGTCGCGAGAAGGACAAATACGCACAGTCAAAAATGGTAATGGCAGTAGGTCTTGTAATGGGCGTACACGCCATTTACGAGATGCTTAGCGGTACTGTGGTAACTTTTGAGGTTATTTTAACCTATCTACCCGTGTCGCTTCTATACATAGTGTCAATGGTAATGGGATACATTTCGCTTCGTTACATAGAACTTTCTATTTCGTCGCCGATATGCAATGCTTCGGGCGCGTGTGTTGCGCTTGTATATATATGTATGGGCTCGCTCTCGCTTGAGGGTAATGGCATTTTTGCACTGATAGCATTGATTTCCGTTTGCGCAGGTGTTATCGGCCTTGGTTTTGTTGAATCGCACGAGGATGATGAACTTCGTGCAGCACGTCAGCTAAAAGGCAACTTTAAATATTCGAAATCGTTACTTGCGATACTACTTCCCGTACTCTATTGCATACTTGATGCGGCAGGTACCTTTGCCGACAGCGTAGTGCTTGAAACACTTAACGAAGATGCAGCAAACGTGGCATACGAGCTGACCTTTTTTGCGGCGGGTGTATTTTGCTTTATTTACGTGGTGCTTATTAAAAAGCAACCGCTTGTGGCAAAGCAAGAGCGACCAAAGTATATTGGCGCTATCTTTGAAACGGCAGGCCAATTTGCATATATCTATGCACTTGCCGACACCGAGCACGTTATGTTTGCCGCCCCCATCATCTCGTCATACTGTATGGCATCGATGGTTTGGAGTGCGATTTTCTTAAAAGAGCGCCTTTCGTGGAAACATTATGTTTCGCTTGGTATAACACTTGTTGGTGTTGTAATTCTTGGTATACTCGATTTATAAATTCCAATCTGTAAAAACACTTATCCCCCACTCCACACGGAATGGGGGATATTTTTATTACTTTTTATTGCTTTCTACGGTTTCTTTGCCGGTCATACTTTCAATTATAACATTAGCGTCAGAGCCTGCAACCTGTGGTAATTGGCCGTTCCACTTTTCTAACCACTGTTGATAAAGTATATCGTCGGTAAGTGATTTTGAAATGGTTGTGTTTGCCTTTGCCTCTGCTTCGGCGGCGATTAGTTTTGATTTTGCGGCTGCCTCTGCCTCGATAATTTTCTGCTCGGCTTGGGTCTGGGCCTTTAGTTTGTTTTGAGCCGCAACCTGCTTATCTTCTACCGCTTGGGTAAATGAATCGGTGAAATCCAAATTTTCTATCGCGGTGCTAACAAGTTCGATATTATACTCTTTAAGTTTATCTGCAAGCATCGACTCTACCTCTTGAGCCAATTTTGCGCGCGAACCGATAATATCCTCTGCATCGTATTTTGCGGTAACGGTTTTTAGCGCCTCGTGAATACAAGGTGTTACAACTGTATTATAATAATCGCTACCGATGGTCTTGTAAATATTCTGCGCATTTGCCTTTTCTATGCGGTAGTTAAGTGTATATGTAGCGGTAACCTCTTGAATGTCGCTTGAAAAACACGACATATCAAGTGAACCCTTTTGGGTACGGTTATCCATATTTATAACGTCGGAAAAAGGCATTTTCATATGCACGCCTGCTTCAAATGTATAATCCTCAACCTTACCGAAGGTGGCAACAACGCCTGTATGACCCGTCGGTACCGAAACAACACAACTAGCAACAACGCCGATTACACCAACAACCAAAACGATGGCTAGCGCACCCATTGCCTTTTTGTTGTTTGCCAATTTTTTAGCGGCAATTATACCTATAATACCAACCAAAACAATTGCCAATGATGCTAAACATAAAAACATAATTGTTTCCCCTTTACAGTAAATTTATTCCGTTCTTTTCGCAGTAGTCTACTACGTCTTTTGGCCAGATTGATGACTGCACCTCGCCGATGTGCATTTTCTCGAGTAGTAGCAAACAAAGTCTAGATTGACCGATGCCGCCGCCGATGGTTAGTGGCAAAGTGCCATCTAAAATACCCTTATGATATGGGAACTTTTCGCGCTCTAGTTGACCCGTTATTTCTAACTGACGGTGCAAACTTTCGGCATTAACGCGAATTCCCATTGAAGAAATCTCAAGCGGTTCCGAAAGCACGGGGTTCCAGAATAAAAGGTCGCCGTTTAAAGCCCAATCGTCGTAATCGGGGGCCCTGCCATCGTGCTTTTTACCGCTTTTTAGAACCGAGCCAATCTGCATAATAAATACCGTCTTATGCTCTTTAACAATTTCATACTCTCGCTCTTTGCCCGAAAGATTTGGATACATATCCTCGAGTTCTTGTGTGGTTATGAAGAAAACTTCCTCGTTAATCTCGTTTTTCAAAGCAGGATACTCCATCTGCACCTTTTGGTGTGCAGCCGAGATTGCGCGAACGATTTTTCTTACTATATGCTTTAGAAAATCCAAATTTCGTTGGTCGTCGGTAATAACGCGCTCCCAATCCCACTGGTCAACATATATAGAATGTATATTATCCATATCGTCGTCGCGACGGATTGCGCTCATATCTGTATAAAGACCCTCGCCCGCCGAGAAGCCGTAGCGATACAAAGCCAAGCGCTTCCATTTAGCCAAAGACTGAACAACCTCTGCCTCTGTGCCTGTTTCGCGGATTGTGAAATGCACCTTGCGCTCTACACCGTTAAGGTCATCGTTAATGCCGCTAGCCTTATCTACAAAAAGTGGCGCGGTTATACGCTCTAACTTTAGCGCGGGTTTTAGTTCGTGCTGAAAGGTGTCTTTTACAAGTTTAATTGCGCGTTGTGTTTCGCGAAGATTAAGCGAGGACTTATACCCCTCGACATATCTGAATTCTTTCATTTATATATCACCTCTTGGTTACTTATATAATTTTATCTAATTTTTTAAGAAATGCAACCCTCTCGTCGCCATTTTTTAAATAAATTACGCCCATTCTTGCAAAACCGCCCTTTAAAAGCGCCTTTTGCATATTGGTATTGCCTCTGTGGGTGTCAATTCTCAACTGGGTTTTGCCCTCTTGTATTGCTAGTTCACTAGCCTTACCTATAAGCGCCGAAAAAACGCCCTTGCCTCGCGATTCGGTATCAACTGCAACGCGGTGCATTACGGCATATTCGCCAGACTCCCAATTACCCCAATAAATATAATCGTAATCGCTCTCATAAAAACCGATAAAGCACATACCCAAAATTTTACCGCCCTCGTCGGCTACATAAAGGGTGCCGTTTTTAATATCGTTTTCAAGGTCGCGCTCGCTAGGGGCGCCATTTTGCCATTGGTCTATGCCAAGGCTTTTTATATTCTCTCTGCCCATTTGCAAAAGTTTACAAACGGCAGAAAAATCCTTTTCTTTTGCTTTGCGAATTTCCATTAACTAATCTTTCTCCAAAGGAATAATCTTTTTAAATACGCAGGTGTATTTAGGTGTTAAGGTCTTGTCCTCGTGCAACGAGCCAAAGTACCAATGTTTAAATTCGCAGGTGCGCGAAATTTCCTCTAAATAACCGTTTAATTTTGAAACCTTTTGCTCGGCTCCCATTCTTAACTGCATTGCGCTTTTTAGAAGTTGCGGTGGTTCGTGGGTTAGTATGTAATCTACCTTACACTCCTGCTCGTCCAAATTTTGCGCGCCAATTCTAAACTCGTCGGCGGTTGGCATTTCGGCACGCCACCACTTGCCCTGCTCTATTCTTATATCGCGGTCGGCACTCTCGCCGCCGCCAAAGGTAAAAATCTTTTTGCCCTCTATGTTAAAAATCTGACCTCGCATAAGTTGTAATAGATTTCCGCAAACGCGACGAACGTGGCCACCATGCCAAACGGTTTCACGGCATTTATTTAGCAAATCAAAATTTTCGTGGGTGCCGTCTAAAAACAGAACTGTATACTTTCGGCTACCCAAATATTCCAACGCCTCGCGCTCTCTTGCACTTCCGTCCCATAAAAAGCCGAAATCACCGCATACTATTAAAGTATCGCCTTTTTTTAGTTTGCGCCACTGCTTGTCGAAAAGTCTATCCTCGTCGCCATGCAAATCGCCCGTAACATAAATCACATTTTTCACCCTTTTCTGCTTGACCTATTGCGAAATAAATATTATACTAAATATATAATACTACATTTTAAGGAATAATGCTATGAAAAAATTTATAAGTTTTGCATTTTGTTTAATTTTTTTAATAACTACCCTGTGTTTGCCGGCTAATGCCTACAAGCCAACCTTTAAAAATCACGCCGATGCGGTGCTTCTTTACAATGTAGATACCGACACTGTGGTTTTCTCGCAAAATCCCGACAAGCGTGTGTACCCTGCCTCGCTTACCAAAATTATGGTTGCGGTTTTGCTTATTGAAAATGTAGAAAATTTAAAGGATTTAGAACTGACGGTTAGCGAGGATATTTATTTGCGCTACCGCTATTCCGAGGCGGTTACCGCAGGTTTTGAGACGGGCGACAAGGTTAACGGCTACGACCTGCTAGCCTATACTATGGTTAAGTCCTGTGCCGACGCGGCGGGTATGATTGCCGAGCATATCGCAGGCAGCGAAGCCGCTTTTATTGATATGATGAATAAAAAAGCGCGCGAAATTGGTATGACCGCCACTAACTTTGAAAACTGCCATGGTCTGCACGACGAAAACCACTACTCGACCGCCAGAGATATGTGCATACTTACAAAATACGCTATGCAATATTCCGAAATTACCGATATTACAAAGGTTGCCCGTTACGAAACGGTTGACGGAATAACCTTGGCGGCAACCAACCTTTTAGTTGACCCAACAAGCGGCTACTATTACCGCTATGCAACAGGCTTTAAAACGGGTTACACCACCGAGGCGGGTAGATGTTTGGCTTCTACCGCCACCTACGAGGGTATGACCTATATCTGCATAATGCTTGGTTGCCCACCGCAAGATAACTCGCTTGAAAACAGGTACGAGTTTATTGACTCTGCCGAACTTTATAGGTGGGTGTTTACAAGTTTTACCTACCGCCAAGTGCTTGAAGGTAGCGAAACTGTTGACAGTATCCCTATAGACTACTCTTGGGATTACGACACGGTTAATGTTCGTCCCTCTAAAGATATTTTCGCACTAGTGCCGGTTGATGCCGACCAAAGCACATTTAAAGTAGAGGTTGAATGGGGGAAGAAAAAACTTGAAGCCCCCGTTAAAAAGGGAGAGGTAGTGGGCACGGTAAACGTCTATTATGCCGAAACAAAGGTAGGCGCTTCTAATGCCGTTGTTGCAGAGTCGGTCGAGGGCTCGCAGATACTCCGCGCCACTTCAAGTATTATGAATTTCTTCAAGAAATATAAAAGCATTTTCTCGGTTGTTCTTTTGGTGCTTATAGTAATAGCAATCGGTTTTGTTGCGGTTACAATACGCCTTAACTCTAAAAAGAAAAAGTACGGAACTGTACGCAGATATAAAAGATTTTAAAATTATAAACGCGATAGAGTAATTTACCACTCTATCGCGCTTTTTCTTTATTCACTATTACTTATAAAAACTCCTAATAATTCTTTACAAATCAAGTTAGGTCATATTCTATAAATTTTGAATTTTTCAGTTGCTTTTTTATCCTTTTTATAGATTCAACAGAACTATCTATACCTATCCATTTCCTTTGTAATTTTTCTGCAGCAACCAGTGTTGTGCCTCCTCCTGCAAAGCAATCTAATATTATGCTGCTTTCATTAGAGGATTGCTGAATAATTAGACTTATCATATCTTCATTCTTTTGTGTAGGATATATTGGATATTGTGGATCTTTAAACACCCAAACATCTTGTATTTTTTTGCCTTTATGCTCGTTTGCATATTTTTTTATTCTAGGATTTCCTGTAGCAGACCACTCGATTAGCCCTTGTTCATCTAACTTATCAAATTCTTGGGGATTCGTTCTCCAATGTCTACCCGCGGGAGGGAACATGCCTCTCCATGGCTGGCCCGTAGCTCCATTTGTTGTTTCTCCGGGTGCATGCAATGGAATAGTTGTATAATAACCCTTTTCATCTTTCTTTGTGTATCTTTTTTTTATTTCCTCTTCTGTCAACGGTATAGTTATATTTTTCCAAATATTTTTTCCGCTTTTTTTGGCATAAAAAAGAATTACATCTTTTTCATTACCGTATGCATTTCTATCAAAATTTTTTGGATTGGATTTAATTCTGGTTATGTCATTAACAAAGTTTTCTTTTCCAAAAATTTCATCGAAAATCAATTTGCAGTAGTGCCCCATTTTTATATCGATATGAAAATACAAGCTGCCTTCATCTGATAAGAGTTTATGCATAAGTATTGCTCTTTCTCGGATGAATTCTAAATATTCATCTAATGAATATTTATCATTATAAGCAACGCTTCCATCTTTCGACATACTTATAGATTGGCAACGTTCTTCTGAAATAAAAAACTTTTGCTTTGTGTTAAAAGGCGGATCAATATATATTAAATCAATTTTTCCTTCATAACCATTATCCAATAAAAAACTTAAACCTTTAAAATTATCGCCTTTTAATAATATTGAGTTGTTTTTGTCTTTAATTGTAGATTTCCATTCAAAAGCTTTTGAGTTCTGTAAAATTACAGATTTGCTTTTTTTGTTATTATAAATTATTTCCATAATACACTATAATGAATATAAATACTCCCTTAAAACTAATGCAGACAATATTGTTAATTCAGAATGTTCCTGTAAAAATTTATGTAACTTATTCTTTCCTTTAATATATAAAACACCATCTATTATCGCTATTTTAACTACTTCTTTTTTGTTTTTACCCGAAATTGGACTAGTTAGTGTGGAAATAGCGTCTTCAAACTGGTCGTTTTGATGTCCTCCAAAATCAGTTAAAAATTTTGTTTCAGCGATAACATATTTATTATTAAATTTTCCAATGAAATCTAAACCTTTATTGATTCTTGTATATCCTAAGTGTTTTATCGCAAAATCTTTCATTTTAGCATCAGAAGCTACAAATATTGCATTTTCATTTTCTCTAAGAAATTCTTCTTCTGTCTCATATATTTTGCAACCTAATACTCCTGATTTAAGCCAATTTTTAAACATTGGACCCATTTGCCTATTTGTTTCTTTAGGTTCGGTACATCTATCGAAAATTATTTCCAATCCCATCGAATATAAATTTCCCGCTATTCTGTTTATTGTATTTGGATTTCGTTCTATGGCTGATTTATCTTTACGAAGATAAGGAATATAACTATCTTTAATAGGGAATAACTCTAACTTAAGCAATTCTTTTATTAACTCTACATTATCCCTTTTTGAAAAATAATCTTTAATTGCTCGACAACTTTCATCTGAAATATCTCTAGGCATATTGGGAGATATAGGATATACTTTATAAAGTTCATCTAAATAATTTCTTTTATTAGCAAACTCAATACTTAATTCTGTCCAATAATTCATAATTGCACCTCAAAGATTGTTTTTATAATTATATCTCATATTGTGCAATTTATCAATAGTTTTTAATTCTGTAGAATTTTTTGCTGTTTTATTCTTCACACAGAGAGATTTTATACTCTATAATTAGTTATACAATTTCCTGCTTCTTGTTAATTCATGCTCCAAAAAGAGCCTTATCCAAAATCAAAAAACAGTAAATAAAAAAGTTATCCCCCGTTTCCTGAAAAACGGGGGATATTTTTTACATATTTATTGTTTATCGTCTAGCATCTAGCATCTAGCGTCTAATGTCTAGAATTAGTTTCCAAGCGATTTTTTAACGCTTACCGAAACGTCCTCATCGTAGCAAGAGAACATTTCGTTTACGTCTGCGCGTTTTAGTTTTGGTGTAACTAGGCTTATTAGTGGCACTAGCACTAGGCTTACAAGCATTGCAATTGAGCCTGAGTATAGCGAGTTTTTAAATATAAAGGAAAGTATAGGTGTTGAAACCGACATAACGCCCAAGGAAATTAGCAGTTGCACAATTTCGAGTCCTGTACCAAAGATAAAGCAGGTAATAACCGCGCCTTTGGTGGTGCCTTTCCAGTATAAGCCATACAAGAACGGTGCCAAAAATGCGCCTGCAAGTGCGCCCCACGAAACGCCCATCATTTGCGCTATCATCGAGAAGTTGTAGGTGTCTTTAAGAATTGCAAGCACCGCCGATACCGCAACGAAGAACACAATAAATAGGCGCATTACAAAAACCTTTTTCTTGTCTGAAACCTGTTTTTTCGCAAGAATAACATCAAGCGTTAGGGTCGATGATGAGGTAAGTACAAGGCTTGAAAGGGTAGACATTGAAGCCGAAAGCACAAGCACAATTACGATAGCGATTATAGCGTCGGGAAGTTCTGAAAGCATGGTGGGTATAATCTTGTCAAACGCTTTAAAGGTGGTAGGGTCAGCAGTGATTTTATCTGTGTAAAGTCTTCCAAAACCGCCTAAAAAGTAGCATCCGCCTGCAACCACAAGGGCAAAAACGGTAGAGATTATTGTGCCTTTTTTAATGGCGTCCTCGTTCTTAATAGAGTAGAACTTGCCAACCATCTGCGGCAGACCCCAAGTGCCAAGCGAGGTTAGTATTACAACTATAAGCAGGTATAGCGGCTGTGCGCCAAAAATCGAGGTAAATGCGCCCGCGTTGCCTGCAGTTTCGATGTATGGAGATTCGATTTGCGAAAGCGAGCCAACCGCTTGCGATAGACCGCCGTTATCAACAAGCACCGCCGCAATTACTGCAACAATGCCGCCAAGCATAATGATACCTTGAATAAAATCGTTAATAGCGGTTGCCATGTATCCGCCAAAGATAACATAAACTGCAGTTAAAGCCGCCATTACAAGAATAATTGCTATGTAAGGCACATTGAAAGCGATGTTAAACAGACTTGAAAGCCCGTTGTAAAGCGAGGCGGTGTAGGGGATAAGGAACACAAAAACTATAATTGATGCTATAACCTTTATAGCGCCCGACTGAAAACGCTTTCCAAAGAAATCGGGCATAGTTTTGGTGTCAAGATGCTGTGTCATAACGCGGGTGCGGCGGCCTAGCATAGACCAAGCAAGAAGCGAGCCGATAAAGGCGTTGCCAAGACCAATCCAAGTAGATGCCAAACCAAAATTCCAACCAAACTGACCTGCGTATCCAACAAATATAACCGCCGAGAAATAGGACGTACCGAAAGCGAATGCGGTAAGCCAAGGGCCAACGCTTCTGCCACCAAGTACAAAGCCGTTAACGTCGGTTGCCGAGCGCTTTGTATAGAATCCAACACCTATCATAAGTGCAAAGAAACACACAAGCAAAATTGCGGTTAAAATAAGGCTAGTAGTTGTCATAAAAATTCTCCTTCTTTTTTCGCAAACACTTTACTTTGACCTAAAGTATTTTTAGGCAAATTTTGGTTATTTGTGTTTGCTTGTTCTCCCATACTAGTAGTATGGGGCTTGTTTGATGGATTTGTGGCGCGGCGTTATATAAAACAAAAAGCGCCCTCTGGAAAAATCCAGAGGACGCCAAAATTTCTAGCGTGGTACCACCTCGGTTTATCAAAGGGATTGCTCCCATTGACCTTCGCAGGACAGCCATCACTGCCCCAGGCTGTAACGTGCCTTCACGCCGTGAATTTGCAACACGGGACTCACGGTAGGTATATTCGCCCTTCCCTCCGCTAGCGCCTTGCAGCATCCGACGCCTCTCTAAAAACGGACCGGGGGGTTACTCATTACCGCTCAAAGTCGTTAAAGGCATTTTAGCACCGAGAAAACCGAATGTCAAGAAAAATTTTTAAAAGGAACATTTTTCTTTAAACAAATCTAATTATTATTGTTGATTTTTTAACGATGTTATAGTACAATATAACTAGTAAATTGTGAAAGATAGAGTGTTTTTGTAGTAATCTTTTATAATTTCAGGCTAGGCACAAGTAAAAAATATTTTTAAGGGGTACGTTTTTATGGAAAAACAACAAAAAAGACCTTTTGGCATACGCGACAGTATCGCTTATGCTATGGGCGACCTAGGCTGTAATATGAGTTTTGCGCTTAAAGGAACAATGTCTATTTTCTGGACTCAGTTTATGGGCATGGACCTTTGGTATGCGCTTCTCCTCATCGTAGTACAGGTTTGGGACGCTATTAACGACCCGCTAATCGGCTCTATTATCGACGCTGATAGGCGCACCTACAAACGCAACAAATTCTTAAGTTACATTTGGGCAGGTTCAATCGGACTTATTATAGGCGGCGCTTGCTGCTTCCTACCATTCCCAAATGCGCCAACCTTTGCAAAAGCAATAATCTTTATTGCAGGCTACGTTGTTTGGGATGCTTTCTACACAGTAGCCAACGTTCCTTACGGTTCACTTTTATCGCTAATTTCTAACGACGTTAAAGACCGTGCATCGCTTTCTGCTTGGCGTTCGGTTGGCTCAATCTTTGGTAATATGCTACCAATGGTTATTCTTCCTTTCATCATTTACGATAAAGACAATAACTTAATCGGCGAGCGTGTGTTCATCGCCGCTTTAATTATGGGCGTGCTTGGTTTCCTTTGCTTCCAGTTTATGATTCGTAATACCGAAATCAGAGTTGAGCAAAGCGTTACACTTAACGAAGAAGCACCAAAATTCAATGTATTTAAGGCTTTTTTAAACTTTATGAAAAACCGCCCTGCTGTTGGCGCTACAATTGCCGCTATGGGTATGTTTATCGGTATGCAGGGCGCTACTACTGCAGTTACCGTTATCTTCCAATCCTACTTCAAAAATGTTCAAATTTCGGGTATAGTTCAGTTGTTTGCTATGATTCCTATCGTAGTATTCACACCACTTGCAAGAAAAGCCGTTGCAAGATTCGGTAAAAAAGAACTTGCAACATTCGGTTCTATCTGCTCAATGGCAGCAGGCCTTGGACTATTTATCGTTATCCCCGATAACACAGGGCTCGACCTACTTATATACATAGTTTGTCAACTTATATATTCGTTGGGTCTTGGCATTTACTCTACAGTTTCGTGGGCTATGATGGGCGACGCTATCGACTATAACGAGTGGAAAACAGGCAACCGCGAGGAAGGTACTGTTTATTCACTACATTCTTTCTTTAGAAAACTTGCTCAAGGCTTAGGCCCCTCATTAGTGCTTATTATAATGGTAGCATTCGGCTACGTTGGTGCAAACGAGGGTAATCAGGCTTGGGAGGTTGCCGTTAATATGCGTTACTTGGTAGCGGCTACATTTATGTTCTCGGCAATACTACAGTTTGTTGGTTTAGGTTTGGTTTACAATCTTGATAAGAAAACCTTGGCTCAGATGAATTCTGAACTAGGTCGTGGCGAAGAATAATTAAATCGTAACCTATAATGTCCGACCACAATGTGCGGTCGGACATTATTAAAATTAAAGTTTTATTCATACTTTTTGCGCCATTTTATATTACAATATTTATATAATATGGTTGCGAAAACTGTATGTATTAGATTTATGGAGGCATAAAATGAGACAAATTTATAATTTGAATGCAAAATGGGCGTTTACAAAAGAGGCCGGCGAAATCCCTGCCGCTATTGATAACGCTTGGGAAACCGTTAATCTACCACATTCTTGGAACGCGGTTGACGGTCAAGATGGCGGAAACGACTACTATCGTGGCACCTGCCATTACGTAAAGGAAATAAGCAAAGCAGATTTGCCAAAAGCCGATAAATACTTTTTAGAGGTGCGCGGCGCAAACTCTTCTGCCGATGCATATATTAACGGCAAACATTTAATGCACCACGATGGTGGTTATTCTACCTGGCGCGTGGATATTTCGGACGAGTTGGCAGATACCAACCTTTTAGTTATTGCGGTGGATAACTCGGCTAATGAAACTGTATATCCCCAAATGGCAGACTTTACATTCTATGGCGGTCTATACCGCGATGTAAACATTATCTGCGTTAGCGAGTCCCACTTTGACCTTGAGTATTACGGTGGCCCCGGTATTATGGTTACACCAAAAGTTGAGGGCGAAAATGCTAATGTAGAAATTGAAGTTTTCGTAAAAAATGGTAAAGAGGGTCAACAACTTCGCTACACCATTACCGATAAAGAGGGTAAAGAGGTTGCAAGCGTAGAAAGTGTCGATAGCAAGGTAGCACTAGATATAAATAACGTTACACTTTGGCACGGCAAAAAGAATCCATACCTCTACACCGCTAGCGTAGAACTAGTAGAAGGCGGTAATGTTTTAGATAATGTTTCGGCGCGTTTCGGTTGCCGCACATATAAAATTGACCCCGAGAATGGCTTTATTCTAAACGGCGAAGAATATCCACTTCGCGGTGTTAGCCGCCATCAAGACAGATGGGGGGTTGGTAATGCGCTTCTTCCCGAACATCACAAGGAAGATATTGACCTAATCTGCGAGGTGGGTGCTACTACAATCCGACTAGCTCACTATCAGCACGACCAGTATTTCTATGACCTTTGCGACGAGCGTGGTCTTGTTATCTGGGCAGAAATTCCGTATATTTCAAAGCACATGCCAACAGGTCGCGAAAACACAATTTCGCAAATAAAAGAACTTATCACTCAAAACTACAACCACGCATCAATCGTAGTTTGGGGCCTTTCTAACGAGATTACAATGTCGGGCGATACTGACCCCGATTTATTAGAAAACCATAACATTCTTAACGATTTGGTACACGAAATGGATAAAACAAGGCTTACCACTATGGCTTGCCTTACCATGTGCCCAATAGATAGCCCAATTGTGCAGATTCCCGATACCGTTTCTTACAACCACTACTTTGGTTGGTACGGTGGCGAAACCGATATGAACGGCCCTTGGTTTGATAAATTCCATGAAAAGTATCCAAATATTCCGATAGGTTGTTCAGAGTACGGTTGCGAGGCGCGTAACTGGCATACCTCACAGCCAACACAGGGCGACTACACCGAGGAGGATCAGGCATACTACCACGAGGAACTTATTAAGCAACTCTTTACCCGTAAATATATGTGGGCAACACACGTTTGGAATATGTTTGACTTTGGTGCAGACGCACGTGCCGAGGGTGGCGAGAATGGTCAAAACCATAAGGGTCTTGTTACCTTTGACCGCAAGTATAAAAAGGACGCATTCTATGCCTACAAGGCTTGGTTATCCGACGAGCCATTTGTGCATATCTGCGGCAAGCGTTATGTAGATAGGGCAGAGGATGTTACAAAAATAACCGTTTACTCCAATCAACCCGAGGTAGAACTTTTTGCAAACGGCGAAAGCGTTGGCAAAATCGAGGCTCCCGACCACTTCTTCTATTTTGACCTGAAACTAGAGGGCGAGGTAGAACTTAAAGCGGTTGCAGGAGACTTGGAAGACACTAGTTTTGTAAGATGGGTAGAAACCTTTAACGAGGATTACAGACTTCGCGAAAAGGGTGCGGTGCTTAACTGGTTTGATGTTGAGGCACCCGAGGGACGCTTCTCACTTAACGATAAATTAAGCGATATTACCGCCACCTTAAAAGGCAAACTTGTGTTTGCGGGCGTATTTAAAAAGGTTATGAAAGGTCTTGGCGGCGGCAAAGGGAAAGGCAAGGCTAAGGCTATGGGCTTTGAGGTAAACGAAGGTATGATGCAGATGATGGGTAGCTTTACCGTGCTACGTCTAACTAGTTTAATGGGTGCGGCAAACATAAACTTTACCAAAGAAGAATTGCTTGATTTAAACAAAAAACTAAACAAAATCAAAAAGCCCAAGAATAAATAAATTACAAAAGCCTTTGCGGTAAATACTACTGCAAGGGCTTCTTTTTCTCTTAAAGACATAAATCTTTACTAAATGCAAAATATATGATACAATTAAGTTTAATGATACCCGTTATAGGAGGGCGAAAAATGAGCATAGCAACAGTAAAAAGAAATTCCTCGTTGGATATTTTAAGAATAATAGCCACGCTTATGGTTATTATGATACATTGCAGCGCGGCATTTGTTGTGCGATATGAGGTAGGCACGGTAGAGTTTTTATGGGCAAATATTTTAGATAGTGTGTCAAGAATAGGCGTGCCACTGTTTGTAATGATTTCGGGCGCGCTGTTTTTAGACGAGAGCCGAGAAATTACTTTGAAAAGAGTACTGTCTAAAAACGTTTTAAACCTAGGGGTTATCACGCTGATTTGGGCGGTAATTTATTCTGTAAGGTATCAGATTATCGCGCCTTTAGAAGTAGGCAACGCCATTAACACCCAAAACGTTTTTATGCGCATATTAAACGGCCACTATCATATGTGGTATTTGTATATGACCATCGGTCTATACTTAATGGTGCCGTTTTTTAAGAAAATCGTGCGCAAAGAAAATAAGCACCTCGTGCTGTTTTTTATAATCTTTTCATTTGTAGTGCAGTCGGTACTGCCAACGATAAGCAGTGTTCTTACCCATTTTGGCATTAACACCGTAATTATGTCGTGGATTGGCAAATTCCAACTTGAATTTTTCGGCGGATATATAACCTATTTCCTTGCAGGTTGGTATATAGTTCATATCGGAATAAACAGCAAATGGGTTAGGTATCTTTTGTATGTTCTTGGTGCTTTATCGTTGGCGTTTGTGGTGGTCTATGTGCATTACACTAAGGACTACAATCAGGTTTATGGCTATCTTAGCGCGCCTGTATTTCTAATTGCAATCGCATTCTTTTTGGCGGTTAACCAACTGAAATTAAGTTTAAAAGAGAAAACTGCCTTAAATCTTGGCAACATTTCAAAAATAACCTTTGGCGTTTATCTTGTGCATATTCTCATATTGGATACCTTTGCGAAAGAATTGCCTTACAAAACCAACCCTCTTTTATATATCCTTATAGAATTTGTAGCGGTTACCGCAGTATCGTTCTTAGTAGCGTTCATTATCTCAAAAATACCGCTAATCAAAAAAATCATAAAAGCATAAAAATAAACGGAGTGGATTTCCACTCCGTTTTTGCTATTTTTTACAAAGTTTATTGTATAAATTTATTATTTGCTTTAGAACAAAGCAACCTACAATTACCAGCACTCCGCTTGCTAACCACAGTATATAGCCTTTGCTTTCAAGGCTATATTTTTTTATCAGTAGTGGTACGAGGGTTAAAAAGGGTATATGCACGAGGTATATTTCAAAAGAGTATGCGCCGCAAATAGATAAAAGCCACGATATAACCTTAGTAATTTTTGATTTTTCAAGTAGCATCGAAATCAAAGAAATCGCCATACATAAAGGCGGAGTTACTAGAATAAAGGGGTACCAGTAAAGCCCGTGCGACCATTTAAAAGCGCTAAGGTAGGTCCAAAAATACCAAATAGAAACGCAGCCTGCAAGGAACATCAAAACCGCTAGAACGATATACTTTGCAGAAATCTTTACATCGGCTTTGCAAAGTTTAGCAAGCAGCATACCAATATAGAAAATCGTCAATCGCGTAACAATTATAATCATATTATTAGAGTTCCAAAAAGGAATGGTAACAAGTATCAAAAAAGACAAAAACAAGGTGTTGCCAAGGCGAGAGGTCCTATCAACCAAGGTTTTAAAGTAAGGCGCAAAAAAGTAGAATAGCAGAATAGCGCTAATGTACCAGTTAAAGCTGCCCGCATTGCCGGTGAGTTGTTGCACCGCAAAGATGTTTCCAATAGCCATAGGCAAGTTAAAGGCGCCAAGACGCCATTGGTAAACAAGCCAAAAAATCATAAATACAAGGTATGTTGGCATAATTCGGTTAAGACGCTTTTTTATAAAAACGCCCACATCGGATTCGGAATGTAGCGAGTAGTAGCACCCAATACCCGAGGCAAACATACAAATATCCACGCCGGCATAGCCAAGGCTTTTAAAGAATGAGAACGCACCGCCCCAAAAAGAGAAAGGCAAATGGTAAAGGACAATCCAAAGCATTGCAAAACCAAGCCACGCATTTCTGTACCGCAAAAGATCTTTTAAATACATAAAACTGCCTCCTGCTTTTTAAATATAACAATATTATATCATACCAATACGCAAAAGTAAATTAGCAAGTGTTTTGCTATCGTTGACAAAGTAGGAGTATTACATTATAATATAACATGTAAGAATATATTTATTTGGTTTAGGTTTTTTTGGATATGTTCTGTTTCTCAAGGCGATATGTAAAACTAATCTTATCAGAAAATGGTGAAAGACATGGACAATTTTTTAAAGACTGCCGATGGCTTCGAAACAACGCTAAAACTTATTGAAACTATCAATCGCTCTACCGACGACTATCTTTTTATCTGGGATATAAACGCGGATACAAGATGGTTCTTTGGCGATATTGATAAGCACTATGACATACGCACAAATGATAGCGAAACCAATAGTACGCCCGAATTATTAAAGGTTATTCATCCTGCCGATAGCGCGGCGGTGCTAAAAAGCCTTAACGAAATTGCAAGCGGTAAAAAAGAGATACATAATATGGACTATCGCTGGATAAACCGCAAGGGCGAAACGGTGTGGATTAACTGCCATGGCACTGTTATTAAGGATAATAACGGTATGCCATACCTAATGATTGGTAGGGTGTCGGAAGAGAATTTAAGGCATCTATACAACCCTTTAACAAGTCTTTGGAACAAGAATAAATTAAGAGAAGATCTTAAATCAAAACTAGAACAATCCAAAGGCTATCTAATGCTTTTGGATATAGACGGTCTTGCCGCTATAAATCTTTCACACGGCAGAGATTACGGCGATAAACTTTTAAAGGAAATTGCCGCCTTGTTTGAGAATTTAGAAAATGTTGGCGCGGCATACCACGTAGACCATAAATATTTCTCGCTTATTTTAGACGTAAACTCAGAAGACGATGTGCGCGAGGTCTATCAAAAAATAAAGGAAGAGTTCCAAGAAAAGTGCACATTTACTGCAAGCGCGGTGCCGATTGATAAATCGTTGTTCTTTGACGAAACACAACTTATCGACTCAATAAATCTTACCCTTAAAAAGGCAAAGGGCATTTCTAATAATCGTATCGAATTCTTCTCGCGTGAGGACCTTTCAGAGAAAATTGCCTCTTTGGCACTGCTTGAAGAACTCACGGTAAGCGTTGATAACGACTGCGAGGGCTTCGAGATTTATTATCAACCGCAGGTAAAGGCAGGCACCTACAATATTTATGGCATAGAGGCGCTTTTAAGATACACCTCAAAGACGCGCGGCAGGGTTTTCCCCGATGAGTTTATACCCGCGCTTGAGCAGTCGCGTCTTATAAAACAGGTTGGTATGTGGGTTTTAAAAGGCGCGTTAAGTCAGTGCAAAAAATGGCGCGAATTTTTACCCGAACTACACGTAAGCGTAAACTTTTCTGCTATGCAGTTTGAAGATGCAAACCTTTCAGAAAAGGTTATAAAGGCGCTAAAAGAGGCTGACCTGCCGGGTGAAGCGCTAACGGTTGAAATAACCGAGTCTATGGAAATACATAACAGCGAGCAACTTATAAGCACCATTAAAGATTTAAAATCTTACAATATCAACTTTGCAATCGACGATTTTGGTACAGGCTATTCTAACCTAGGCTATTTAAAGCAACTAAATATCGACGAAATTAAGATTGACCGCGTTTTCGTAAGCGGAGTTGAAAAGGATACCTACAATCACAAACTAATAAGCAACGTTATTGAGTTTGCAAAGGGCAACGCTATCAGAACCTGTTTGGAGGGCGTTGAAAGCACCAAAGAACTTGTAACTTTGGAACTGTTGTTGCCCGATATAATTCAAGGCTATCTGTTCGATAAGCCAAACACCCCCGATATGATAGAGAAAACCTATGTTGACAGTTCTGCCGACGAATATAAGCAGAGAATGGAATTTGTCAACAAACTCTATGAATTCAAAGAAAAAATGGGTATTGTTCATTTTGACCCAAAAGACATTCTTCGTGAAAACGAGGTTGGTCTTTGGAAGATGCGAATGAACAAGGAAGAAAACCGTTACGAACTTCATATCGACGAGATAATGGAAAAAACTCTTGCGTTCGACGTAAAGTACACGCCCAAAGAGTGCTATGATTACTGGTATTCAAATATTCATCCCGATTATCGCGAGTATGTAGATAAAAATATCGAAAGAATGATTACCGGCGAAAAAGCAGTTCAGATTGAATTTTTGTGGAGGCACTCAAATCTTGGCGATGTAATGGTTCGTTTCAGCGGCAGAAGGGTAAATAATTCTGATGGAATGATAGTGCTTGATGGCTATCACAGAATAATTGCTGATGTTGCTTTAGCGTAAAAGGAGACCTTTAAATGAAATCAATTCAAAGTAAAATTTTGCTTGTTGTAATTTCGGGTCTTTTGGTTATAACTGCGGTAGTTTCTGCAATAGCTGTAACTATGACCCACGAAATTATGCACAAAGATGCAGACCGAATTTTAAAAAATGCAACCGAAAAGTACGCGGCTCAAATAAACGATGTTTTAGGCGATATGCAGAAATCCGCTACCATTATGGAGCATTATGCAAAAACAGAGATTGATGACCTAAATAGGTTAAGCGACCCCGTTTTTCGCAAAGAATATTTGAATAAAACAAATAAAATGTTCAGAGAAATAGCGCTTAATACAAAAGGTATAGAGGGTTTCTTTATGCGCCTTAATCCCGAATATACCGATGGCAAAACGGGATACTATAATATTTTATTAGACGACGGCACGGTTAAATCGATGAAGGTAACCGACCTTTCAAAGTATCAGGAAAACGATACAAAAAACGTTAGTTGGTATTATACCGCAGTACGCGAGGGCGCACCCGTGTGGTTAGACCCATACTATTTTCCGGGCTACGAAACACAACTAATTTCATATACAGTACCATTGTATATAAATTCCGAACTTTTGGGCGTAATCGGTTTTGATATGGAATTTGGTTATTTAATAGAAAAAATAAACGCTATTTCGGTATACCAAAATGGCTATGCCGTTTTGCGCTCGAACGATGGCAAAACAGTATATAATAATGAAACAAAAGCAGAGTCTAAAGAGCAACACACCCATTCGGCAGTAAGGTTAATAAATGGTATGTCGATTGAATTGCGTGCCGATTATAAAGATATTCAGCGAGACATTCGTCCAATGCTTCAAAAAATAGTTACAGCGTTTTTAGTTGTTCTGTTCTTCTCTATTTTATATACCGTGGTGGTTACATATAGAATAGTGCGTCCGCTAAAGCAACTTACCGACACCGCAGAGAAAATTTCAGGCGGGGTTAACGATGCTAAAATCGAGGATGTTACTATAAATTCCAAAGACGAAATCGGTACGCTTTCAAGGGTGCTTACAAACTCGTATAAAAAGATTCAAGAATATACAACGTATATAGATGCTTTGGCGCACCGCGACTCTTTAACGGGTGTTAAAAACAGCACCTCGTACGCCGAGGCAATTGCCGAGGTTAATAAGGAAATTAACCTAGATAATCCACGCTTTGGCGTTCTGGTTGCAGATATAAATAATCTTAAAGTAACCAATGATAAGTACGGCCACGATGTTGGTAATGAACTTATTATACATACCGCAAAAATCCTTACCGAAACCTTTAAAACAAGTTGTGTTTTCCGTATAGGCGGCGACGAGTTCGCGGTAATATTAAAGGGTAGCGATTACGAAAATTATCGAGCATTGCTTGTAAGTTTTGATGATACATGCTCAAACGATTACATAAGCGTATACGAAAATAAACTTCCTATATCTATCGCAAGGGGCGTCTCTATCTACGACCCCGAAATTGATGTGGTGTACGAGGATGTGTTCGCAAAAGCCGACCATGCAATGTACTTAAACAAACAAGAAACAAAACTGGCAATGAAATAAAATTAAAGCAAAGACGGGGTGGGAAACACTCCGTCTTTTTCGGTAAATAAGGCTTGAAAATAAGATGTTTTTGGCATAAAATAAATATAAAGAATAATCTGAAAGGCGTGGGCGTTATGATTCCAAGAGAGCGCGTTTTAAATAAACTAGATTCGCTTTTGAAAAGCAACGATTATGCTGCGGCTAAACGGTTGCTTGAATATTGGCTTTCGGAGGCGGAGTATATCGGCGACGGCAACGGAAAACTGCTTATGCAAAACGAACTTATGGGCATTTGCAGAAAGCTTGGCGAAAAGGAAAAGGCTGTAAAATTCGCAAGCGATGCACTAAAACAAGTGGCAGTTTTGGGGATAGAAGAAAACGTCGGCGCGGCTACCACATACCTTAATAGCGCCACCGTTTTTAAGGCGTTTGGCAATCCCCTAAAAGCGTTACCGCTTTATGAAAAAGCCAAGACGATATACGAGCGCGACTTAGAACCAAACGATGAACGCCTTGGCGGATTATATAATAATATGGGCTTGGCGCTTGTCGATTTAAAAAGGTTTAAAGAGGCAGAAGAACTGTATTTTAGAGCGATTTCGGTAATGAAACAAACCGCCGAAAAAGAACCCGAACAGGCGATTACCTATTTGAATATGGCTACTTGTGTCGAAACCGAGTTGGGTTTAGAAACGGGCAAAAATAAAATAGCAGAACTTATCGAAAAAGCGTGGGCCTTAATGGAAACAGGCAAAAAAAGAACCGATGGCAACTATGCTTTCGTGTGTGAAAAGTGCGCATCGGTTTTTGGATATTACGGTTATGAAGATTATGCAAAGGAATTAGAATGCCGTTGTAGGAGGATATATGAAGGGAATTGATTTGGCAAGGGCATATTTTGAACAATGCGGAAAAGCGGTGTTGGAAACCGAGTTTTCTAAGGTCTTGCCGTTTTTGGCTATAGGTCTTGTGGGTAGCGGCTCGGAGTGTTACGGATACGATGATGAGATTTCAAGGGACCACGATTTCGAGCCTGGATTTTGCATTTTCTTACCCGAAGAATCGGTGGTCGACAGCCGAACTGCTTTTTTGCTTGAAAGAGCATACGCAAAACTCCCAAAAGAGTTTATGGGGTTTAAACGCAGTCCAATAAATCCCGTTGGCGGTAAGCGGCATGGCGTTATTTTTATGGAAGATTTCTTTTTAGAAAAGGTAGGTAGCGCAGACGGTAAACTTTCTTTAGAGCAGTGGTTTTCACTGCCGGAATACGGACTTTTAGAGGCAACTAACGGAGAGGTCTTTTGCGACCCATTCGGAAAATTTTCGGCTATAAGGGAAAGACTTCGCTATTTACCCGAGGACGTTAGGCTTAAAAAGTTGGCAGGGCGACTGCTGCTAATGGGGCAGGCGGGGCAGTATAACTATAATCGATGTGTAAAAAGAGGGGAAACCGCCGCCGCGCAACTTGGCGTGTTCGAGTTTGTGCAGAGCGCAATTCATAGCATTTATCTGCTTAACCGCAAATATATGCCGTATTATAAGTGGAGTTTTCGCGGCTTAAAAGAGTTGCAGTTCGGTAAGGAATTAGCAGAAGATTTAGAGTATCTTTTAACCACCGCAAACACCGAAAAAGAGGCAATAAAAAAGGCAGAAACAATCGAAAGTGTGTGCAAAACCTTTGCCGATGAACTCCGCGCTAGAGAATTAACCCAACTAAACGGCGCGGAAATGGAAGTGTTGGCATACTCTGTAAACGACAAAATCAAAGACGGCAACATCCGCACCCTCCACATCCTGCAAGGAGTATAAACACAAATTTATATATGAAAGCAACAGGGATTGTACGCTGTATAGAGGAATGCGTTATTATAACCTCTAAAAACAGTTGCTAAATCAAAGATTTAGACTGTTTTTGAGAACATAGATACTCGTTACACTCGTATGAGATAGGGCAAAAGTCGAAAAAACCGCATGAACACTAGGGTTTTTGCTAGTTTGTCCCACTGAACCCATTGGTGTCTAAAACAGGTTTTGACCGAATATATGCATAACAACGGCGGAGTGGAATTTTCACTCCGCTGTTGTTATGCTTTGTACGAGATTTCTAAAAGGATATATCTGTTGCATTATGTAAATTGAAGGGGAATTCCTTGCGATATTTTAAAGGGGGAATCCCAACATGGGATTTAAAGAACTTTGTAAAATAGTTGTAGTCATTGATCCCTACCTTAACAGCGATTTGATTAATCGGAAGATCGGTGGAGGCAAGTAATTTTTTCGCTTCATCAATTCTCGCAAATGCAACGTATTCCCCAATCGTTTTTTTGAAATGTTGATGCGTGATGTCATAAAGTTTATTTTTCGAAATACTAAGGGTACCGCAAATGGTTTTTACAGAAAGCTTACTGCCTATATTAGCGCGTATATAATCGTCTAATTGAGAAGCAATCGTATTGTAGCCAATATCAACATATTCCGAAAGCCAAAGATATCTTGTTGCCATTTTCAAAATGTTTGCCGCCGCTGCCACTTTGTCTTTGTTATAAATTTCGAGTTCTTTATATCCTTTTGAAAGAAGTGTAAAATCTATTTGCAATTCACGGCTCAGAGTCTTTAATTTTTCGATATTGTCAGAAGAATCGTCTTTTATCTGGCCAAACATAATATAACCAATTACGGAATCTTTGAATTTTATGGGGACTGCCGTGTCGACAAGCCCCGCGTGGCAACGGTGTGTGAGGGGTTTTCCTGCTTTTTGGCATTCTACACATACTGCTTTATCGCTTAGTAAGCAACGGAGCTTCCCCTCGGGAGATTGTTTTATGATTCGACAAAAATTGCGCATATCTTTCGGCTGAAAGCTCAACTGATTAAAATTTGCATCCCACACGCTTATAGTAAGTCCTGTAAGACTGTGAAAATCGTATAATAACTTATCTAAACTTTCTATGTTAAAATTGATAATCACAATATCACCTCATTAGCAGTATATCACTTATCGGCAACGTGTTCAATAAAATCTTCTCTATTTTCGGGAAGATTTTTCTATTTTAAAGGATTTCAATTACTATAAAAGCAACACAGGAAAATATATACTGTAATTAATAAAATAAATTATAGGAGTGTTTTTATGCAAAAAACTAACTTTGCTCTTTTCTTTGGGAATCGCGGCTTTTTTCCGGGTGAGGTTGTAGCTGAAGCAAGAAGTGCTATGGTTGAGGCCTGCGAAAAAAACGGATATGGTTATCTTATTATGGACGAGGAGTTAACCCGTTACGGTGCGGTTGAAACCATATCTGAAGGAAAGCTTTATGCAAAATTTCTTGAGGAACATAAGGGAGAGTATGATGGTATCATTCTTTGTATGCCGAATTTTAGTGATGAAAACGGCGCAGCGGTAGCGCTGAAGGATGTTGATGTGCCGATTTTGGTTCAGGCTTTCCCAGATCAAATGGATAGTATGGACTTTGCTCACAGACGTGACGCACTTTGCGGAAAATTAGCAATGTGTAATGTACTTCGTCAGATGAAGATAAAACACACATTAACACAAAAATTTTGTACACACCCTTTGTCTGCTGATTTTGCAGAGGATTTAAGATTGTTTGCGGCAACTTGTCGAGTTGTAAAAGGTATGCGTAAATTTAATGTTGGCGCAATAGGGGCTAGAACAACTGCGTTCAAGACGGTGCGTTTTGATGAGATTGCATTCCAAAGTAAGCGTGTTAATATAGAAACCATTGATATGTCAAGAGTTTTTGCTCAAATGGATGTCGTGTCACCAGAAAAGCTTGAAGCGAAAAAACTAAAATATGCTTCGCTTTCTGACTTCGGTACATATCCCTCCGAAAAACTTGAAAATATCGCTCGTCTGGGTGTGGTTATTGATGAACTTATAGAGGAATATGATTTAGATGCCATTGCGATTCGTTGTTGGGATGAGTTGCAAAAGAAATATGGTATTGCTCCTTGTTTGATTTTAGGAGAATTAAACGAAAGAGGTATTGCCGCTGCGTGCGAACTTGATGTTACAAACGCCGTAATGATGCGAGCAGTAGGACTTGCGGCTAACCACCCCGTTATGCTACTTGATGTCAATAATAACTACGAAGATAATCCTGATAAGGTAATTTTCTTCCACTGTGGCCCCGCACCTGCATCTATGATGCGAGGTACAGGTAAAATTGAAGAACATTTGATGTTCAAAAAGACTTACGGCGAGGGAAGCGGCGTAGGTATTAACGTTGGAAAGTATATTGTTGATGATGTGACTGTTGGCAGCTTTAAAACTGAAAACGGAAATCTTTGTGCTTTTGTTACAGAAGGTAAACTTACCGATGATGAATTACCCGAAAGCTTCTTCGGTTGCGGTACTGTGTTTGAAAAGAAAGATGCTAACGCTATGCTTCAATATATGGCTACAAACGGTTACCGCCATCATGTAGCAATCACAAAAGGGCATTTCGCTTCGGCGGTAAAAGAAGCATTCGAAAAGTATCTTAATTATAAAATAGATTTGATTTAAAGGAGGAATTAATTATGAACAAACTTGGTATTTTTGTAAACTTCTGGGAGAAATCATGGACAATTGATTACAAATATTACATTGACAAGGTTAAAAAATTAGGTTACGATATTTTGGAGTTTCAAGCACAACCTTTACTTGATATGACAAACGAAGAATGTCGTGCAATCAAAAAGTATGCAGATGAAAGAGGCATTAAACTTTCGTATAGTTTGGGTCTTAATCCCAAGTATGATGTTGCTAATCCTGATAAGGATGTGCGCGCCGGCGGTGTGGAATATCTTTCCAACATTGTACGAAAAATCGCAGTTATGGAAGGCGAACTGTTTTCTGGCGTTACCTACGCGGGTTGGGGTGTTCCGGATTATTTTGTTGATGAAGCTGAAAAAGAAGCTCTTTTCTGCCGTAGTGTAGAAAGCATGAAACAAGTAATGAAGGTGGCTGAAAAAGAGGGTGTCACAGTTTGTTGTGAAGCAGTTAACCGCTTTGAATCACCTTTAGTTAATACTGCTGTCGAGGCAATTAAATATGCAGATTTGGTTGATAGCAAAAATATTGGTATTCATCTTGATACATATCATATGAATATTGAGGAAAATAATATTGGTGATGCTATCCGCTTGGTAGGAAAGCGTCTGCGTCATTTCCATACCGGTGAAAACAACCGTAATGTACCGGGCAGAGGACATCTTGATTGGGATGAAATTTTTAAAGCACTTAAGGACATCGACTATGAAAATGACATTGTTTCCGAGCCTTTCCTCATGATGGGTGACGAAGTTGGATACGATATACGTGTATGGCGTCCCATTTTAGAAAATCCAACGGAAGAAAGACTTGACAATGAAGCAAAATTCCTTCTTGATTTTACAAAGGGTATGATGCAAAAATACGGAATGTAAAAAAAGATTGAAATTTTAAACGCCCACATTAATTTAATCAAATAATCACAAGTATAAATCTCCTTGTTTTACAGATACGGGCATTGCAAATTTGTAAAGCAAGGAGATTTTTTATTACGAGGGTACCGAGTAACAAGGTTCTCGGGTACCCATTCAAAATCTATGATTTTGCAAATGGGTGAGGTTCTTATATATGAAAGCAACAGGAATTGTACGTCGCATAGAGGAATGTGTTATAATAGGACAAAAGCTGTCGAATCCCGCATAAATGCTGGGTTTCTCGTCGATTTTAGCTCAACTCAATTTGCACAAAACATAAAATACATAGCAAAAGCGAGGTGAATTTCACCTCGCTTTTGTGGTTAATCAAGTTCTTCAATTTGCTTTTTTATTATTGCAGAGATTTCGTTTTTGGGTCGCAAGTCGGGATTTGAAGCCAATGGATCAAGCAGATTATCGTATGGTATACTTGCTTTTTCCAATCTGGCTTTTTCTTCAAAAAACTCTGCGAATGCATCGAACAGTTCCATATTCCAAGAAATATCAGGAAGATAATTTTTGCTGTCGAATAGTTCACAAAAACGACTTGCTTCTTCTTTGTTAAAGACTTTCTCTATGAGTTGTTCACTACCATCTTTCGGCAATCTAAAACTATATGTGAATAAGTGGAATTTATAACACCAACCACTTGTTTCTATGGTCGTTCCTGTTTCACTTGCATATTGTAGATATTTGGGAACAAAACCGCAGGTTTGAAGCGTATCAAGCGTTGGCTTTTGTTCGCCAATATAATCATAAAATACGTAAACACTATGTTCATCATAAATGCCCTCAACATATTGCGAATGGGGTGTTTTTTCTGTCCCTACACAAAGAATTGCAATATATTTATCATGAGCATCATAAGGGGGATTTAGTGTTTCGCAAATTTTGTCGGCTATTTCTTGTGGATAAATAAAATTATATGTACAATCTTCAATGTTCCAAATCCAATTTTCGGGGTCGTTTTCTTTCAAGCCTGTGCGAACAATAATAATGTCACCGGGTTTGTGTTTGGGCTTTGCGATTTTTGCTTTAGGAATTTTAATTTCGGGTTGAGGCATTTTTAACTGGTTAAGTAATTTATCCATTACCGCAAGGCGTTTTTTTATATCGGCACCTTCCCATTCGTCAATGCCGGTATGTGCTTCAAGCAAAGAGATTGCTTTGCTTTTTATCTCGTCGGTTAAAATGCCATGTTTCCATTGCCAATCCGCAAGAGCGAACCAAAAATCCGCGTAGTCATTGTCTATAATATCGCTATTTACAATATCCGCATATTCTTCTAAAATCAGTTGAGTTCCTTTTTCAATACCTACTAACGGATATACTTCGTTGCACATATCACGAACATCACTTGATGTATCGTTAGAATATAAAGCCGTACCCCAAGAGCCCATTTGCTCACCTCATTTAATAATTTTTATTATTATATCACAATCGGTCTAAAAAGTAAATTGTTGCAGTATAAATCTCCTCAAAATACAGATAATAACAACACAATTTGTAAATTAAGGAGAAATGTATATATGAAAGCAACTGGAATAGTTCGTAGAATAGAGGAATGTGTTATAATAGGACAAAAGTTGTCAAAACCCGCATAAACACTGGACTTTTAGCAGTTTTTGATTAGACTCAATTTGCACACATAAGATACATAGCAAAAGCGAGGTGAAATTCACCTCGCTTTTGTGGTTATATGTTTCGGAATTTATGAATGGCTTTTTGCAATTCGTTTGGCAATTTTGATTTATCGTTGGTTAAAAATACCCCAAGCGGATTATTCCAAGATTCCATTGTATCGTCTTTTACAACTGTAATGTAGTAGGTTTTATCTTCTTCAATGTAGCCAACATCTATTTGCATACCGTCATCATAGGTAATAAGCAACATATCTTGGTCATCATCACAAATTGTTTTAAGCTTGCCTTGCACTAAATCTAATTTTTTATATACATCGTACCAATTTTGTTCATCTGATGTATATGCCGTGCAAATAGACATAAACTCTGTAAAGTCTTTGTCCAATTTATTATCATATTTTTTGTTTAAAAAACGGCGGATTATTAAGTAGATAACAGGAAGAATGAGGAGAATCCAAAGGCTAATAATATTTCTTAAAAATATCCAAGGAATTATTAAAAGAATTTCAAGAAAAATATAGGCTAAAAGATATTCTGTAAACTCATTCCAAATTCGTCCAATTTTGGTTTTCTTTTGATTATCAAAAACATCTTTAATTTCGCCATCTAATATTACTTTGTTAGATTCTTCCGTAACGCTTGCAATGAAAAATCTGCCGCCATTATGGCTTAATCGCTGAAAACCGATTTCTAAAATCTTGGTCTCATTATCGTAAATAACAATATCTTTGTTATATTCTTTAGCTTTAAGGTGTATTGTTTCTTTTAGTTCGTCAAGCGTTCCATTAAATATAAATTGCATATAATCACCACCTTAAATTTATTATAACACATTTCATTTCAAAAGTAAATCTTGCGGTATATTTCTTCCAGAAATACAGATAATAACAACACAATTTGTAATTTAAGGAGAAATGTATATATGAAAGCAACAGGAATAGTTCGTAGAATCGACGACCTTGGTCGTGTAGTTATTCCGAAAGAGATTAGAAGAACAATGCGAATCAGAGAAGGCGATCCGCTTGAGATTTACACAGACAATGATGGTGAGGTTATTTTCAAAAAATATTCGCCGATAGGGGAGTTGGGTGAGTTCGCCGCACAGTATGCCGAGGTTTTGGGCAAGGGCACAGAGTTGGGTGTTATTATTTGCGACCGCGACCACTGTATTGCGGCGGCAGGTGTGTCTAGAAAAGAGGTTTTGGAGCGCAGAGTTTCGGCATCTTTGGAAGAAATTATGGATATGCGAAGCCCATTCGTTTTTAAAACGGGCGACCGTAGAAAAGCGGCTTTAGAGGGCGTAGCCCACGAAATTGGTGTGGCAATCCCCATCGTAGCGGCGGGCGACATTGCAGGCGCAGTTGTGCTAACTCTAAAAGAAAGTTTTATGCCAAGCGACAGCGACCTAAAACTAGCCACCGTAGCGGCAGGCTTCCTTGGCAAACAGATGGAAGATTTTTAAATAACTACAAAAAACACGGCCGACGTAACATAAAAGTCGACCGTGTTTTTTAATATTAAAATTAGTCCTCGGGTTTAGTTTCGAGTTTTAAAGGGAAGTCGCCAAGTTTTGCAAAAAAAGAGGTTAAGATTATGCAAATAATTTATAAAATACTATCTTTAAAAACTTCTTTATTGTATTTAATCCTCAAGAATATTATTCATAACCGCTAAAAAGGATTCTCAACAAAGTGCCAGCTCCCACCAAACAAAAAACCAACCCTTTAGGGTTGGTTAATTTGGCTGTTACAAACCATTTAGATGCCAAATAATCGTAATTCCTTACATATTAGATCATACATCACATCATATCCTTGGTCGTTAGGGTGCAGGCCATCGGCGAGTAGCGACTCAAAGTCGATATTCTTTTCTTCGCAGTAGTTTTTGAACAAATCGTACATGCTAATAAACGGAAAATCTACTTTTTCGGCGGCGGCTTTGTAGATAGCGTTTATATCGTCCATGTGCAGAACTCGCCAAAAATTTTCGCCGTCTAGTTCGTTTGCAGCGGCGGCAGGAATGTTGGCAACAAAAACTACTTCCTTGCCCTTTGCCTTTATCATATTATAAAGTTCAATTATGTAATCGTAAAATGCCTTGCCGTGCTGTTCTCTGGTTGGTCTTTCGCCCACCTCGAAAAATGCGTGGCGGTTGTTTGTACCGATAGTGCAAAGAATAAAATCATCGCTTTCGTCCACCAAAGCATCAAAATTTTCTATAATAAACTGTATGGTTGTGCCTGTGCATGCGTTGTTAGTAACGGTACATCCGCAGTTATTTTCCAAATACTCTTTAAACTGCTTTGCCCAACAGTATCCGTCTGGATTACGTGCAAAACCCTTTACAATAGGCTCTCCGTTTTGCTGGAACCCCGTTCCACCAACGCCGTGGGTAATAGAGTCGCCCAAGAGTTTTATCTTGGCATTCGGGTTTTTAACTAGTATATCTTTAAGCATTTTAACACCTCGGGGTAGATTATAGCACAATTTTTAAAGTAGTGCAATATGGATAATAAACGAAAAACCGACCTATTGGTCGGTTTCTGTTTTGGCTGTTCCGAACCATTTAGATGCCAAACTATTTTTTATGCATTTCGACGCACTTCTAAATATAATGATGCATTGTTATTCCTGTGTGATTACTGACAGGTTCTTCCCTTTTGCTATACAAGGAATAAACGCCCTTTCCGTTTGTGGAACAGGGCGTTTTCATTTCGGGTTGATACGGTGCGCTCTCGGTTTGTGCCGACGGCTCCGAGCCGTTAGCGGCAAAACCATCGTGCTGCCGACTTTGGCAGACCGCAAAACCTATCGCGGTTTTGCGACTGCGTCGACGAACCTTTTTTGCCTTCCTGCAAAAAAGGGTTCTCAACAAAGTGCCCACTCCTCACCAAAACGAAAAACCGACCTATTGGTCGGTTTCTGTTTTGGTGGGAGCGGGTGGATTCGAACCACCGAAGTCGAAGACAACAGATTTACAGTCTGCCCCCTTTGGCCACTCGGGAACACTCCCATATTTAATTTTTGCGCTTTGCTCTCAGCAAAGTGGAGCTGGTGGACGGACTTGAACCCCCGACCTGCTGATTACAAATCAGCTGCTCTACCAACTGAGCTACACCAGCAAATTTTGAGCGCCTATATACTATACCACGAACAAGCCCAAATGTCAACAGTTTTTTTGATAATTTTTTTATTTGGTTTTATTCGCTTTATTTTGCCAAAGCAAAGCGCGGCGCACCTTTGAATAATGCACCGCGCCGAAAGCTTTTACTTAATGTATTTTTTTATGTTTTTATTGCTTAATTTATAAAACTTTAACGGTTTTAATTTTTTGTTCCAAGACTTGTATTTTTTGTTGTAAGTCTTTTTGGATATGGCGTTACCTTTGTAATAATAACCGTACTTCATTTTACCGGCTATGGTATCATATTGGGTTTCGACTTTTTGCAGGTATATTCTTTTTACCTGCTTTGATTTATTCAAAGTGTAATACCAATCTTCTATACCGCCACCGCCGCCGCGTTTTCCGTGTAGCCTTTTTGTTGATTTGTTATAGTACAAACCGCTGGGAATGTATTCTTCGTTGATATAATCTTCCAGGCACGAAACCACCCTGCCACCTTTGTAGGTATACATTTTAAAACTGTGGATGTATGTTCCGTAGCCGTCATAAGTTACAAGTAGTTCTTTTAAACCGTCCTTGTTAACGTCGAACAATCTTATGCCTGTGCAGTCGGTTTCGTATAGCCAATTTCTGTACGCTTTATATGCCTTGGATTTTGTTTTTTTCGATACCGCCTCAACGCTATTTGTGGCGGCAACCCCCATAATTAAAACAAGGCTTAGGAACAGAGAAAGAACTCTTTTTAAATTTTTCATTTTCTGCCTCCTACTTGGTTTTTATGGTGCATTTTTTCCAAGAACTGTAATAATATTTTTTGCCTACTTTTTTATAACTGCGTATTCTTACGTAGTACTTTCTTTTGCGCGAAAGTTTTTTAGAGTATTTAGCAGATTTAATTTTTTTAGAAACAATCTTCTTTTTAAAATTGCTTTTTTTGCAAATCTCAATTTGATAACCTGATACGCTTGCGGCTTTTTTCCACTTAAGTTTAACCTTTCCTTTGGTTATGCTTGCCTTTTTGGGCGTTCCCGGAGTATAAGGTTTAACGGTTGGTTTAAGGGTATATTCTGTGCCAAAATATTCTTCGTGAGTGAAGTTGTTGCTGTATGGCCAAGCAACTTTTACAAAATACGTAGTGCCTTTTTTAGCGTTTTTAATAGTAAAAACTTCTTTTGCTTTGGTAGTGGGAACGTTTTTCTCGTCTACCAACGTGTACAATCCGCCGTCTTTAGCCATATAGAAAACCGATACGTCCCAACCGTGCCCACCGGTAAGATAAGGATGCTTAAATTCTAGAGATAACACACCGTTTATCGGCGAGGTAACCTTAAACCAATCTTCCTCATCGCCCCAGTTAGAATAGTACGAGCAGTTAGCGGTGGTTTTGCTGCCAATCGTCAATGCGGTTGCAGAGAAATAGTTGTTGTTGAGTTCTGCCTCGTATCTTGCAGACGAGCAGGAATAACCTATATTATACTGCAAATCGGTAGAGGCGGTTGAGCTGCTTGACACTTCCAAAACAAAAGTATCGCCCACTTTACAGCCAAGAGCAGGAAAATAGTCGGTGCCGTTTTTAGCATATACTAAACGTGTGAACATTTTTGTACGTGAACCGTCGGGTGCTTTTTTGTATACGTCAACGCTCCAAAAACCGTCGTTCTGCCAGGTGTGCTGAAAACTGATATTCATTTTTCCGTTCTTTGTTGCGGTAAAGGTGTATGTGTTGGTTTTTCCCCAAGCTACACTGTCTGCAGAAGCGCTGACAGCGGCAACACTTACAAGCAGCGCTATGCTAACAAAAATAGAAATTATTCTTTTGATTAAAACAGAAATTAGACTTTTCATAATAAATCTCCTATTTTTTTAGTATAAATTTATCGGTTTCTTGTAAATCAAGCGCATCAATAGCGTGCTCGAAAACTTTTTTGGTTACATTAAAGGTTTCGGGATGATGCGCATCGCCGCCAAGGTAGAACTTACAGCCTTGCTTTTTTGCTGCCTTGAAAATTCTTAAAACCGAACCTTCGTCAGAAACTTTATAATCCATATCATCTCTATTTAGTTCTATACCGACACCAAGACTTGCGCATTTAGAAAACAGTCTTTCAAGTTCGCTGTCGGGAATAGCGTTAAGGGTAGCGATATAATCATTGTGATTAGGGGCTATAAGCGGACAGGTCAGGTGTGCTATGCCGACCTTGTGAAACGGTAGGTCTAATCCCAACACGTAGTCAAGCCTTTTAACCCAAATCTCTGCTCGCTTCTGCGGTGTGGACAAAAGATTTTCGTCGCCTACTGCAAATTTTGCCATGTGTAAATGGGTTGTAGGTATAACCAAAAAATCTAATTTTTCCAAAACCTCTTTAGATACGCCCAAAATGTAATCTTTATTAAGGTCGGTTTCTGCGCCAAACAAAAATTCAATACCCTCGGCTTGAGGTAGCGGCAAAATTTTTGAGATACGCTCAAAGCCCTGCTCGGCGTAAAAGCCACGGTCCTCGCAGGGTACTGTTTCATCCCAAAAATGGTCAGTAACACAAATTTGCTTAAGACCCATATCCTTTGCGTACTGCAAAATGCGTTCTGCAGATTGCTCGGGGTCGCCTGAACACATAGAAATTCCACTATGTATGTGTAAATCGTGGTCGTAAACGTATTTCATAACATCATCCTTTAATAATATAACAGTGGACTTACAGATTTATTATAGCATTTGAAAATTAAGGTGTCAACCGATTTTGTCTTCAAAAAAACAGGGTGATACGATTGACAATACAACAGGTTTGTGATAAATTAAACGTATAATAAATGCAGGGTTAGTACATCGGTAGTACCTCTGGTTCCCAACCAGATGAGGCGGGTTCGACTCCCGTACCTTGCTCCATGTAAAAAAACTAATTGGGGCACCTTCTTTGCAGAGG
>JAZOQV010000064.1:0-39349 GCA_045656265.1 Acutalibacteraceae bacterium | reverse complement strand
ATTGCTTCATCTAAAATATTTTCAAGGTCTATCGCCTGAGCGTCAGCCCACATTTTATCAAGTGCGTAAAATTCACGTTCGTTTCTTGAGAAAACGTGAACAATAACCGAACCATAGTCAAGCGCAATCCAACCGGAAGTTCTGCCTTCGATATGGTGTGGCATAACGCCTGCTTCTTTTAAGGTATCTTCAACTTCATCAGCCAATGCACGAACGTGGGTTGAAGATGTTGCAGATGCCAAAAGGAAATACTCTGTAATAACTGTAAGGTCGCTAACCTTTATTGCCGACAAGTCAATCGCTTTTTTCGAGTCGAGCGCTGCTGCGGCAATTTCTAAAATTTTTGCTGTTTCCAATTCAATATCACACTTTCAGTTTAATAATCGTTTAAGGTAGAATCCTCGGTAGGCATCCAATAATCGTTTTTGGTTTGACCCGCGATTAAGTAAAGGTCGGGGGCTTTAACCATATCAATCGTAATTGGCTCGCCGTAAGGATTAAAGTAGGTGTTAAACATTTCAACATATTCGTCGCGGTGGATTGAGTAGTAAGATGCACCATAAGAACAAGCCTGACCGGGAAGACCGAATATGTGTATATTTTCTTTATCAAGTTCTTTTGCAGCAAGTGCAAAAGCAGCAGTTTCGTTAAGGGTCAAGTCGGTTTGTATTTGGTTAAAGCAACCATTAGCAACCTTGAAAATTTCAGTTTTTGACATTTTTAAAAGTTCATTAAAGAGTGCCGCATAGAATTTTCTTTGCTGCTTAACACGGCCGATATCACTGCCGTCATAACCTTCTTCGTTACCATAACGCTTACGCATAAAGCCGATAGCATCTTTACCCGATAATTTTACTTTGCCGGGACCTATATAATAATACTTACCGAATTTAAGCGGATTCTCAATTCTTATTTTGCTTGAAAGATTCATTTCTACGCCACCGATAGCGTCAATAACGTTTACCGCACCCTCTATTGAGAATAGCACGTAGTGGTCGATAGGAATCTGCAATTGGTCTGAAATACAACGGCGAAGCGCGTTTATAGGCAACTCGCCCTCGCGCGCATTCGGGAATACCGAGTTTATACGATTTCCACCATAAAGTGTGTTCACATAGGTATCACGCGGGATTTGCAACATACTTACGGTGTCTTTTTTATGGTCCATACATACAACCACAATAACGTCGGTTTGTTTTGAAGAAGTCCAGTCGCAACCAACAACGAGGAAATAACTAACATCCTCACTACTGCTGATTTTAAGGTCTTCAAAATCGCCTATTTCACTTTCAGTGTTTTGCACGTCGCCACCAAAAAGCCATCTGAAAAGCGGTATATCGTGCAAAGCAGAATCTGCGCTGCCAACATACCAACCCATAAGGCTTGTCATTAGTACGCTAATTCCAAGCACAACGGAAACAACGCTATTTAATACGATACGCTTAACGTTTCTTGGTTTGCTGTGGCTACGGGGCGGGTTAGAGGAGGTAGAAGAAATATCCTCAAACTCGTCAGTTCCCTCGCCCTCCGGTTCAGATTTGCTACTAACATCCTCAAACATAAAAAAATCGTCTTTTATATCGGGCATATCATTGTTTTCGAGCATATCGTCCTTATTTTCAAATTCAAAATCCATATTTATTCCCCTTAAGAAAACCTACTTAACAAACTCGTCGTAGGCATCTAGTGTATCGGGATGCACAGGGCAACCCTTGGCCTTTAAATCCTCTACTGTAAACTGCAACGCAATTCGCATAGCCTTTTCCATACTTTGCTCGACTGCTTCGCGCATTTCGTCCACCCCATCATAATCGCGGTCGCGCGAGGTATAATCGGCAAGGTACAAGACTTTAGCGAGTGTTGACATATTCTTTTTGGCGGTGGTATGATAGCGCACCGCATCTATAATCTCTTTGTCGTTTAACTTTAGAACTTTCTCTATATAAGCACTGCCTATTATAGAGTGGTAAAGTTTTTTTGCGCCCAGTTCCAAAGCACTAAGTATTATACCAAACTCTTTTGCAAATTTCAACTGTATATCGCTTGGGGTATCCTTTAGAACATCGTGCAAAAGACCTGCAAGATAGGCTTTCTCTTTATCTGCGCCATATCTATCTGCAAGGCGCACCGCCTCTTCGGCAACGCAAAGCGAATGGTAATATCTCTTTTCGCTTAATCTTGCTTTTATATGCTCTTTATATTCCTCAATAGTCATATCTTTGTTATCCCTATAAAGTCCGTTCTCGTTAATATAATCTTCTATCTCTTTTGAAACGTTGCCCGTGAGATTACCTCTGGCTTTCGTAGAAGAAATATCGCTTGGGGTAACCACAAATTCCTCTATATTACCACCGTCGTTTTTAACCCTCTCAATCGCCTTGTCGAAAAGCGCTCTATCTTCGCCCTCGCGGTAAACACAAATAAAGTCGCAAAGTTTTAAAAGTTCGCGATAATTATACCAAGTGTGCAAGGTTACAAGCATATCGGCGCCAAGTAAGAAATAGGGTTTATCGCCAAAATCCTTTTTGTAATCAAGCAAGGTAAGATAGGTGTAACTTTTTTCCTTACGGGTAAGTTCTATATCCCACGCCTTTGCGCCCGTAAACTTATCTGCCACGATTTTACACATATTAAGGCGGTGCGAAGGCGATGCCATTTGCCTGCCCGCTTTGTGAACGGGATCGCGAGTTGGCACAAGCAGTACCCTCTCTATATCCTGCCTTTTTAAAAGAGTTTTTATAAGTTTTTCGTGCATTAGGTGTGGCGGATTAAAGCTACCGCCGAAAATAGCGGTTCTGCCCATCTTACCGCCCCCTTAATTTATTTTTTATTGCTTTTTACAAGCACGATTTTTCTATCCTCTTTATTTTTTGCAGGTCTGTAAAGAATAAACCTATAACCTATAACCTGCACTACGTCTGCGCCTATTCTTTCGGCAATTTCGTCTGCCGCTTCTCTTGAAGAACTGGGCGAGGTTTCTAAAACACGGCACTTGATAAGTTCACGAGCCGAAAGCGCATCGTCAACCTGTTTTATGGTGTTATCATTTATACCGTCTTTACCAATTTGTAAAATTGTGTCCATACTGTTTGCCATACCGCGCAGTTGGGCACGCTGTTTTGATGTTAGCATAATTTTCTCCTTAAGCAAACGCGGATAATCCGAACCTGATTTTAAAGGGTGGATTTTCGCGTTTTTTTCGTTAAAATACTCGTCAATCCGCAAAGGATTGACTGTGTTTTTGCCTTGCAAACCCAAAAATCCTCCTCTTTAAAATTCTTCGACCTAACAATGAGCAGAATTTCTTGTGATTTTCGGTGCGAAAGAGTCGATAATGCTTTGTGCATTATTGATGATGACAAGCCGAAAAGCACTGAAATTCTGCCATTTTAGGCAGATTCGGATTGTTCGCGTTTGCTTACTCTGCTTCAAAAAGTGAACGCGCAAAACTTTCGCTATCAAAGGGTTGCAAATCGTCTATCTGCTCGCCCACGCCAACAAACTTAACGGGAATTGAAAGTTCGTCGTGAATTGCAAGCACTATACCGCCCCTTGCAGTACCGTCTAACTTTGTTAGCACGATACCCGTAATATCGGCGGCGTTTTTAAATTCTCTTGCTTGGTTAACCGCATTTTGACCCGTTGCGGCATCCAAAACCAAAAGACTTTCCATTGAGGCCTCCGGTAATTCGCGCTTAATAACCCTGTAAATTTTTGCAAGTTCGTCCATAAGATTTTTCTTATTATGAAGTCTGCCTGCAGTATCGCAAATAATAACATCTGCGCCTCGAGCCTTTGCGGCAGCGATTGTATCAAACACAACCGATGCGGGGTCGCTACCCTCTACGCTTTTTATCATATCAACCCCTGCGCGCTCTGCCCAGATGCCAAGTTGGTCAATAGCGGCGGCGCGGAAGGTGTCGGCAGCGCCAAGAATTACCTTTTTACCCTCGGCTTTAAGGCTTGCGGCAAGTTTACCGATGGTTGTAGTTTTACCAACACCGTTTACACCGATTACTATTATTATCGACGGCTTTGTTTTAAGGTTAAGCGGTTCGCCTTTGCCCACAATATCCGAAACGATTTTATAAAGTTCGCTATAAATATCTTTTGGGTCGGTAATTCCTGTTTCTTTAACCTTTTTGCGAAGTTCGTCGGTGATATGGCAAGCGGTTTTTACACCGATATCGCTCATTATAAGGGTTTCCTCTAACTCTTCAAACAATTCCTCGTCAATTTTTGTAAAACTGTTTAAAATACCTGTTACCGCATTCATAAAGGAATCGCGAGTCTTTTTTAGGCCCTTATTTATTTTAGAAAAAATACCCATTAAAATTTCTCCAAGTAATTATTTTGCATCTTTAATGCCAAGTTTACGCTCGAGCTCGGACACATTAAGTTCAAGAAGTCTTGAAACACCCTTTTCTTGCATAGTTACACCGTAAAGCATATCAGCCGCTTCCATAGTACCTCTGCGGTGGGTGATACAAATAAACTGAGTTGACGCATTCATGTGGTGCATATACTCTGCAACTCTATCAACGTTAACCTCATCGAGAGCCGACTCAACCTCGTCTAGTAGACAGAATGGTGGCGGATTAACCATCATAATTGCAAAGTAGATAGAAATAGCAACTAGTGCCTTTTCACCACCCGAAAGCGGTTCGATTTTAGATACCGTTTTACCGGGGATACGAACAGAAATATCTATACCGCTTTCCAAAATATTTTCGGGGTCGGATAGTACAAGTTCTGCGCTACCGCCACCAAATAAGTCGGTAAAGGTTTTTTGGAAGTTACGGTTGATTTTTGAGAAACCGTCTTGGAAAAGGTCTTTCATAGTACCTGTAAGTTCGGCAATAAGTTTGCCGAGTTCTGCTTGCGCCTTTTCAACATCCTCAATCTGCTCTTTGTAATACTCATAGCGCTCTTTAACCTCTTTATACTCGTCAATAGCCTCTATGTTAATATTACCTAGCGCTTTAATTTTACCCTTGATTTCGGCAAGTTCGTGCTTTGCTTTTCCTTCGTCCTCAATAACGATATTAAGCGCCTCTGCCTCGCCTCTTGTAAGTTCGTATTCGTCAAACAAGCGTTTGATAATGTCGTCATACTCGCGCACCATACCTGCTCTACGCTCTTCAAGACGAACCATTTCTTGCGACAGTTTTTCTTTATCGTCTAGTAGTTTTCGCTCTTCGGCGCGGACCTGTACGCCTTGCTGTTCGGCAGCCTCACGCTCTTTGCGTAATTTATCCGCCTCGTCGAGTTTTGATTGAGCCTCTGCTTTAAAGCGTGCGATATCTGCCTTTAACTCCTCGGCGCGCTGCTCGATAGCCTTATTATGCTCTGAGAACTGCTCTAACTCAAGGCTTAATTGCGATACTCGATACTCGCGGTCATTTACATCGTTTTGCATTTGACCCAAAGCACGAGATGATTGCTCGATATCCTTTTGCAGTTCTACATTTTTAAGTTTTAATGCAGTTACTGTATCGGTAAGCAAGTCGCGTTTTTCGGCAACACCATCTCTACCACCCGAAATCTGCTCGATTTGTGATTTGAGTTCTGCAATTTTTATTGTGGTAGTTTCGTTTTCTTTTTCGGCAGTAGCGATAATTTCATTATTCTCTTTTTCCCTTCGCTCGCAATCTGCCAATTCTTTATCGAGAAGTTCTAAATTGTGATTGTTTGCATTAACAAGTTCGTCTACACGGCGAAGTTCACCCAAAACGCGAATTAAATCTTCGTTTGCAGAAGAAATCTCTGCTTCGATATTAGCAATATCGTTTTTAACCGAGGTAAGCCCCTCTTCTAAAAGTTTATACTCGCCCTGTTTTGTTTCGAGTTTAGATTTTAGTTTGCCGGTCTTTTCTTCTAACGCGGCAATCTCGCCTGCGCGACTTAAAAGACCTGTATGGCGTGATAACGAGCCACCTGTCATAGAACCGCCGGCATGTACCAACTGACCGTCTAAAGACACTATCTTATATTTATATCCAAATTTATTAGCAATACTTACTGCCGAATCCAAATCCTCGGCAACGATAATTCTACCAAGCAAAGATACTGCGATTTGTTTATACTTTTCATCGCACTCTACAAGGTCGGAGGCGATACCAACAAAGCCATAGCAATCTTCAAGTTTTGGCTCGTTAATATATCTGCCCTCGATTGAAGAAACCGGTAAGAAGGTTGCTCTACCCTTTTTACCGTCTTTAAGCATTTTAATTGCTTTTTTGGCATCGTTTTCGTTATCGACAACGACGTTCTGTGCGGCGTTGCCAAGCGCGGTTTCGATAGCAACAGAGTATTCTCTGTCTACCTTAATTAAACGGATAAAAGGCCCGTGAATGCCACGTAAAGTGCCGCCTTTATGCTCATTCATAACCTCTTTTACGGCGTGGTTAAAGCCCTCCATATTACGCTCTAATTCTTTGAGCATTTCTATTCTTCTTGCATTATCCTCGATATCAAGGCCGAGTTTATCTACTTCCGCCTTTAAGGTTTCAACCTTTTCTTCGCGGGAAGTTAGACGCATTTTATAACCATCCAAAGAATTGCGGTAGCCTGATAGCGAATCCTCTAATTCCTCGCGGTCCCCCTTTAATGCCTCGAACTCTGCAGTTTGTTCTTTAAGAAGTGCTAAAACCTCGTCTTTATTCTCAAGTATAGCGGTGCGACGGGTTGCAATTTCACCAATAGCGGTTTTCGCCGAAACTGTACGCACCTGCATATCACTACTCTCGGCGGTAGCGGCATTAAGTTCTAACGCCAACTCTTCTATCTGTTTAGAATAACCCTCACTCTCGGTAACAAGCGCGTTAAGTTCGTTGCTTCTATCTAAAATTTCGTGCTCGTTATCGGCTAATGCTTTCTGCTTTTCTTCTAATCTTATACGTTCGTTTTCTATATTCTGTTTAGCAGTTTCGTCAGAACCTTTTAACCCTTCTATTTCGAAGTTTATACGCTCTATGTTGCGGTTATTATGTAGAATGGTGTTCTGACCAACAGCAATTTCGCCCTCTGTTCTAGCGGCGGTTTCTTCTAACTCTGCTGCCTCGTTACGCTTCTGCTCGATTTCGGTTATAAACCTTGCGTTCTGCTCTGCAGCATTCTCTTGCTGTTTTAGAAAATCCTCTAATTTTTTGTTAATATCATCATACTGCGCTTTGGCAATAGTGATTTTCTTATCCTGATTGCGCAAAGTATCTTTTGAATTATCAAGCGCGCGAAGCCAAAGACCTATTTCAAGGTTCTTTCTTTCTTCGCGTAGCTCTAGATACTTTTCTGCCTTTTCGCTTTGAATTTTAAGAGGACCTACTCTGCCTTCTAGTTCTGCAAAAATATCACGAAGGCGCACCATATTTTCTGCCGCGGCGGTAAGTTTACGCTCTGCCTCTATTTTTCTGTAACGATAACGCGAAATACCCGAAGCCTCTTCAAAAATATCGCGGCGCTCGTTAGGTTTTGCGCCAACGATGCTATCTATTTTACCTTGACCAATCATAGAATAACCATCGCGACCAAGACCTGTATCCATAAAAAGTTCGTTAACGTCGCGAAGACGCACCGATACACCATTTATTAAATACTCGCTTTCGTGGCTTCTGTAATAACGCCTTGTTACTGCAACGGTATCGTTATCAAAGTTAAGACTTCTATCACTATTATCAATTGTAAGGGTTACCTCGGCAAAACCTTGCGGACGCCTTGTATCAGAACCTAAGAATATAACGTCTTCCATACTTGAGCCGCGCAAACTCTTTGTCGACTGCTCGCCAAGTACCCAACGCACCGCGTCGGAAATATTACTCTTACCGCTTCCGTTAGGCCCTACAACTGCGGTTATGCCCTTACCAAACTGCAAATTAGTTTTGTCGGCAAAGGATTTGAAGCCTTGAATGTTGATTGATTTAAGCAGCATCTCATTTTACTCCTCTTTTATTTTTACACTATATATATCTGTGTTGTTATCGCCTTTAATTTTGCACACATAACCAAACTCTGCAAGTTTTGTTATGTTATCCTTTTTTTGACCTGTTGCTTTTGAGATTTCCGACGGGTTTACAAACACCACGTAATTACCTTTCGGTTTATCCTTTAAAGCGTTCAAGATTTCTTTTAGGTATATTTTAGATTTAACTATTTCGCCAAAAGCCGCGTGCCACGGACCCGCTACAAAAGCGTCATTATCAATACTGTGAAGTCCTACCCTTATAACGTTTATGCCTTTACTCTCAAAAAAACGCAATAGTTTTGCCGAAAGATTTGCAGCATCTTCTACGCTTTGCGGTTTGTATGTACCCTCTAAAAAAGCCTTTTCGAGATAGGTATTTTTTAAGACTATGGTTGGATAAATTCTAACAGTATCGGGCATAAGGCTTGCTATGATTTCGGCGGTGTATAAAGCGCCCTCGTCGGTATCGCCTAAAAGCCCCGTCATCATTTGAAGGCCTAATTCCAATCCGCTTTTCTTAATAAGTTTACTTGCCTTTTTAACGTCATCAGCGGTATGCCCTCTGCGGTTCATTTGCAAAACCGAATCTACCATACTTTGCGCGCCAAGTTCTACTGCGGTTACGCCATAGTTTTTAAGTTCTTCGACGATTTCTTCGCTTATGGCATCAGGCCTTGTTGAAATTCTGATGCCGCAGATTGTACCATTTTTCACATACTTATAAGCAGAAGATAGCAATTCTAACCTATATTCTTCATCTATTGCGGTGAAACTACCGCCAAAGAAAGCAAGTTCTGTGTTACTACTATCGAAATTAGGATTTTTTAATGCATCACGCACCGCCTCATCAACCGTGATGGCTGTAGGGGCTTCACACTTGCCTGTTATGTGATTTTGGTTACAAAAACTACATCTGTTAGGGCAACCTATATGTGGCACGAACACCGAAATATTGGCGTGCTTTATCATAGTATTTCGCCCATTAACTCTAGTGCCTGCCGAGCCGCCTCTTGCTCGGCGCGTTTTTTACTGCCGGCTGAACCGCAACCTATCACATTTGAGTTAAGATGCACTTCCACCGTAAAGGTTTTTGCGTGGTCAGGACCTTCCTCGCCCACGAGCACGTACTCCAATTTTTCTTCGGGATTTTTTTGTATAAACTCTTGCAAATAGGTTTTGTAATCCTTAAATGCAACGGTTGCCATACAGTTTAACTTTTTATCTATAAAGCGTAAGATATGCTTCTTTGCAGGCTCGATGCCACCATCCAAATAGATAGCCGCCAAAACCGCCTCAAAAGCATCCGCCAAAATAGATGGACGTTCGGAGCCACCGCTTAATGCCTCGCCTTTGCCAAGTAACAGATATTTGCCTAGGTCGATTTCTTTTGCAAACTCGTAAAGCGACTTTTCGCAAACCAATGATGCGCGAATTTTAGTTAGTTCGCCCTCGGGCAATTCGCGATAGTTGCTAAAAATATGCTCTGATACTATCAAGGAAAGCACCGAATCACCCAAAAACTCTAATCTTTCGTTAGAGCCTTCGGGCAGTTTGCTTTCGTTAGCGTAAGACGAGTGAGCCAATGCGCCAACAAGAAGTCTTTTATTTTTAAATTTATAGTTTAACTTTTCTTCTAAACGATTCATTCTTCATCATTCTCTTTAAGACTTTTTATTTTCTCTTCTAGTTTTTCGGTTGTATTGGTCTCAATCGCAACCTTTAACTTACCGATAGCATTACAAAATGCCACGCTATCGGAATTGCCGTGTGCCTTGTAAACCGGCTTTTTAACACCAACTATTGGTGCACCGCCGATTTCTTTATAATCCATAGTTTTCTTTAGTACACTGAGTTCCGGCATAACCATTGCCGCCGCTAGCTTTGTTTTAAGATTTTTAGTAAATGCGCCTTTAAGCATTTTAAGTATAGCCGTGGCTGTACCCTCTGCCATTTTTAAACAGATATTGCCCGAAAAACCATCGGCTACTGCAACGTCGCAAGCGCCAAACATCAAGTCCCTCGCCTCTACGTTACCAATAAAGTTAAGGTCAGAGTTTTTAAGAAGTTCGTAAGCGGCAAGTTGAAGTTCGCCACCCTTTGTATCCTCTGTTCCGATATTAAGTAGCGCTACCCTTGGGTTTTTAATGCCCATAACGTTTTCGGCATAAACGCTTGCCATAACACCAAACTGCAAAAGCATTTCGGGGCGGCAGTCTGCATTAGCGCCCTCGTCCATTAAGAAGAATTGCTTACCTTCAACAGTAGGTAAAGCCGAGCCCAGTGCAGCGCGTTTTACACCCTTTACACGTTTTACGATAAAGGTACTGCCAACAACTAACGCTGCTGTGCTACCTGCCGAAATAAATCCGTCACCAAGTCCTTCCGATACTGCTTTTAAGCCAACCGACATAGAACTATCGGTTTTTGCCTTTATAACGCATTTTGGGTCATCATGCATAGAAATAACGCTTTCGGCATTTAAAATTTCAATTCCCTCGATATTAAAGTTATTCTCTTTTGCGCTTTTTTCTATTTCCTCTCGGTTACCCGAAAGGATAATATCCACACCAAATTTTTCGCGTGCTAATAATGCGCCCTCTATCATAGCCTTTGGCGCGTTATCGCCACCGAAAGCGTCAACTATAATTTTCATAATCTACTCTCCGTTTCTTAAAAACTTTAAGAAATATTTTCGTCATACCACTCAAGTGCCCTTGCGGATAACCTAGCATAACGCTCACGCTTGTCCTTTATTCTTTCCGAAAGGGGTGGTATAATACCAAAATTTGCACCCATAGGTTGAAAGTTTTTTACACTTTCATCGCTAATATAACCCGTAAGTGCGCCAAGCATTGTATAGTTTGGAAAACTTATTGGCTTATCGCCTTTTAATTTTGCTATTATGCTTTTTGCGGCTATAATTCCGCTTGAAGCAGACTCCATATACCCCTCAACACCGCTTAACTGACCGCAGAAATACAAATTACTGTATTCCCTAGATGAAAAATCGGCATTAAGTAGTCGCGGACTGTCTAAAAACGAGTTTCTATGCATAACACCGTATCTAACGAACTCGGCATTTTCGAGCCCCGGTATCATAGAAAACACCCTTTTCTGCTCGGGGAATTTTAGGTTGGTTTGAAAACCGACAAGGTTATAAAGGCTTGCCTCTTTATTCTCGGCACGAAGTTGCACTACCGCCCAAGGTCTATGATTTGTTCTAGGGTCGGTTAAGCCAACCGGTTTCATTGGACCAAAGCGCGCAGCATCAAGACCGCGACTAGCCAATATTTCTATTGGCATACAACCCTCGTATACAGTAAGGGGTCTGTCAAAATCCTTTAGCGGTGCCGCCTCGGCATTTATGAGCGCCTCGTGAAAACTCTCATATTCTGCTTTATTAAATGGGCAGTTGATATAATCGTCCTCGCCCTTGCCGTAACGCGCGGCACGAAAAGCCTTATCCATATCAACGCTTTCGGCAGTAACTATAGGAGCCGCGGCATCGAAAAAACTTAAATAATCGGTACCAAAAAGCCCCTTTATGCTATCGGCTAAGCCGCCGTCGGTTAAAGGGCCCGTTGCAACAACTGTAATACCGTCTTTTTCAAGTTCGGTTACCTCGCCGTTTATAACCTCTATATTTTCGTGAGATTTTATTTTATCGGTAATTATTTTTGAAAAGGCGTGTCTATCAACAGCCAAAGCACCGCCTGCCGCAACTGAACACTCCTTTGCGGCATCCATACAAATAGAGCCGAGCCTTCGCATTTCCTCTTTTAAAAGTCCTGCCGCCGATTCGATTCTAGCCGCCTTTAAAGAGTTAGAGCAAACAAGTTCTGCGAAGCCATCAATTTTATGCGCGGGGCTTTTTTTGTGCGGTTTCATTTCATAAAGTTTTACCTTTATGCCGGCATTGCCTAGTGTCCACGCCGCCTCGCACCCTGCAAGACCTGCGCCAATTACCTTAACTACTGTGGTTTTCATTTATTTTTTTGCCTTTTTTGTGGTTTTCTGCTGTTCTCTTGTAGGGCAATCGTTATTCATACAGAATTTTCTGCCCCTAAAGCCGCTTATTATAAAGCCACCGCACTCTTTACAGATTTCGCCTGTTGGTGCACCGGGTGCCGCGAAATCACAAGTGGGATAATTAGAACAACCATAGAATTTTTTGCCTGTTTTTTTAGATGCTCTGCGAAGAAGTTTGGCACCACACTTGGGGCAAGGTTGTTTTACCTCATCCTCGGGAACAGGTTTTGTGTTTTTACATTCAGGGTAGCCGGGGCAAGCCAAGAACTTACCGAATCTACCGTTTTTAACAACCATTTTTCTACCACATTTTTCGCAGATTTCTTCACTTTCCTCGTCGGGAACTTTTACACGCACACCGTCTAATTCTTTTTCGGCAGCGGTAAGTGTTTTTGCAAAACCTTTATAGAAAGTATCGATGGTTTCTACCCAATCACGATTACCTGCGCCGATTTCGTCAAGATTAGTTTCCATACCTGCGGTAAACTTAACGTCTACAATAGACTTAAAGTGCTCTGTCATAAGGCTTGATACGGTAGTACCAAGAATTGTTGGATGTAGTTGCTTTTTCTTACGCTCGATATAATTACGCTGCAAAATATTTGTAACGATAGGCGCATAGGTAGAAGGTCTGCCTATACCATTTTCTTCCAAAGCCTTGGTTAACGTAGCCTCGGTATATCTTGCAGGGGGTTGAGTGAAGTGTTGTGTTGGCATGAGACTCTTAATACGGAGTTCTTCGCCCTCATTAAGTTCGGGTAATACACTTTCTTTATCAGCGTTATCGTCGTCTCTACCCTCTTCATACAAAGCGGTAAATCCATCAAACTTAACGCTATAACCCGATGCCTTAAACACGTAACCATTACCAACAATATCCAAAGCGGTTGTATCTTGAACACAAGCCGACATTAAACTTGCAATAAAGCGAGACCAAATAAGTGTATAAAGTTTTAACTGGTCGGGGGTTAGTGCTTTTGATATTTTTTCGGGTTCTAAATCTATCAAGGATGGACGAATTGCTTCGTGTGCATCCTGTGCGCTTGATTTTGTTTTGAAATATCTAGGGGCAGACGGTAAATATTTATCGCCCCAACGGGTTTTGATATATGAGTTAGCAGACGCCCTTGCCTCTTCTGAAATACGCAAGGAGTCGGTACGCATATAGGTTATAAGACCGGTTGTGCCTAATCCTTCAATATCAATTCCCTCGTAAAGTTGCTGTGCCACACGCATAGTACGCTGACCTGTAAAGCCAAGTTTTCTTGCGGCTTCTTGTTGCAAAGTAGAGGTAATGAATGGTGGAGCAGGTTGCTTGTTGCGCTTACCTTTTTTAACAGAGATTACTTTAAATTCGGCACCCTCTAGCGCTTGCATAATCGAATTAGCTTCACCCTCGTTTATAATATCAAGTTTCTTGCCGCCCTCTTTACCATAGAGTTTTGCCTCAAAGGTTTTTCTTTGGTGCAAGAATTTGGCATCAATACTCCAAAATTCTTCGGCAACGAACTTGTTTATTTCTTCCTCGCGGTCAACGATAAGTTTTAGCGCAACCGACTGAACGCGGCCTGCAGAAAGTCCACTCTTAACCTTTTTCCAAAGGAAAGGACTTAATTTATAACCAACGATACGGTCTAGCACGCGACGTGCTTGTTGTGCGTTAACCAAATCCAAATTGATGCTATGTGGGTTATCCATACCCGCCTTAACACCCGTTTTGGTAATCTCGTTAAACGCTACTCGATTGCTTTGGTCTGCATCTAATTCAAGCACTGTTGAAAGATGCCAAGCAATAGCCTCACCCTCTCTATCCGGGTCGGTTGCGAGATAAACGAAATCGCTCTCTTCTGCCGCTGATTTAAGTTCTTTAATAAGCGCTTTCTTATCGCTCATAACTATATAGTTGGGCTTAAAACCATTATCTATATCTATACCTATTTTAGATTTTGGAAGGTCGCGTACGTGGCCTACCGATGCCATAACGTTGTAATCCTTACCCAGATACTTTTGTATGGTTTTAGCCTTTGATGGAGACTCAACTATAACTAATTTTGACATACCGTTACTCCTTATGTTAATTTTGCTTAATTTATTTAATACAATATCTTGACCCCGGCGCCTTTTTTATATGCCCCATTATTTCTAATTTGGTTAGCGCACATAAAACCTCCGAGGTGCTAAGACCTGTTTTTAATACTATTTCATCGGCTATCATTCCGTTATCAGTCAAAACAGAATAAACCTTTTTACTGTCGCCATAAAGTTTATCTAGTACCGCCGAACTATCCGTCTTTTCCTCGGGTACAGGTTTTACTTTTGGCTTGTTTTGTTTCTTGGTTGTTTTTTTGGGCATTTCCCAGTTTAGTTCGTTATACGCTAACGTATAAAGTTCTTTTAATTTAGACGACGTAATATCATGTATTTTACTAATATCAACATACCTTGGGTATTTCTTTAAAATATCAGCGGGGATTTTTAAAGGCGTTGCACCATCTTCTAAAAGTTTAGCCGTTCCTTTGTACTGTGGCATAGAAGGGTTACCCTCTATCACGAAAACGTCTTTACCTTGGTCTACCGTATGATTTGCAGTAATTACCGCGCCACTTCTATCGCCTGCTTCTACGACCGCGCACACGTCCGAAATACCGGCTAGTATGCGGTTCCTTAAATGGAACGAGTTTTTATCCTTAGGCACATAGTCTGGCGCAAACTCGGTAATCAAAAGGCCGCCACGCTTTATTATCTTATGCCTTAAGGCTTTATTTTTAACGAGGTAACCACTTAAAAGTCCGCCTCCGGTTACCGCTATCGTATAGCCGCCTGCCGCCATAGCGCCTTGATGGGCGTAACTATCGCCGCCTCTCGCGCCTCCCGAAACAATGGTAGCGCCGCAAAGGGCTAGCCTTGCAGAAAGCGAAAATGCAGTTTTAGAGCCATATTCACTTATTTCTCTTGGGCCTACAACCGCCACAGAAAGCATTTTATCAAAATCGGGCATTCTGCCAACACTATATAATACCACCGCGGGCGAATATATATACTTTAGTTTTTGGGGATATTTTGGAGAATTGTACGGAATTATGGTTATATAATTCTCGTTACACTTGGCAATTATATCTTTGCAGTAATTTAAAAGTTCGGTTCCGTGCCGTTTTACTTGGTTCTCGGTAAAGCCTAGTGCTAAAAGCATCTCGCGGGAAGCGTTTTCAATACCGCTTGGATTTTTTAACTTTTCTAAAACCTTACGTGTATTACTTCTACCATAACCTAAAAGTTGCTGCAGATACACCCACGACAACATACCGCACTACCCCCTCGAAAATTCCCAAATGAGCACTGCGGCAGCAGCAGATGCGTTTAAAGATTCTGCCCTACCTTGCATTTTTATCGTAACTTTTTCCGAAATATCTATTATTTCTTTTGAAAGCCCGTTAGCCTCGTTGCCGATAAGCAAAAGACTATACTTTTCGGGTGTAACTGTTTTTACGTCGATAGCATCACCCGACACCACCGATGCATACAATGTAGCACCGCTGTTTTTTAACTCTTTACAGGTTTCTAAAATATCACTGCAAACAATTATTGGTAAGCGAAGCAAAGCCCCCATACCAGCACGCAAACTTTTGGGCGAATATGGGTCGCACGACTCAGATGATATATATATACCTTTAACGCCGAATGCTTCTGCCGAGCGCGCTATTGCGCCAAGATTTGCAGGGTCGGCGGTTTTTTCTAACACAAGATAAAGACCGTTATTATCTAATTTTTCGAATTTAGGTATCGCACAAATCGAGACCACACCCTGCGGATTTACAGTATCGCTTAACTTACGCATTACCTCATCGCTTACAGAATAGCTGTTTTTAGCCTTTTCGGTAATCTCTAAAAAAGCATCGCCAAATTTTTCTTTAAACTCGGGTGTAAAAAATACGATTTCGGCAAAAATACCACACCTTGCGGCATCACGGCACAGGCGCAACCCTTCCAAAAAGAAGGTGCCTGTCTGTTTCCTTTCTTTAGCATTATCGCGCAATTTTACCGCAGATTTTACCTTAGGATTACTAACACTCCCTATATCTAAAACCATTTTTTACACCATCCTTTTTAAGCGAAATTATCTACATACATATAATAATATATATGTATATCGAAAAAAAGTAAAGAGAAAATTGAAAAAGTTTACAAAAAAAGTAATGTTTTTTCGTATACCTTTTTAGGTTTTTATAGCGAAATTTCGCCACAAAAAGTTTCTAATTAAACGAGTAACACCACGCCCATATACGCGGGCGTGGTGTTTTGGTTTTATTTAAGTGCGGCTTTTGCCTGCTCTACTAAAGCGGTGAAACCTGCAGCATCTTTAACTGCGATTTCAGCAAGCATTTTTCTATTGATTTCAATACCTGCTTTTTTAAGACCGTTCATAAAGGTAGAGTAGTTCATACCATTGATTTTAGCAGCAGCAGAAATACGGGTAATCCATAGACGACGGAAATCACGTTTCTTCTGTTTGCGGCCAATGTAGGCATAGTTGCCTGATTTCATAACAGCCTCTTTTGCTGTTTTGAAAAGTCTATGCTTAGCGCCAAAGTAACCTTTGGCAAGTTTTAATATCTTTTTTCTTCTTTTGCGAGTAGCCATCGCGCCTTTTATACGAGCCATTTCAATATAACCTCCGTTTTTTAATTAGTGATTATTTGTAAGGAACCATCTTCTTAACAGCTGCTGTATTTGTTACGTCTGCAACTGTAGTTTTACGGAGATTTCTCTTACGCTTGGTTGTTTTCTTGTTAAGAATGTGTGATTTGAATGCGTGTGCACGCTTTACCTTGCCGGTAGCGGTAAGTTTAAAACGTTTTTTAGCGCCACTGTGTGTTTTGATTTTAGGCATTTGAATATCCTCCTTAAATTTAACTACTTGGTCGGTTTTGGTGCCAAGAACATTAGCATATTGCGAGCTTCCATCTTTGCAGGTTTTTCTACAACAGAAAACTCCCCACAATAATCGGCAAACCTTTGCATTGTATCATAGCCGATTTCAGGGTGGCCAAGTTCTCTACCTCTGAAGCGGATTGAAACCTTAACCTTGTTACCACTCTTTAAAAACTTAATTGCGTGGTTACCCTTAGTTTCAAAATCGTGTGTGTCGATTTTAAGACCTAGGCGGATTTCCTTGATTTCAACAACCTTTTGGTTTTTCTTGGCATCCTTTTCACGTTTTGCTTGCTCGAATCTATACTTACCATAGTCCATAATTTTACATACGGGTGGTTGAGCATTGGGAGCAATTTTTACAAGGTCGAGATTTCTTTCCTCAGCTGCGGCAAGAGCATCCTTTGCGGACATAATGCCAAGCTGTTCGCCCTCGTTTGTAATAACGCGAACTTCTTTATCCCTTATTTCTTCGTTTATGCACAATTCTTTTTCTTTGCTGCTAATGGTTACGCACCTCCGATAAAAATATACAAAACACGGGCAGAGTTACTCCGCCCGTGTGAATAAACCATAAAGCCGCTATTGCGATTTTAAAGAATATTGACCCTGCAAGACGATACCCGCAAAGGTGAGAACGGAGAGTTCTGCTTTGTTTTACCTAATGATTATACAAGCACTGCTTTCATTTGTCAAGTGCTTTTTTAAAAATATTTTTTAGCCGTTTGCTTTTACGTATTCCTCTAGAGTTAAACCGCTTTTCTTTATTTTTTTAGCATTCTCTTTACCAACATACCTATAATGCCAAGGTTCGTATATAACGCCTGTTATATCTTGAGTAGAAGCAGAATATCTTAAGATAAAGCCGTACTCTGTGCAATGTTTATTGAGCCAGTTGAAAGCCTCGGTATTTTCAAAATTCTGCTCTACCGAGTTAAAGTCTACTGCAAGGCCCAAGTTATGCTCACTAGTACCCGGACGTGCTACCTCGGTAGCGGCGCCTTTTAATGCCTCTTCCTCGCTACAACCGGGGTTATACATTTTATACTCGGCAACCTCGTTATTGTAAAGCATTTGTTGGTAATCGTATGTGCGGTGTGCCGAAATAACAGAAAGAGATATTCCATCTTCTAAAGCGGCTTCGCACATAGCGTTTAAATAACCTACCGCACGGGCATCAAAAAGTTTGCCTGCACCGAAACGACTGTCAATCTCTGCAACATCCACTTGATACGAAGTATGCAAGGTATTCCAGGGATTAACCAAGGTTAATTGCCAATTCTTACCACTATTATTCGTACGGTCGACCGATGTAAGACCTGTTGGGTTTTTAATATCGGAAGGTCTTACGGTAGCATTAGCCCACTTATCCTTTTTAGTGCTACTTTTAGAAGAACTTTCCTTGCTTGACGCCACACTAGACACCTCGCTCGACGAATTATCTATTACAACGTCATCTTGGCTTTCGGTTTCACTGCTAACGGTAGTGTCAACCTGCACTTCCTCTTCGCTTGATGTATCCTCGTAAGAAACGGTTTGCACAGAACTATTAAAAAGCCCTAGCTCGTGCGAGGGCTCGGCTATTTGCGGTGCCGAAGAAACCAAATCCTTATCGGCACCACAACCAACTGCAGTTATTAACAAAGAAAGTAGCAAAAGTACTGATAACAGTCTTTTCATAAACTTACTCCCGTAATTAGATTACGCGAACACGGATTACACCATCAATACCCTTGATGGCTTCTGCAATATCCTCTGCGCCATCAGCTATGTCAAGCATAGTATACGCATAATCTTTTTTAGATTTATTAAGCATATTATCAATGTTAACACCCTTAGAGGTAGTTACAGACGTAATGCTGTTAAGAACGTTTGGAATATTCTTGTGGATAACACAGATACGTGCGCCGCCTGCCCTTGGCATAGAGATATTAGGCATATTAACAGAGTTTGTAATATTACCATTTTCAAGATAATCGATTAACTCATCTGCTGCCATTGTAGCGCAGTTATCCTCTGACTCAGGTGTAGATGCGCCAAGGTGAGGAATGGTGATAACACCGTTTACACCGATAATTTCATCACTTGGGAAGTCGGTTACATAGGTCGAAACCTTACCGCTATCTAGTGCTGCGATAATGTCTGCGGCATTTACAAGGTCGCCACGCGAGAAGTTAAGGATACGAACGCCATCCTTCATCTTTGCGATGGTTTCTGCGGTGATGTAACCCTTCGTTTCATCATTTAGTGGCACGTGAATAGTGATATAATCACAGTTCTCGTAGATTTCGTTAATATCTTTAGCGTGAATTGCGTGATGGGTCAAGTTCCAAGCGGCATTAACCGAAAGATATGGGTCAAAGCCGTAAACCTTCATACCAAGGTGGCTAGCAGCATTTGCAACCATACCACCAATTGCACCAAGACCGATAACACCCAAAGACTTGCCACGAATTTCAGGGCCTGCAAATGCGCTCTTGCCTTTTTCAACAAGTTTGCCAACTGCGGCGCCTTCGCCTTTTAGAGTTTTAGTCCACTCGATTGCAGGGATAACGCGACGAGAACTGATGAAAAGACCTGCTAAAACAAGTTCTTTAACAGCGTTTGCGTTTGCACCGGGGGTGTTGAATACTACAATACCGCTTTCTGAACAACGGTCAATAGGAATATTGTTTGTACCGGCACCCGCCCTTGCGATTGCTTTTAAAGATGCAGGAAACTCCTCGTCGTGCAATGCGGCAGAACGAACCATAGCGCCGTCTGCATTCTCAATAGCATCGCCGTAAGCGTACTTATCGGCATCGAACTTTTTTAATCCTATTTCGGATATTTTATTGTATGTTTTAATGTTATACATTATTACTACCTCACATTCGCGTTTGCTTAAGCATTTTCTGCTTCAAATTTCTTCATAAACTCAACAAGTTTCTCTACGCCTTCGATTGGCATTGCGTTGTAGATAGATGCGCGCATACCGCCAACTGAACGATGGCCTTTGATATTAACAAAACCTGCTTTTTTAGCCTCTGCTACGAATTTAGCATCAAGTTCGTCATTGCCTGTGATGAAAGGTACGTTCATTAAAGAACGGTCCTCTTTACGAACTGTGCCTTTGAAAAGTTTACTGTTGTCAAGATAATCGTAAAGAACGGCAGCCTTTTTCTCGTTATATTTTTTCATTTCGGTAAGGTCGCCGTAGGTATCTTTAATCCACTGCAATACAAGGCCTGCTACATATATAGTATAGCAAGGAGGTGTATTGAACATAGAACCGTTATCTGCGTGGGTAACGTAGTTAAACATTGTAGGAGTGATGTCCATAGCGTTGCCGAGTAAATCCTCGCGAATGATAACGATGGTTACACCTGCAGGTGCCAAGTTCTTCTGTGCGCCTGCGTATAGCATACCGAATTTTGATACATCGATAGGCTCTGACAAAATGCAGCTAGAAATATCTGCTACTAGTGGAACGTCGCCTGTATCAGGAAGTTCGTTGAACTTTGTTCCATAGATTGTGTTGTTCATACAAATATGGAAATAGTCTGCATCTTTAGTAAATGTAGCCTTATCTAGTTTTGGAATGTAAGAGAAGGTTTCATCTTCACTTGATGCAACAACATTTGCGTTACCGTAGCGAGCAGCCTCTTTATAAGCCTTTTTAGCCCACTGACCTGTAACAACGAAGTCTGCTTTGCCATTTTTGTTCATAAGATTCATAGGAATCATAGCGAACTGCGAAGAAGCGCCGCCTTGTAAGAAAAGAACCTTGTAGTTATCGGGAATGTTCATTACTTCGCGTAGCAAAGCCTCTGTCTTATCGAAAATTGCTTGATATTCCTTACTTCTGTGGGACATCTCCATTACGGATTGACCGCTCTCGCCATGTTCTAACATCTCATCTGCGCACTGTTTTAATACTGCCTCTGGTAAAACAGAAGGACCTGCGCTAAAATTATAAACTCTTGCCATAATAAATTACCTCCAAAAATTAGTCATTTAAAAAACGGATTACGCATATTATATCTACATTATATGCATAAGTCAATATGATTGTTAAAAATTTAAACATCTTTTTCGTGTTTTCACATATTTTACCACTATACATCGTTATTTTTTTAACAATATTGTAACCGATTGTTATGTTTTTTTGAGCATTGGCGGTTGATTTTGTGAAAAAAATGTTGTATAATGTCGTTAAAGCAAATGTGCATATTCCTTGCAAATAGGCTTATTTTGTGGTTAAATAGATTTATAATTTGTTTATATTTATCACAAAATAAAAAATAGCCTTGCTAAAAAGCAAGGCTTTGGAGCTGAAGATGGGACTTGAACCCACGACCTGCTGATTACGAATCAGCTGCTCTACCAACTGAGCCACTCCAGCAAACTCCTTAATTGAGTATATCAATAGTTTGTGGTTTAGTCAAGAACTTTTTAAAGAGGGTTTTATTTATGAAAGATAACAAATCTATACTTGGTCAAAATCTTGTAAGGGCAAGAAAAAGGCTAGGTCTTACGCAGTCTGTAGTTGCCGAAACTTTGGGGTTAGAACGCTCACGCTACGCCCATTATGAAAAGGACACTACCCCCTCTGCCGATTTACTTAGAAAACTTGCAACAATACTTGGCGTTACTACCGATGAACTTTTATACTCCCCTGAGCAGTTGCAGTATTTTGCTGATTCGCCCTTTGGCAGAGACAACCTTTTCTCTTTTAGCGAATTAAGGCAAGAGGAAAAGAGCCTTGTTCTTCGTTGGCGTTTACTGTCCCCCGAAGCAAAAGAAACTATTATTAAAAACATCGAAAATCAACTACAAAAAGCAGATATGGAATAAACTAAAAAGCCAAGCAGTTGCTTGGCTTTTTTCTATGCAATCTATATTGTTTTGCCGCTAAAGGTTAACGCCTTTTTCTAGCGTTTGGAAATAACATTTTAAAATCCATCACTTTTTGGCTCCCCTTTTCTTTTTACTATGTTACCAATACTTTGTAAACTATTTTTTTCTTTTAACATTCAAAACTATTGATAAACCGCCATTAATTATGTTATAATACAAAATAATACCTACGAAAATTAAGAAAGAGGTTATAAACTTTGTCTCACGAACTTGATAAAATTCGTAATTTTTGCATTATTGCACATATAGACCATGGTAAATCTACACTCGCAGACCGCCTTTTAGAGCTTACGCAGTCTGTTTCAGAGCGTGAAATGGAAGAGCAACTTTTGGACAGTATGGATTTAGAGCGTGAGCGCGGTATTACCATTAAAGCACACGCGGTTACTCTATACTACAAAGCAAAAGACGGCAACGAGTACGAACTTAACTTAATAGACACACCCGGACACGTTGACTTTCACTATGAGGTTTCTCGTTCGCTTGCTGCGTGTGAGGGCGCAATACTTGTTGTTGACGCTTCACAAGGCATAGAGGCGCAGACCCTTGCCAACACCTATTTGGCGGTTGACCACAACCTTGAAATTGTGCCTGTTATAAACAAAATCGACCTGCCCGCTGCAGAGCCTGACCGCATTATTTCGGAAATTGAGGACGTAATCGGAATACCCGCAGAGGGCGCGCCTAAAATCTCGGCTAAAAACGGACTTAATGTTGAGGAAGTTTTAGAGCGTATTATTACCGATATCCCTGCCCCCGAGGGCGATAGAAACGCACCTTTAAAAGCGCTTATTTTTGACTCTTATTATGACGCATATCGCGGTGTTATAGTTTTCTTCCGTGTGGTTAGCGGTAAAATCCGCACAGGCGATGCTGTTAAAATGATGGCAACAGGCGCCGAAATGGAGATTGTAGAACTTGGCAGAAAACGCGCAACCAACCTAGAGCCTTGCGACTGCCTTGAAGCAGGCGAAGTTGGTTACCTTACCGCCTCTATTAAATCTGTAATTGATACCCAAGTGGGCGATACCATTACCCATAGGGATACTCCTGCCGACGCGGCGCTTGACGGCTACCGCAAGGTTAACCCCGTTGTTTTCTGCGGTATTTACCCAGTAGATGGCGGTAAGTACACTGACCTTCGCGATGCGCTTGAAAAATTACAACTTAACGATGCATCACTTATGTTTGAGGCAGAAACCTCGGGCGCTTTGGGATTTGGTTTCAGATGCGGATTTTTAGGTCTTTTGCACATGGAAATTATACAAGAACGTTTAGAGCGTGAGTATAACCTTGACCTTATTACAACCGCGCCAAGCGTTGTTTATAAATTCGACCTTAACGATGGTAGCACGGTTGAGGTTTCTAACCCCACGAATTACCCCGACCCTGCAACCATAACCGCTGCCTACGAGCCTGTTGCAGAGGTGCATATTTATAGCCCATCCGAATTTGTTGGCGCTATTATGCAACTTTGTGAGGAGCGCAGAGGCGACTATAAAGATATGAAATATATGGGCGACCGCGTAGATATGCACTACATTCTACCGGTTGGCGAAATTGTTTATGATTTCTTTGACGCGCTAAAATCACGCACCCGTGGTTATGCTAGTTATGACTATGAAATTATCGGTTACGAGCAATCGAAACTTGTTAAACTTGACGTGCTTTTGGCAGGCGATGTTGTTGATGCACTTTCCTTTATAGTTCACAATGATAACGCTTATGCAAGGGCTAGAAGAATTGCCGAAAAACTAAAAGAGTTTATCCCAAGGCAACTATTTGAAGTGCCAGTGCAAGTAGCGGTTGGCGGCAAGGTTATTGCGCGTGAAACCGTTAAGGCTATGCGAAAAGACGTTCTTGCCAAGTGTTATGGCGGCGATATTACCCGTAAGAAAAAACTTCTTGAAAAACAAAAAGAAGGTAAAAAGCGTATGCGACAGTTGGGTAGTGTTGAGGTACCGCAAGAAGCATTTATGGCAGTTCTTAAACTTGATGAATAAATGCAAGCCCAAGTGCTATAAAAACGCTTGGGCTTTTTTATTTTCTTTTTTACTAAGAAAATTAGCCTTGTAATGTAAATTGTTATATACTATAATTACATTGTAGTATATTTGACAAGGAGAATGCTTATGAACATTAGTCTTGACATTAAAAACCATCTTACCGCAGACGTTGTTGTAGTTGGTGGCGGTACTGCGGGCGTGTTTGCCGCAATAGCCGCTGCAAAAACCGGCGCTAAAACCATACTTATAGAAAAGAATGGTATTTTGGGCGGTACAATGACGGTGGCAAATATTAACTTCCCCGGTCTTTTCTTTGCTTGGGGTAAGCAGATTATTAGCGGTCCTTGTTGGGACTCTGTGCTTAAAACAGTAGAACTCGGTGGCGCTACCCTACCTGAAATCACTTTTAAACCGAAGCATCATTGGGAAGAACAAATTTCTATGAACCGCTTTACCTATATGACGGTTTTGTTTAAAATGTGCGAGGAAGCAGGGGTAGAGGTTATCTGCAATTCTATGCTATCCTACGCCGAAAATACCGATGATGGTGTAAGAATTATTGCTACCGAAAAAAGCGGTCTTTTCTCTATAGATACAAAGGTTGCTATTGATGCTACGGGAGATGCTAACCTAGCAGAAATTATGGGCTATCCATTGCAAAGAAGTGAAACTCTGCAACCCGCAACACTTCACAACCGCATTGATGGTTATGACATTGACGAAGTTACTCTAGAGGATATTAGAGAGGCTTACGAAAAGTCCGACCTACCCTCTCATATAGTCCCTCATGCACTTTACAACCACTTAAAAGCCCACTTTATTAACATACACACCCCTTGCCTTGATGCCGACGATTCAAAATCTAAAACTAAACTTGAAATGGATGCGCATTACGATATTTTACGTGTGGTTAATTTCTACAAAGGCATAAAAGGATTAGAAAACTTGCACGTTTCTTTTGTTGCAGAGGAAACGGGCGTTAGAGAAACCAACCGCATTTTAGGCGAAAGCATTATTACCGCAGAGGATTACATAAACGGCAAACTTTATAGCGACTCGGTTTGCTATGCCTTTTATCCAATCGACCTACACGTTATGAATGGTATAGAGCAAGAGTTCCACAAAGAAAACGTTGTTTCTAAAATCCCCTACACCGCCTTAATTCCCAAAGGCTCAAAGCGTCTTTTAGTTGCAGGCAGATGTATGTCGTCCGATACAATGGCAAACAGCGGACTTAGAGTAGAGGCACCTTGCATGGCAACAGGTCAAGCCGCGGGTTGCGCCGCCGCAATAGCCGCCGCGCGAGGTATAAACGTTATGGACGTAGAATACACCGAACTTTGCCTAAAACTAGAAGCAATAGGCGCAATAGTTCCGAAAGAATAAGCGGAAAGAGGTTCGAGTAATGGAAAAATATGCATGGAAAGCAACCATAAAAGAGGGTTGTATTGAAGAATATAAGCGCAGGCACGATGCACTTCCCGAAGATATGAAATCTCTTCTTCGTGAAGCCGGAATATACAACTACACTATATGGAATGTTGGCAACGAGTTATTCGGATATTACGAGTGCAAAAAGGGTGTTGATTTTGCTGCCAAAGTGCAAAATGAAAGTCCCATCGTTGCGCGTTGGGATGAATATATGTCTGATATATTGATTATGGAAAAAGACCCAAAAACAGGCGCGCAACCACTACTCAATCAGGTGTTTTCTTTCGACTAAAGACAAAACGAATACCCTATAATATCACAAAAGGCTTGGCAATTGCCAAGCCTTTTATATTATTTCAATTAACCCGTAAATAATTCTAGGCGTAATGCCAAAAAGTTTACAGGGTCAAAAGTTTTGTGCAAAGCACTGGCACTATGCCCCTTTGATACTTTCCTAACGAAGCGTTTTTATGTATGCAATCAACTCATCAAATGAGCCATTAGGGTATGATGATATATCCTTATTTTCTTTGTTAATCATACAATCTGTAAGTAAGAACACCTTCATACCGAGTTGTTCGGCAATCATATCCTCTGTAACATCATTACCAACCATTAAGCACTCTTTTGGAGAAGCACCAATAGTATTGCAAATCTCTTTGTAATACTCTAGATTAGGTTTGCAGAAACGAGATGTTTCAAACGAGGTAAATGTTTCAAAATCCTCAGATTCGAGTCCCGCCCAGCGAATTCTGCTTTCGGTGGCAATCTTAGGGAACAACGGATTTGTTGCAAGGGCAACACGGAATCCTAGACTCTTGGCTATGCGTACAACCTCATCAGCTTTAGTTGTATAGCCGCAAACCTCACTTACTTTTTGGAAATCTGTACGATAGAACTCGTCAAAAATATGCGTCTGACTTTTAATTTTATCGCCGTATATATCAGAAAGGGCATTCCAAAAGGCAATTTCATTTGTTTGGCTACCATCATTTTTTACCATCGCCGCCGTGCCAAGCATTACCGCTTTTGCAAATCCGCTTGGTTCATAACCGTACGGTGCTGCCGTGGCAGCTAACCCTTTCAAATATGCACCAACGAAAACGTCTAGATCCATTGGAAGAAGTGTTCCATCTAAATCAAACAAAATTGTTGTTATCATACTTTAACCTCTCTTTATCTATTAGAAGAATAACTTTCTTTCTATCATTTCACGAGCCAAACTGTTTATGGCAAAGTAAATAAGCAATACGCCAAACAAGAATAGTACAACCAACGGATAAATTGACCAACCGATAAAGTGTAGGTCAAATGTCATTTTAATCAAAAACTCAACTAGCAACATAAAGACGCCCAAAGCCATAAATGCGCCACCGAGTATATACAATCTTCCCCTGTGCAGATAATGCATCAGCGTAACAACCGTGCAGGTAATAAGGCATAGTCCACCAACTACGGGAAATGCAAAACCAAAAAACCAACTGCCACCTGTGGCTAAATTGATATACAGCAAATATAGGGTTGTGGCGGCAAAATCGCACGGGACAAATATCACAGGGTTTGGTTTCTTAAACCATAACGGTAATGCAAAAGCAATATAAGAAACCACCAAAGCGCCGGCTACATAGCCAAACCAATCCATTTTTCCGTCAAGCGACAGGTCCGCAAAGAAACAAACAAGCAAAGGTATAAAGAATAAAATAATAACCGCACCGTTTAATGCTTTAGACCCCGAATTGTTTTTTGGCATCTTGTTGCTTGGATATAACGGGTGCTCTGCTGTTTTATTAAAATCGGGATGGCAAACAATAGTATTACAAAGGGGACATTTCTTTTCGGTATCGGCTAATTTTACACCGCATTTTATACAGTACATATCGTTTACCTCTCATTCTGATTGCTTTCCACCGTAGCGGAAATGCCTAATTCCTGCAGAACTGCAAAAAAGTGTCGTTCCAACCCTGCTTCTTTAATATTACGAATAAAATTTATGTTGATAGTATCACCGAAAGACAGCATACCGCAGTTATATGGCGCCTCTGCCTGAACACCGAGTATAAAATCAAAGCGTTTAATATATTTTGCCATTACTTCGGGTACTTTTACTTGACCTATATTTGAAAGAGTCAAACAAGATTTCTTCTCGCCAACGCTGTCAAAAATAGCTTTCATAACAGCGTTCTTTATAGGCAACGGAATAAGGCGCACCAACGGATTCTTCTCATCATTTACATTGGTGGCAATAACACAACTCATGTGCTTTGCGGTAATTTCTGTTCCCATCTTGTGCTGAACAACTTTGCAAATTTCATCCAATGTGTACTCGCCAAGGCGAGGATCTATTTCCGGAATGGTATACATAGCAAAATTTCTGAGTGTGCTACTTGGAAATAGTTGGCGCAAATTAACAGGTATCAGCAGTTTGATTCGTTTTTGGCGCCTTACATTTGGATTCTTTTCGTTTTGGAGATTGAGCAGCGCCTTCATCATAACAGCGCTCATAAACACCGTCAAGGTTGCATTATATTTATGAGCCATATCTAGCGTTTCTTTAACCGGTATGTTGAAACAGGTCAAATTCAAAAAGCCATCTCTTTGAGGCTCGCCGTACATGTGCCACGCATTTGTGTCCTTGCGGCTTGCAGATACTGCACCGGCATTTTTTGGAAAACAGTCTTCTAATTCTTCCTCCTCAGGTAAAGTTCTGCGATCTACGATTCCGTTTTCACAAGGGATTTCAATATTATATTTCTGTTCAAGATACTCTGCAACCAAACTTTTAAGGAAAACCAAAGCACCTGTGCCATCGGTCAAAGAATGAAAGAACTCAACGGCAATACGGTTGTTAAAAACAATTACGCGAAATGCACATCTGCGCATTTCCTCCTTACTCATATATGTAAGTGGATAACTGTATTCTTCTCTGATTTGCGGAGCAGACTCTACCTGTTGCAAATAGTACCAAAAGACACCTTTACGCAAACGGGCTGCAATAGACGGAAAACGCTTAACGGTAACATCTAAGGCCGACTTTAATACACCCGTATCCACATCATCAAACAGGGTTACGGATTGCCTGAAAACATTACTCCAATTTTTCCTTCTTGCCGCAGGGTAGATTTTAGCCGCATTATCAAGACGAACCCACCTAAGCGATTTTATTGTTTTCCTTGCCATAAAGTTTTTCCTTTGAAATTAGTTCTTAAAAAATGCTACTACAACAGCGCCTGGGCCTGCGTGTGTACCGATAACGCTACCAACGGTTGTATAACGCACCTTTTGGAGATTGCCTTCCCAAATATGACGGCTATCTTCGATATATTTTAACAGAAGTGCATCCGAAATACCACTATAACCAAGCAAAACAGGTTTACTAAAGTCAATACCGCCGGCTTTATCTATTTCCTGAACAAGTAAGTTGTTGCCCATCTTAGAGCCACGGGCTTTACCAAGCATATTGATTTCGCCATCAACAACAGAAAGAACAGGTTTAATATTTAACACTCCACCCGCAAATGCTACCGCTTTAGAAATACGACCGCCTTTTTTAAGGTACTCAAGCGTATCTACCAAGGCAACGATAACAATTTTTTTCTTTTCTTCCTCAAGTGTTGCTGCTATTTCCTTAGCACTTTTCCCTTCGTCCAAAAGTCTGAACGCCAATTCAACTAAAATACCGCTACCCATTGCCGCACTGGCGCTATCGACAATGTAAATGTTGTCAAAATCCTCGGCAGCAATAGTTGCGCTTTGGTATGTACCAGAGAATTTAGAAGCAACCGTGATTACAACTGCACTCTCTCCCGCTGCTGCCGCTTTTTCAAACTCTTTTACAAAAGCGTCGGGTGTGGCTTGGCTTGTAGTAGGAAGTACATCGTTTTCTATAAGTTTTTCATAAAAAGTTTTATGGTCGATAGTAATACCGTCTATATACTCTTCTTCGCCGAAACGAACAGTAAGCGGAACGGTATATACACGGTTTTTGAATTCTGGCATTAAATCTGCTGTGGAATCCACAATAATTCTTGTTTTCATAATTTTTGCTCCTTATTTTCGCCATTTTTTGAAACGGTTTCTAAACTTTCGCTAATAACGGAAAGGCTACGATAAAACGCTACTCTTTCCTCCTCGGTAAGACCATCGCTAATCGCATCTAGTACACCGCTAATTTTGTCTGCAATCTTTTTACCAACCTCGTTTCCTTTGTCGGTCAAAATAAGCGGACTTTTATATCTCTTGACATTTTTTGATTCACAGGTTAAATATCCATTGGTTTCAAGATAATCGAGAGCGCGCGAAATGGTCGCCTTATCTTCCTCGCAACGCTCACAAAGATCGGTCGCCGTTGCGCCCTTATTAGTGTAAAGATAGTACAGGCAGGAAACATGTGCGCTTCTCAAATTGTATTCCGCCATTTCCTGATTCTTAATCTTTCGGATATTACGACTAATTCTGTTAATAAGCACAGTAAAAGTTTCAAATCTTTCCTTCATTTTTCGCACCTCCATAACACTTGTTGAAACCTCAACAAGTAACAAGTATAGCACACACTTGTTGAAATGTCAACAAACACAAAAAATCGACAGAGAAATATACGCTCACTCGCCCTAAGGCAGTGTTTGTTTCTCTGTCGATTTTAGAAAATAGAAGTTCGCTAAATCATTTGGCAAAGCCAATAAACAACCCCATAAATTACGCTTGTGGTTATGCCGAAAAGGATTACGGGGCCTGCGATTGAAAAGAGTTTTGCGCAAAGGCCCAAAACGATGCCTTCTGCTGCTGTCAATATAGGACACACCCTTTTGCAAAATTACTTGTTTTATGATATAATTGATAAAAAATATTTAAAAGCACTTGACTGTAAACCTTGTTTATAGTGTATAAGTAATGCAGAGGTGATAATTTTGAAAATAAAAGAATTAGAAAACCTATTATCTATTTCTCGTTCTAATATTCGTTTCTATGAAAAACAGGGCTTGTTTTCTCCTGAGCGTAAAGATAATAATTACAGAGAATATACCAAGCAAGATATCGAGGTTCTCAAGAAAATCATTGTTTTTAGAAAAATGGGGTTTACTGTTGAGGAAATCAAACTTATTCAAAACGATGAATTGCCGTTTACTGAAGCAATAGCTAGTGCACAACAACGAATCGAAGATGAAATTGAACAATTAAATGGTTCTTTAAAGCTTATTAAACAAGTAGCACAAGAAAACTCGTCGTTTAATGAAATTGACATTAACGAACATTGGAGAACAATAAGTGAATACGAAAAATCAGGCGAAAAGTTCGTTGATATTTGCAAAGATTTTTTGGAATTGGAACTCAACTCGTTCGATTTTATGTGGAAATATGTGTTTTTTCACGATTTCAAAAAGTCAAGGGCTAAACACGGCACAGTGATTGCTTGTGGCATATTGTTGTTGCTCTGTGTTTTGCGCGGAATTGGCAAAGTTCTTATTTGGAAAGAATCTTTTTGGTCGGGATTTTTGTATCCGTTTGCCGTTGCATTAGGCGGAACAATCATTATCTTACCACTCTTTTTATTAAACAAAAAGTTTCCAAAAGTCGCATCCGTTATTGCGACTGTTCTTTTGGGACTAATAATCTTGCTTTTTGTAGGTATCTTTTTACTCATTTTCTATGGGATTATTAACTCTATAATAGCATAAGTAAAAGGCTTGACCGAAGGGTCAAGCCTTTTGTTATAGCATTTGGCATAGCCAATAAACAACCCCATAAATTACACTTGCGGTTATGCCGAAAAGTATTACGGGGCCTGCGATTGAAAACAGTTTTGCACAAAGACCCAAAACGATGCCTTCGCTTTTAAACTCTATTGCGGGGGAAACTACTGAATTTGCAAAGCCCGAAACCGGAACGAGCGTGCCCGCGCCTGCGTGTTTTGCGAGTTTATCGAAAAGGCCCAGACCTGTAAAAATTGCGGTTAGAACTATTATTGTGATGCTTACAAGCATATAACAAATATCGGGTTTTATGCCGAAATAACTAAATACATGAAATAATGCTTGCCCTAGTGCGCATATTCCACCGCCTACAAGAAACGCCCAAATACAGTTCTTTAATTTTGGCGATGGCGGCGACGCCTCTTTTACCATATTTGCATATTCTTGTTTTGAAATTTGTTTCATAAAAATTCCCCCTACCCTTATTTTAACAAAGGATAGGGGGATTATTCTTAATTTTTATCGTAACTTTGCTTTGCGGCTTGCAGTACGGTGTTGGCGATTGATTTTGCGATATAGTTACCGCTTCCGCCCTCCTCTACCACCACGATAAATGCAAAGGGATATTTTTCGTCCTTACAAAAGCCTACAAACTCGGCGTGTGGGATTTTCCCATCAACCTCGGCAGTACCTGTTTTACCGCAAACCGTAAGTTCGCCAAAAAACGATTCGCCATAGGTTATTTTAACCGCGCCGCGCATAAGTTCGCCTAGTTTTTCTGCAGTATCGCGAGATACAACATTTCTGCCTTTAATGGCTTTACCCGATTTTACGGTTATACCAACCGAGTTTTTAACCCTTTTTATAATATAAGGTTTTATCGGTGTACCGCCATTCGCAACCGCACCCACGCTTGTTAGGTACTGCAACGGGTTTTGCATATCGTTATACTGACCGATACCTGCCCAACCAAGTTCGATAGTTCTGGCTTTTTTTACGCTAAAACTACTGCGTTTTGCCTCGATTCCATCAAGACTATACTGCCTGTTAAAGCCAAACTTTTTCGCATACTTGGTTAAGGTTTGTTTACCCAGGTCAACAGACAGTTGCGAGAAATAACTGTTGCAACTAACCGCAAAAGCCTCCTCTAACGATATTTCGTTATGGTAGCCCGTACACTTGACCTCTTCGCCATCTATCATACATCCGCCGTGGCAGGTGTATGTTCTATCATAAGCGTCAGAAAAGGTATCGATAGCCGCTGCGGCAGTTATAATTTTAAAGGTAGAGCCAGGGGCATAGCTTGCAGATAAAAACCTATTTACAAATACACCCTCGTATTCGCCGTTTTTGGCTTTTTCTACCTCATTTTCATTACCAACATCGTAGGTAGGGTTACTTACCATACAAAGCGTTTCACCCGTTTTATAGTTGTAAAGACCCACAACACCATTATATTTACCGAGTGCTGACAATGCAGTAGCGCTTACCTCGGCATCGATTGTAAGTTGCAAATCGTTATGCTTCCCGTTTATAGAAAATAAACCCGTTATTGCATTATACCCCGAAAGATGATTTCTAAAGGCGGTATGTGCACCCGTGCTTATAAACCCCTCTGCATCGCCTACAGCGTGCAGAGTTGCCTTTCTTATTTGCGAATTGCTATTAAAAACTCGTTTATTATCCTGAGTTTTTGCAAGCACTACATCGTTTGCATCGGTTATTTCTCCACCGCCTACAAACTGCCCGTCGTGATAAAGATGACCGTTACCCGCAAACATAGCCCAGTTTTGTGCGTTTGTAAAATAGAAAGCCACAAAAAGAGAAAGTCCTAAAATAAACAGTGAAGACACAAGCAGCAGCACTATTGTTCTTAAGGAGAGTCGTTTCATTTTAAGCACCCTCCTTTTTCTCTAGCGTTATAATTTTGCTACCCGCAGTTTTGATAAAGGCAAGCAGCATAAAACTTGCAAGCATTGACGAACCACCGTTACTTACAAAAGGCACGGTAACACCCGTTAATGGCAGTAAATCCACCGAGCCAAAAATATTAAGCGCGGTTTGTATTATAAACATAGCCGCCGCTGCCGCCGCAGTTACACCATAATATATAGAACGTGTGCGGGGTATGCACACCGCCGCATATATTAGATAAATTATTGGAATAAGCGCAACTACAAGCGCCACGATAAGACCAAATTCTTCTGCTACCATACCGAAAACCAAATCGGTATCCGCCGCCGAAACCGAACTTAAAGTACCGTTTCCCGCGCCAAGTCCAAAAAGACCGCCCGAGGCGATTGACATCATGGTTCTTGTTTGTTGGTAACCGCTTGAATTTGCATATTCCCACGCGTGCCGATAGGTTGCAAAACGCGCGGAAATATACGGAATAACCTTTATAAGCGCGCCAAAGCATAACGCCGCGCCACCGCCTAATGCCACTATAAATTTAATATCGCACAGCCTTAGACTTAAAATAACCAAAAGGGTTGCAAAGTAGACTGCGGCAGTACCGAAATCACGCATTATAGCCAAAGATATTAGGCACACACCCGTAAACGCTAAAAAGGACATTATATTTTTAGTTTTTATCATTTTATCAAGCGAACACGCGCTAACAAACACAAAGGCAACCTTAACGAACTCGGAGGGTTGGAAGGACACGCCACCAATAATTATCCAGTTTCTAGCACCGTTAAGGCTTGTACCAATAGCAAGGTTTGTAAGCAGTAGTAAAACCGCCAAAACGCCCACGGGGATAACTAGTTTTTCTACGAGTTCTATGTTGTTTAAAATCAACAATAGCAATATATAAAGAATAAAGCCTGCACCTAAAAATACAAATTTTTTTATAAGCATTTCGGGCGTAGCACTAGCCGCTATGCAAAGACCAATTGTACTTAGAAAGAAGGCGGATATTTCTACCCCTACGTTACTCTTAAATCCGCGGATTAGCATATAAACCCATTCTAAAAGCATAGTTCCGCCAAAGGCTATTGCCACCGCTTGAAACTCTTTGGGGTTGTGCAAAATGAAAGCAACACCGCATAAAAGTTGAAATACAGTTAACAGTAGCGCAGAACAAAGTCTACCACTTTTAGCCGCTTTGTCGCTTTTGGCTTTTGCCTTTGGATTTATTGCGGGATTTATGGCAATTTGCAGAACTGTATTGCCAATTTTAAGCTTGTCCCCCGACTGTAAGTACGCCTCGTCTTCCACAAGATAATCGTTTACATAGAGTTTGCAGTCCTCTGCCATTGGGGTTATTTTAAAGCCATAATCGGTAAGGCTTAAAAGAGCGTGTTGCCGATTTATACCGCCCCTTTTTATCCTTACGTCGCACATAATACCGCTACCGATTATGCTTTCCGAACTTTTAACCTCTACAACGTCGGCATAACTTTCAACCGCGAATTTTGCCAAGGTTTTGCGCTTTAGCCCATGCAGAACGGTTTTTGCCGATATAAAAAGAATAAGAAGTGATATTACGGGCAGTATAAAGCGAATTACACCAAAATAGATTAACTCTAATGCACCCATAAAATCACCTCTTTTCGAAATTTTTGTAATTAAACTACATTAAAAATAAAATATCCAAGCAGTACCGCACCTAAAACTATACGATACCAACCAAACACCTTAAAGTCGTGCTTTTTAACAAAATTCATTAAAAAGCGTATTGCAACTATTGAAACCACAAAGGCAACCAAAAGTCCAACTACGAGCACCGCCCATTCGGTTGAGGATACTGCAAGACCCGTTTCCAAAAACTTATAGCCTTTCCAAAGGCTTGCGCCAAACATAACGGGTATCGCCAAGTAGAAAGTGAACTCTGCAGCCGCGGCGCGTGTAACACCTAAAAGCAACGCGCCCAAAATGGTTGCGCCAGAGCGTGAAGTACCGGGTAGCATAGCCGCTACTAACTGGAATATGCCTATTAAAAAAGCATCGCGGAAGGTTATATCCAAAACCGACTCTGTTTTTGGGATTCGGTTTTTATTCTTGTTTTCTATTATTATAAAGAGTATACCCACAATTATTAGCATAAGCACAACCACCAAAAACTCGTAAGGAATGGTGGTGCTACCTACGTTGGTTGCTAAAAATTCGCTTACCATATCGTCAAGCAAGAAAGCATATAAGACAGCAGGCAAGCAAGCAACTGCGATTTTTAGCCAAAGCATAAATATATCCCACTTTAAAGTAAGACCTAAAATAAGTGGTTTGTCTTTACCCTTTATGCCGTTCCCTTTCAAGCCGAAAGGCCAAATGTTTTTAAAGAACAGCACTAAAACCGATACTATTGCGCCAAGTTGAATTACTACACGGAACATTTCAATAAACTCTGGATTTGAGTTAAAGTTCCAGAATCTTTCAAACAAAATCAAGTGCCCTGTACTGCTTACGGGCAACCACTCTGTAATTCCCTCTACGATGCCGTAGAAAATCGCCTTTATAATCTCTATAAAATCCATGAGTTACCTCCTAAAAGTTATCCCTTTAATCTATGCCGATATTTTACCACATATTACCCCGTTTGTCAAAAAAGTCCTATGCAAATTTGTTGCATAGGACTTTAATTTATTTAACTATTTTGAATTTAAGCGTTCTTGTGCCTTTGTATTTACCTTTGAAAATAATCTTTGCCTTTGCAGTGCCACACTTTTTGTTATTGCTGTAATACACAGTGTAGTTTTTAGGGTCGATTGTATCGCCACGAGCATCTAGCGCAATAACCTTAGGTGTTTGTGCTTTACCGTTATACTTAACCTTTTTGGTTTTTAGGCTTACTTTATAATCGTACTCCGATTGTGGCAAATCAAAACGATAAACAACGCTATAAGCGCAACCGTCATAAGCGCCCACAACGTTTTCAAATCTTTGAAGTGTTTGGAAAACGGGACCCTCGTCGCTGCCAACGTGAGCAACGTAATGGTAGCCCTCGTTATTAGTGCCTGCATATACCGCAACGTGTCCGCAAGAAACACCCTGATTTGGAACGCTAAAGGTTATAAGGTCGCCTATCTGCAATTTGCTTAAGGTAGCACCCGGTAAGGAACGATTGCTTCTATCAACAACCTTTGCTTTTCCTTTTTTTACCAAATATTTTGCCGCCCATTCCCACGATGCGCAGGACTGTGAACCGCAGCCGCTTTTTTTGATTGCCTTTTTAATATAACTTGTATCTACACCAACAATGTTTGGCAAGTAATTTAAGTAGTAGTAGGAAACAAAACTAGCGCAACACATACCTTGCTGCTTAAATTTTTTAACGTTAGGGGCTTTACCGCTAATGGTTTTAGAACTCTTAACGGTTTCTTGACCGCTAGGGCCTCCGCCGTATCCTATTCCGGTACGGAATCGCATTGGTGTTCTGGGACCTGTTGCCCAGTCTTGCATATAAGAGCCTGCTTTTATTTGGGCTTTTGTCTTATACCCTAGATATGTAACGGATTTACTTATATAGCTCTCCAAAAGTTCGTCTGGTGTATCGGGGTGTGCAGAGTATGCGGAAACCTTTACTTTTGAAACGCTACTCCAAATGCCGTAGAGATTACCGCCGCTCGTCTTTTTGTAACCGCGCACCTTTACATAATAGGTTTTATTATTTTTAACACCTTTTACTGTTTTTCGAACGTCGGTTTTAACACCAAGCGATACAGTTTTGCTGTTTTTGAAATTTTTAGAGGTGCTATACGCAATTTCATAACCCGTAACGGTTTTATCTTCTTTAACGGTTACTGTAAACTGCTTTTGTTTTGTACTTTTCAAACTAGGTTTGCCTGCTTTTTTAGGCAAAACTTTAAAACCTAACTCGTTATTAAAACCACCCGAAACAAATGTAACCTTTGCGGTAGCATTACCGGGTTTTAGGTTGTTTTTGTAGGTTACTTTGTAATGCTTTGCATCAATTACCGCGCCGTTTTCGTCAGTTACAACGACCTCAGGATATTTCGCTTCTCCATTATAAGTATATGTAGTTTTTGAAAGTGTGTAGGTTTTGGGAATGCCGAAATTTTGGGGCACAACGCTTTCTACACCGCTTGAAACATCTGCAAAAGCAGTAAAGGTTAAAGCAACGGAAAGCAAAAGTGAAGATATAATTGTTGCTATTCGCACAATCTTATTTTTCATTTTTTACTACCTCTTTTTTAAAAATTCGCATATTTTGTAGAATAATGTAGTTACGCAAGTAGAGATTATACCATAGTTCTATAAATAAAGCAACCTTGTAATTCTGTAACAAATATAAGCCGTTTGGAATATAATGCAAATGAAGTAATAATATTTCTTCAAAAAACACGAATAGGAGGATACTAATGTCTGAAATAAAAAACAATTGCCAAAGTCCAAATGGTAGTTTTAAAGAGGCAGTTTGTATAGACGCAGGCAGGGTATTTGACAGTTGCTGCGACAGAGATTGCCTGGAAGACCTTAGATGCTATTTCACAAGTGAAGGGCAGAGCATTATAGAAAGCGCACTTAACATAAGGGCAAAAAAAGCGGAAGTGTTTAATGTTTATATTGATGTTGAACCTGTAACCTTTAATCGCGGATATTATTCCTGCAGCCTTAACTTCTTTTTCCTAGTTGAATTTGAGGTATTTACAGCACATAATCAAAAACCCACCTGTGTAAAAGGCTTCTGCTACTACGAAAAGAAGGTTATCCTTTACGGTAGCGAGGGTAATGTTAGACTATTTTCTAATGCCACAACTATCGAAAACGGAAACGACCCACAGTACTATCCAACCTCTAATATGCCTCGTTGCATAGTTCAAACGGTTGACCCAATTGCATTATCTGCCAGAATTTGCGAACTTAGAAACTGTTGCGAAAACCACTGCTGCGTGCCAAAATGCTTATGCGATGCATTGGGCGGCACAGTTAATATGTGTTGCGACCTAGGCACACCTACTGTATTTGTAACGCTTGGTTTATTCTCGATAGTTCAACTTATCAGAAACGTTCAAATGCTAGTGCCTGTTTACGATTTCTGCATCCCCGAAAAACAATGCGATGACACCTGCGACAGACCTTGCGACGTATTTTCAAAAATCAAGTTCCCTACCGCCGATTTCTTTCCCACCCATACGGGCGAATTTGAATGCGGTTGCGGATGCGACGACTAATACCATTCCGGTTTAATTGACATCTCCCCTTTATTGTGTTACAATCCGTATACACGTAAAGGGGATGATTTTTTGAATAGCAACAAGTTAAAACTTATCGCCTGTATATCTATGTTTATAGACCATTTGGGGTTTCTTGTTTTTCCGCAATTTGTGTGGCTTCGCTACATAGGTAGACTTGCTATGCCTATTTTTGCCTTTTCAATTGCAGAGGGTTGTAGGCACACAAAAAATAAATTCCGCTACTTCTCATCGCTTATGATATTGGCAGTTCTTTGCGAGGCGGTTTACCTTTTACAACAGTATTCTTCGGGCGAAATAACGTCTATACAATTAAACGTTTTATTTACCCTTGCACTTTCGGTTCCGCTTGCCAGCCTTTATTTAGGAATTGAGACGGGCAAAAAAGGTGCATCGTTATTTTTTACTTTGTATCTAGCCGTGCTTATTGGGCTTACATACTTATTCAATAACTCCGCAGAAATTTTGGGGCTATCCATTACGCTTGACTACGGAATAGCCGGCATTTTGCTATGTTTTATGCCAATTCTTTGTAAAGAAAAAGGGCGCAGATTAGCGGCATTTTCGGTTGGCGTTTTGGTATACTGCCTACTAATTAGGGGAAGTTTGCCTTACATTTGGTATTCACTTTTAAGCATACCGCTAATTGCTCTATATAACGGTAAACGCGGTAGCAAAAAATTTAAGTACGCGTTCTATCTCTTTTACCCGTTGCACCTAGCGGCAATATACGGATTAGACTTGCTTTTACAGAGGGTGTAATAATTATAAAACTACGAGCACCAACCACACGGTTGATGCTCTTTTTTGTGGCGGTTATATGAAATACACCTTAACCCTAAGATTTAATTCGGTGGATAATAGCGCTTCTTTCCCATATACTTATATAGATATATATCTAATCAAACGAATTGTCAAAGAAATATATATTTATTAAAATATATTTAAGAGGTGATTTTGTGATTAGACTTTGTTTAGATAAAGCACTTCATAAATATAATGTTAGCCGTTACGAACTTGCAAAACGCACTGGTATTCAATACCAAATTATTGACAACTATTATAAAAACAAAGTTAGGCGGTACGATAGTTTTGTTTTAGAAAGAATTTGCGTTGCCCTTAATTGCGATATAAAAGAAATAATAGAGTTTGTAAAAAAATAGCACCTATTCATTTTTTTGAAAAAGGTGCTGTTTTATTTGTAGGTTAAAAGCCCCTGAAACAAGTTCGAGAAATTTTTGGACATCCTCT
>JAZOQV010000063.1:0-45985 GCA_045656265.1 Acutalibacteraceae bacterium | reverse complement strand
AGCAAAAATACCGACACCCTAAAAGTTGACCGACACCCACCTTAAAGCCTTTATTTATGCGGTTTATAAGGGTTAGGGTATCGGTTTCATTATTTTTTATATATTTTTTGTATATAGGGTAATTTTTACTAATATACCCCTCCCTACAAGAGAAAAAAGTAAGAGGGTATCGTTTCTCTGATACCCAAAATCGAAAATTTGAAACCGAAAGCAAAAATTTTGACTTATCTCCCACCATAAAAAGTTTGAACTTAAAAATTTTGAAAATCGCCATCGAAAATTTGACTTTCAGTTGTAAAATTTTGATTTTAGAAGTTAAAATTTTGACTTTTGCCGCTTGATTTTTTCACTTCCCACGAAAAACAAAAAAATCGCCCACGTTGGACGGCGGCGGAGCGGTTCAGAGTATAAAATTATATTGTTTAAATTGCCGCTTTTATGGTCGTATTTTTACCGGTTTAAATGCTCCATAGTATGAAGCATATTACCCACGAACAAAAGCGGCTAAAAACGGCAAAAATAAAGCCGTCAGAGTGTATCACTCAAACGGCAAAATTAAAACCGCCTAATTAAAGGCGGTTTTTTTTGTTTATTTCCATTTAATACCGGCGGCGGAGGCGATAATTAAAAACGGAGCAAGTAATATATATAATATTATCATCTTTCGCCCTCCGTTAAATACATTTATCAAATAATATTAGTGTTTGGTGCTTTTGTTCAGGTGCTGAACGGTTAAAACATCCACCGACTAAAGTATTTTGATATTTTAAAATAACGCTGTATTGATAATCCGTTAAGGGTTTTTCTAAAATATATCGCCATCCCTTTATACCGTCAGAGTTTTTAACTCGGTTAAATGCAAAGTAATTTATACCGGCATTTATCATATCAGATAAAGTCATCTTTTTTCTTTTCATTATTTATTATCCTCCGTTACTGATTCTAATTCATCAAATAATACTTTTAATTCTTCATTATCATATATAGTATCTATATATATACGGTTTTCGTTCATCGCCTCTATTGCGTAATTGTCTAATTTATGGCTATAATCTTTATAATCGCTTGATACTAAATTACCATAACCGTTATAATAAAAATAGTCCCTGTTAGGGTTAAATTCTCCATAAGTCTTGTTACCGTTGGAATCTGTTGTATATACATCATCGTCTCTACCATAATAAGCACGGCGGAGTATTTCGAGCGGGTCAGAGTCTCTATAAAACTCATCTAATTCATCCATAGAATAATAACGGTCATCGCCTAAATAGCCGTTATAACCATCTAATTCTTCTATACAATCATTAAATACATCATCATTATCGTTAAAATATGCGATAATATCAGCGGTTATTTGTTCGACTGTTCGTGTTGTTTTAATAGTGTTGTTTGTCATTTTGTTTACCTCCATAAAATAAACTATTGAATTATTACCGGAGGCGATATATAATATATTTACCGCTCCGGCGGTGTTTTTGTTTTGGGTTAGCCGTTCGTGCGTGGAGCGGTTAACCCTCTTTTTTTACTAATTCGGTTTTTAAAGTGATTTCTAAATCGCCGTTGTTAGTGGGTGAAATAGTATCTATAATACAATCTTTAAACGCATTATAAAATATATCCTTATGTGTCAGACTGCATTTGTTATGTACACTCACTATAGTTATACATACTGTTGTTTTTTCCATTAGTTCTTTTACTGTCATTTGTAAAACTCCTTTATATTTAATTTACATTTACTATTATATCATATTATTGTAAATTGTCAAGTATTATTTATTATTTTTCTTGAATAATTGTAAAATTATTTAATAATTCATTATCAGAGGGCGAACCGGTGGAGCGGTGGAGGGTTCAACGGTGGAGGGGGATATATAAAACAATGGACGAGCGTGGTAGGTCTCGTAACCACTCTCGAAAACAAAAAGGCAAATTTACAAAAACCTCTTGACAAATAATTGTAAATTGCATATAATTGTAAATGTAAATAAAAGGAGGTACGAAAATGTACGAGATTAAAAGAGCAGGTGTTTATACAAGAGTATCAACTGATGCACAAGGAGAGGACGGTAAAGTTTCTCTACCTGAGCAAGAAAGAATGGCAAAGGCTTGTATAGAAAGTAAAGGATGGCAGTATGTAAGAACCTACGAAGATAACGGTTATAGTGGTCGTACAACTGACCGACCTGCGTTACAACAAATGCTTAAAGATATAGAAAATGGAAAACTCGATGCCATTGTCATTTATAAGTTAGATAGGTTATCGAGAAAGCAGAGAGACACTTTGACAATCATAGAGGAATTTCTATTAAAGAAAAATGTTGATTTAATAAGTCTTAATGAAACGCTTGATACAAGTTCGCCGTGGGGTCGTGCTATGATTGGCGTATTATCTTCTTTCAACCAATTAGAAAGTGAGAATATTGCTATGCGAACTGCTATGGGTAGATATGCTACGGCTCGTGAGGGCGGTTATGCAGGTGGGAAACCTCCTCTTGGATATAAGGCTGTAAATGGAGAACTCATAATAGTCCCTGAGGAGGCTGAGATAGTGCGTTTAATATTTTCGCTTAGAAATGACGGTTTTACTCTTATGGGTATAGCAGAAGAACTTAACAAAAGAGGTTATAAAACTAAAAAAGGAAATAAATTTAAACATTCTGCTGTACAAACTGTTCTAAATAACGAGGAGACTTATAAAGGAAATTATAAATACGGTAAAGAAAGTTCTGAGAATACTCACGAACCTATATTGAAAGGAGATTACTGTAATGAATAAATTACAACTCGGCTTTGATTATGAACAAACTCTACTTAGAACTCTAACAGACGAGACAGGTATTTGGTTTGTTTTAAAAGATGTCTGCGATTGTTTGAATTATACAAATAGCCGTGTGATTTATAACAAGATTAAAGATGATGAAAAGAAAAAAAGTGATATTTCTACATCGGGAGGAGTTCAAGAATTACAACTTGTTAATGAATCAGGTTTATATAGAATTATTTTTAGTTCTAAATCAGAAAAAGCCGATGAGTTTAGGAAATGGGTAATATCAGATGTGTTACCGGTAATAAAAAGACAACAGTGTTATTATCTAATTTCCAATGAGCAACTTGTTGAATTTCTTACCGAAAGGTGTCGGCAAGATGCGGAATTTCTCAAAACGTTCAATAAAAATACAATCCGCACTCAACTTAATAGGGAACGAAAAGGAGAGGCGGAAAGAAAGTCTGCTATTCTCTTCTTAAATCGAGATAAATATACTAAAGAAGAATATAAGGCAAAGTTGTATGAGATTTGGGGAGAAGATTATAATAATGCTCGTAAACACTATCATTTCTATTTGGAGGATTAAAAGTGAATAAAGATAAGAAAAAACACGATTGGTTGCTGTGTATAATAATCGTTATATTGCTTGTTCTAAGCGGTTGTAGTTTATCTGTAAAAAGAAATTCTAACGATGAGAGCGATTTCAATAAATCCGCAAAGGCGGAAAAACTACTCAATTCAGGAGATGTGTTTGAGAAAAACTCTTATATAGATGTATCGGGAGTCCGTTTTCTTTACGATGGTAAAATGTTTTTAGTGCATAACAGCAATACTTTTCCTGTGAGACTGACATATACGATAGTTGGAGTTAAGAATGATGGGAGTTTTGATAAAATATCAATGTCGGCTTTATCGGGTGTAGATAAGGTAAAATATGAAAAAGATTTATCTGAGAACGGATGGGCGATTGAACAATATACAAATTTAGTAAGAGCGAACGAAACCTTAGAGGCAAGTTTAGAACTTACCGAGTTTTTATATTTTAATGAGGAGTTTCCGTCTAATGATATAGATGACGATGGATACATTGATTTTTACTTCACCGTTTCTCCTCAACAAAATGAGGAGCAGATCATAACGTCCACAGACGATACTGTATCAGAGATTTATAGAATCAAAATTATAAAACAGTAAGTGTGAGTTAGAATGAATAGTAAAAAAGCAGAAATAATTACTGCAACAATTATATTGTTGATATTTTATGTTATAATTGCTATAGTTTTTCCATTCACGATACCATTACTAATAATAGGTTTTATAGTCGGTATGGTTGTTATTGTATTTTTAGCATTTAACGAAATTCCCGATAAGGTTATTAGTGAAAATGAAACCGATATGATTGAAATTCAAACTATTGAGATAAAGGGAACGGAAGATACAGACTATCCTGACGAGTTCGACCATTTTGGAGAAGAACACGATACCTTTGAGGGTTGGTGTGAAGAATGTGAGGAACACGAGGACGATTTAGAATAATTAAATAGACTTCTGTAAAAAGGCAGGAGGAAACAGTCAAAAAGGACTATTACAATCGTAGTAGTCCTTTCTTTTATGGAGGTAAGTATGATAATACGAAAATATGAACAAAACGATTTTATAAAAATGACAGATTTCGAGTTTTGGAGAGACGGTTTACTTCAAAATGCTAAATATATAAACTATGATGACGGTGTAATATGTCTTGTGGCGGAGATAGACGGAGATATTGTCGGTTATATTTGCGGCGAAAACACTTATATTTGCGGTAATATTCTTTTTGCTACAGAAGTGAGAGAGGAGTATAGAAAGCAAGGTGTATTTAAAATATTACTTGCTGAATATGAAAAACACGCAAATACAGCCATAACAGTAGTACATAATGCTCAACTTAACGAATTTTATAGTAAAGTAGGCTTTACTGTGGGCGATAACCTAAGAGCAAGTGTTAAGGAGGTATGATTATGGATTATAAATCACTTATTCCAAAAATTTTCGATGAAATAAAAAGAGACCCTGTTAATATACAACCTCTTAAAGACCTGTTTTCAATATGCCGTCATATTGAGGCGGAAAATTTTAAACATTCCCATCTTACAAATAAATTGTTGCGAAGTTGTATAACTCAGGCTTTGGGTATTTGCCGCTCCGCCGATGCAAAAGAGGTTTACGAACTATATAAAAAGTCTTTATTGTTTGATGCACCTTATGACTTTGACAGTTATTTGCTCTATTTAGAGTTAGACCGTAAGCCGTCAGAAAGATTTTATCAACCTCGCCGTAAAGTTTTAAAGCAGGTGGCGGATGCTTTACAAGAGTTGGTAGAGGATGAACTTGATGAATTATTTGTGTCAATGCCTCCTCGTGTCGGCAAAACTTCAATACTTATGTTTTTTGTTACTTGGCTTATCGGTAGGAACTCTGAGGCATCTAACTTATACTCTGCTTATTCTGATACGATAACTAAAGCCTTTTACAACGGTGTTCTTGAAATTATCAATGACCCTGTTACTTACCTATGGCACGATGTTTTTCTCGAATCAAAGATAGTACAGACAAATTCTCAGGAGGAAACTCTCAACTTAGACCGTAAAAAAAGATACCCCTCTCTTACCTGCCGCTCCCTCTATGGCACACTTAACGGTGCTTGTGATTGTAACGGTGTTCTTATCTCAGATGACCTTATAGGCGGTATCGAGGAGGCTTTAAATAAAGACAGATTGGTAGCGGCTTGGAGTAAGGTCGATAACAACCTCCTGCCTCGTGCTAAAGAAACTGCTAAAATCCTTTGGTGTGGTACACGTTGGAGTATGATAGACCCTGCCGGTCTGCGAATGGACTTGCTTGAGAATGATGAGCGGTTTAAAAATCGCCGCTATAAAATAATAAATCTATCCGCTCTTGACGAAAAGGATGAGAGCCAATTTGATTATAAATATAATGTAGGTTTCTCCACAGATTATTACCGTCAACGCAGAGCCTCTTTTGAGAGAAATAACGATATGGCATCTTGGACGGCTCAATATATGGGAGAACCTATCGAGCGTGATGGTGCTTTGTTTGCACCTAACGATATGAGATATTATAACGGCGAATTACCTGAGGGAGAACCTGACCGTATATTTATGGCGGTTGACCCTGCTTTCGGTGGCGGAGACTTTGTAGCATCTCCTGTATGTTATCAGTATGGGGATGATATTTATGTTCACGATGTGGTTTACGATAATAGAGATAAAAAAATTACACAACCTTTACTTGTTAATGCTGTCATAAAACACAATACACAGGCTATGAGGTTTGAGGCTAATAAATCCACAGAGGCATACAAAGAGGGTGTGGAGCAAGAACTCAGAAAACGAGGTCGCAGGTTAAATATTACTACTAAAGCCGCTCCCTCCACTAAGGCTAAATGGCAGAGGATATTTGATAAAGCACCTGATATACGAGAAAGAATGATATTCCGTGAAAGTGGTAAAAGGTCAAAAGAGTATAATTTGTTTATGCAAAATGTGTTTTCCTATAAAATTACAGGAAAAAATAAAAATGACGATGCTCCCGATAGTTTAAGTATGGCGATTGATATGGTGGATAACCCTTACCGCAAGGTAGAAGTTATAAAAAGACCTTTTTAATCGCTATTTTGTGGCTGTTTAATTCTCCTAACCTATATCTTGTATATAATTCTTGACAAGGTTAGGAGAATATGTTATAATAATACTGTGCAATTAGTTTTATTTTTAGGAGGTGTCTAAAATGGTGAATATCGCTATGGACGGTAGAAAAGTAATTTATTCAGATGTTGACGAGATAACACCTGAAAATATTGCAGAGGTTCTGCGTAAGGCTATGTTCGTCCATTTACAGAACTCCATACAGATAGACTTTTTATATAAGACCTATCGAGGTAAGCAGAATATTCTAAAACGAGATAAGAAAGTTCGTCCTGAAATCAATAATAGGATTACTGAAAACAGAGCGAATGAGATTGTATCTTTCAAATCAGGATATTTAATAGGCGAACCGATACAGTATGTTAATCACGGAGAGGACGAAAAAGTTAGTAAGGATATAACTGCTCTTAACGAGTATATGTTCTTGGAAGATAAAGCATATAAAGATAAGCAACTTGCGGATTGGATGCACATTTGCGGAACTTCTTATCGTATTGCTCTACCTCGTACTAATCCAACGATGGATGAGGCTCCGTTTGAGATACATACTCTCGACCCTCGTTACTGTTTTGTTATTTATCATAGCGGATTGGGTAATAGACCTCTTGGTTCGGTAAAATATATCGAAAAAGAGGACGGCACGGTAGTATATAGTGTTTGGACTGATAATTGGTATTATGAACTTGAGGGCGGAATAATCGTAAACTCATTCATAAACGAGGAAAATGGAGAAACATATAAGGGTGTTCCCACATACTACGGTCAAAATCCTATTACTGAATATCCGTTAAACGATGCAAGGTTAGGAGCATTTGAGATTGTATTACCTATTCTCGATGCAATTAACGAGGTAGCCTCTAACAGACTTGACGGTATAGAGCAGTTCGTTCAGGCTTTAATGCTTTTCTGTAACTGTGATATAGACGAGGCTACATTTACAGCACTTAAAGAACTCGGTGCTTTAAAGTACCGCTCAGATAGTTCAAATCCTGCTGATGTAAAAATACTCACGCAGGAGTTAAATCAAATGCAGACTCAAACTCTTGTTGATTATATGTATGAGACAGTTCTTACCATTTGCGGTATGCCTAACCGCAACGGAGGAAGTTCGACAAGTGATACCGGTTCTGCGGTTATAATGAGAGATGGTTGGTCTGCGGCGGAGGCTCGTGCTAAGGATACCGAAACTGTGTTTAAGAAGTCTGAAAAGCAGTTCCTAAAACAGATTTTACGCATCCTTAGAGATACTACAGATTCTACCTTACCGCTCTCAAATGTGGAAATTAGGTTTACACGCAGAAATTACGAAAATATTACCGCTAAGGCTAATGTACTTGTAACAATGCTATCAAATCCAAAAATCCACCCGAAACTTGCTTTTATACATTGTGGTATGTTCGCAGATGGCGAATTAGCCTATGCTATTAGTAAAGAGTATCACGATGAACAAATGAAACTTTTACCCACAGTTCCCACTGAGGAGGATGACGATGACAAAAATAACTCCGGAGACAATAAGAACAATCGAGGAGGCACTGTCAAAAAGAAAGACAGTGGAGATACACCTTGAACATAACACGGTTGTTATTGTCGAGGTCAATCGTAAAAAGTATAAAACTCTTAAAAGTGAATAAGTAACGGCATATCTAAACAGTGATATGGAACAGTCAAAAAGGACTATAGACAGAGATTACTCTGTTTGTAGTCCTTTTTCTTTTTAAACAGGTTGTTTTATGCGGTCTTTCACCGCTTGAAATAAAGGTAGAGAAACCTTAAATCGCAAAGGGTAGAGAAACCTTAAATCGCAGAGAGGCAGAGAAGTCTCTTAAAATAATTCGCAAAATTAAAAGCAGAGAGAACTGCTTATCAAACGCAGGAGGACAGTTATGGATATTAAAGAATTGCTCGGCGATGCCTACAAAGAGGGTATGACAATCGAGGAAATCAATACGGCTCTTGCCGATAAGAATTTCGTTGACCCCTCTACCTTACCGAAATCGGTAAGCAAAGAGTTGTACGACAAAACTTCGTCAGAACTTGCTAAGTACAAAAAGGAAAACGAGGATTTAAAGAGTGCATCTCTTACAGACAATGAAAAATTACAGAAAGCCTTAGGTGATGCAGAAACTGCACGTTTGGATTTCATTAAGAAGTCAGTAAGGCTCGATGTAGAGAAAGTATTTGTTGACGGCGGACTGACCGAAGATGAATACAAGGACATTATAGACGGTATTGTTACCGCCGATAGTGAGGCAAGTGTTGCTATGGCAAAGAACATAGTATCTGTGATTGCCGCAAAAGAAACAGCAAAGGAGAAAACAGTCAAGGCGAAACTGTTGGAGGGTACTCCTAAACCACCTGCCGGTAAAGGTTCAGAGGGTATGACAATAGATAAGTTTAAACAGTTGTCTCCGCAAGACAGATTGAAATTTTCGCAGGAAAACCCTGACGAGTACAAAAAATTATACGGAGGTAATCAATAATGCCACATACTATTTATGACAATTTCTTCCTTTCTAATGAAGTGGAAGACCAATTTAATTCACATCTTGATTTAGTGCAGTTCTGTAACATTGATAACACCCTTGACGGTGTAGCAGGTATGACCCGAAAAATCAATGTTTACAAGGCTACTGATGCAACAGAAAAACTCGGTATGGGTGAGGGTAATACCAAATCCATTGAAGTATCGTACACACCTGAGGAGTATGTAATTCTCCTTGCTCAGAATACTTTTAAGTATTATGACGAACAGGCTATGACTGACCCGATGCTCGTACCTACCGGTGTTAAGCATATGGGTACAGATATGTTCAACACAGTTAATGCTGATATTTTTGCAGAGTTCAATAAAGCAACTCTCTCAGTATCAGACACCGCTTACAGTTTTGGTGTATTCGCAGATGCAGTAGCAAAACTCAATCTTGAAAACCTTGAGGGTGTTTCAATTTTCGGTTTTGTTTGTGCTGAGGATATGGCAAAAATCCGTAAGGCTCTTAAAGATGACCTCAAGTATGTTGAGGCTTTCGCTCGTACAGGTTATGTAGGTACTGTTGCAGGTATCAACCTTTACACTAAGAAAGATGCTGTTGCAGGTACTTGTATTATCGGTACTAAGGATGCAGTAACTCTCTTTAATAAGAAAGGTATTGAAATCGAACAGCCGCCTCGTTCTTCTGAGGATGCCGATGTTCGTTTGAACACTATCATTTCTCGTAAATATTACCTTGCCGCTCTTACCGATGCGACAAAGGCAGTTAAAATCACAATCGGTTAATTGAAATTAGGAGGTAAAGGTTATGGCAGATTCAGAAAAATTGTCTATGCTTAAATCACTTATCGGTGAGGAGGCAGAGGATGAAGTTTTAGACCTTTACCTCCAAATTGCTGAAAGAAAAGTATTAAGTCGCTTATATCCTTTTGGTGCAGAACACACTACCGTACCCTCAAAATATTCTCTAAAAGTCGTGGAGATTGCTCAATATCTTTACAACCGCAGAGGTAGTGAGGGTCAAACGAGCCATAGTGAGAACGGTATTAGTCGCTCTTATGAAAGTGCGGATGTTCCTGCAAGTATGTTAGCCGATATTCTACCTATGGTTGGTGGTATCAAATGAGAACATTAGAGAGAAACAAGCAAACTTTTTATTATGCGTTATTTGACTCAGATGTTTCTGCTACTGACCCTGAGGGGAATAAGACCGGAGTATATATTGCAAAGTACAAAGAGCCTGTAAAAATGAGGGCGAATATCTCTCCTGCATCGGGAGATGCACAGAGAGAGCAGTTCGGCACTATGCTTGAATACGATAGAGTTATCGTTACCGATGACATACATTGTCCTATTGATGAAAACACAGTATTGTTTATCGACAGACCTCCTAAGACAAATAAGGATGGCACTCTACTTTACGATTACATAGTGAAAAGAGTGGCTAAGTCTTTAAACACAATATCGTTTGCCGTATCAAAGGTGGATATACAGTGAGTTATAGTATTCAGATACGAAACCTCGATAAAGTTATGAAACAAATTCAGGACTATAAAAAAGGACTGAGCGGTAAGGCTGAAATCTTCTTAGAGAAATTGGCTACTCTCGGTGCTTTTAGAGCAAGAATGGATTTCACATCTGCTATGTATGCAGGTAAAAACGATGTCGAGGTCAGTGTTGAGAAAATCGCTGACGGCTACCGTGTTGTTGCCGCAGGAGAGGCGGTTATGTTTATAGAGTTCGGTGCAGGTGTTATAAACCCCGAACATCCTCTGTCAGACAAATTCGGCTATTCTCACGGTGCATACGGCAAAGGCAAAGGTGCTAACGCAAACGGATGGGTGTATGTGGGTGAACAAGGTAACGCAGGTCAACCTATAAGAGATGGTGTATATCGTACTTATGGTAATCCCCCTGCACGAGCGATGTATAACGCATCTGAGGATATGCGTGGAGAAATACTTAAAATCGCAAAGGAGGTTTTTAGTAATGGTTGATATTGAAAATATCATAATAGACAGGCTTACAGATAAACTTATGTCCTCTTTTGAGGGTATTCGGGTTTACGGAGAAGATGTCGCTTTACCCTCCAAATTCCCCTGTGTAACCATTGTAGAGGCAGACAATGCCAACAATGAGAAAACAAGAGATAGCGGTTCTAATGAGAATCACGCAATCCTTATGTATGAGGTCAATGTTTATTCTAACAATGCTCATACAAAGAAAAGCGAATGTAAAAAAATTCTTTCAGTGATTGACGATTTCTTTTTACAGCATAATTTTACTCGAAAGAGTAAAGTTCCGCAAACAACTAACAATTCAACTGTATATCGCATAATTGCACGATATACGGCTTTGGTATCAAAAGATAATGTAATTTACAGGAGGTAAACAAAATGGCTAATGCTATTTCAACTTTTAAGACATTTCTTATGAAAAAGACAACTTCCGCTTATGAGAAGTTGATAGACATTAAGGACTTCCCCGATTTAGGCGGTTCTCCTGAAATGCTTGAGACCACAACACTCTCTGACCCGATGCAGACTTACATAGAGGGCATTCAGAGTCAGGAGGGTCTCGAATTTACCGCTAACTACACTAAGGAAAAATTCACTCAAATTAAAGCACTCAAGGGTCAGGAACTCGAACTTGCGGTTTGGTTTGGTGGAGACGAGGCAAACGGAACTGTTACACCTACCGGTGCTGACGGCAAGTTTGAATTTAAAGGATATGTTTCTGTTCGTGTAAACGGCGGCGGTGTAAACGAGTCTGTAGGTATGACCCTTTCAATCGCTCCCTCTACACCAATCACTAACCCCGAAAACTAATATTGGAGGATAAAATTTTATGGCAAAGCAGATTAAGGTAATACATAACGGAGAGCAGTACACTCTCGAATACACAAGAAAAACTATCGAGGCTATGGAGAGAGGCGGTTTCTCTATCAGTAATGTTCAGACAAAACCGATGAGTACACTCCCTGCATTGTTTGCCGGTGCTTTTCTTGCTCACCATAGAAACGTTATGCAGAATAAGATTGATAAGATTTTCGCCGCTCAGAAAAACAAAGAGCAGTTGGTAGAAAAACTTGCAGAAATGTATAACGAACCCATCGTTAGCCTCTTAGATGACCCTGAGGAAAACGAGGGAAACGCAGAGTGGGAAACGAACTGGTAAGCAGTTTGTTCCCCACAGATGAGGAAACAGAACAGCCTACTCGTAAGTATTATGAGATTTTCTATGAGCAGTTTCCTTTTTACCTCTCTATAGGTATGACCTATGAGCAATATTGGGAGGGAGATAGTAGCCTCGTAAAATACTACCGTGATGCGTTCCTTTTGCAAAAAGATAGGAAAAACGAGGAATTGTGGTTACAAGGTATGTATATTTACGAGGCTTTATGCGATGTATCGCCTATACTTAGAGCCTTTGTTAAGAAAGGCACTAAGCCGATAGAATACCCCACTCGCCCATATGCGATTACTGAAAAGGAGATAGAAAAACGCAAACAAGAAAAAATCAAAGCCGCTTACGATAAGATTAAGGCTAAAATGAGTTCTTTTGCTGTTAAGTTTAATGCAAGTATGGCAAAGGACAAAAATAAAGGAGGTTAAGTTATGGCAGACGGTGTTATAGATACTCTATATATTGATGTCAAACTCAACGGCAGTAATGCTGAAAAAGGCTTAGACTCCTTAACCCAAACTCTTTCACGATTAAGTAATATTACAGGTAATGCCGGAAAACAAAGTACAGCCTTTACCTCAAAACTCGGCAGTATTACAAGCGGTTCTGCAAGGCTCGGTAACACTTTAAAAAAGGTTTACAACATAGCAGGTTCGTGGTTCAAAAAGAATAACGAATATGTAGAATCGCTTAACTTATTCCGTGTTTCTATGGGCGGTGCGGCGGATAGTGCTTTAGAGTATGCTCGGCAAGTACAAAATGTTATGGGCATCAATATACAAGAATGGGTAAACGGTCAAGGTGCTTTTAATCAAATAGCGGAGGGATTCGGTATCGGTTCTGAGTCTGCTAACTTGATGAGTAAGAATCTTACACAGTTAGCCTATGACTTATCGTCATTATGGAATGTTGATGTTTCAAGTGCATTTACAAAACTTGAAAGCGGTATGTCAGGACAGATTAAAGGTCTTAAAGCGTGGGGTATCAATATATCGGTTGCTCAGTTGAGAGAAACGGCTTTGGCACACGGTATAGAGTTATCTACCGCTAAAATGACTGAGGCACAAAAAGCAACCCTCCGTTACATAACCATTATGGAACAGAGTAAAAATGCTCAGGGAGACTTAGCAAGAACGATAGCAACACCTGCTAATGCTATGAGAATACTACAAGCACAGACCGAACAAGCAAAAATTGCTTTAGGTCAAGTCGTAAGTGTGGTAGCAGTAAATCTCATTCCGTGGTTTCAGGCACTTGTGCAGATTATCAAAGATGCGGCAGAATCACTTGCAGGGTTTCTTGGTTATGAATTGCCCGAAATTGATTACTCGTCCTCTCTTGATTTAGGAGCAGACTCTGCTACCAATTTTGACGATGCTCTTGGAGATGCAAAAGACAGTGCAGAAAAACTTAAAAACTCCTTAGTAGGAATGGACGAGTTGAATAAGTTAGGAGATGCTACCGCAGGTGCGACTGCATATGGCGGAGGTTATGATTCTACATTTGGTATTGATTTGAGTAAATACAATTACGGTTTCTTAGCCAATGTGAAAACACCTGACCTTGAGCCTTTCAAAAAAACTCTTAAAACTATTGCAGGACTTGTAGGTGCTATAGGTTTAGGGTTTGCCGCTTGGAAAATATCTAAGAACTTAACAAACGTCTTAGGTGGACTTGCTACAGGATTGGGTTTATATCTTGTTATAGACTCTATTTATTGTACTTTTAAGGACGGTTTAGATATAGGAGACATCGTTAAAGGTGCTATTGGTGGAGCGTTGCTCGGTGCGGCTATTGGTTTTAAATTAGGCGGTTGGAGCGGTGCTTTAGGCGGTGCGGTTATAGGTATAGGTTTAACTTTGGCTATAATCGGTGTTTCGGCTATGTTTAATGAGGGTGTTACATTTGAAAACATAATCACTACCGCCGTAGGAACGGCACTCATAGGAGCGGCTATAGGTTTTAAGTTTGGTGGTTGGAAAGGCGCTTTAGGTGGAGTAACTATCGGTATAGGAGTTACTTTACTGATAACAGGTATTAAAGCGATTGTAGACGAGGGTGCTAATGTTGAGAATGTAGTTGCTTTAATATCAGGTGCTTTATTCACAATAGCAGGAATAGCGTCTGTCATTAAACTATTTAATGCTAAAACTACAAATGCTGTACCCGATATACAGACCGCCTCAGAGACCATACCACAAATTGATAGCGGTGTATCTAATCTTACAAGCAAATTACAAAGTCTCGCTAAAAACTTAGGATGGGGTATCCTTATTATAGCAGAGGTAGCGGTAGCGGCAGGATTAGTCGTAGGTGCTATTTGGGGTCTTGGTGTTCTCTTAGAACAGGTAGGTGTTGCTTGGCAACCTGTGATAGACAACGGTAACACCGTTCTTATCGCTATGGGCATCGGTACAGGTGTCTTAGTTGGTATAGGTGTCGCAACAGGTTTGCTCGGCACAGCAGGTGCAGGGTTAATAGGCTACTTGGCACTCGGTACGGCTACGTTGGCACTTTTGGGTGTAAACGCTTTACTGTTTATTGCTGAAATTGTTTTAGTAGGTATGGCATTAGAGCAAGTCGGTATCGCTTGGGAGCCGGTTCTTAACAACGGCGAAAATATTACAAACGCAATATTGATTGGTACAGGTATATTGGTCGGTATAGGTGTAGTTGCGGCGGCTCTCGGTGTTGCGGCGGTTGCATCCTGTGGCTTGTTACCTTTGGCTATCGCTTTAGGCACGGCTATGCTTGTAGAACTTACTTGGGCGTTTGTTGAATTTACCGATAGTTTAATAACTGTTGCCGATAAACTAAGTGATGACCTACATCCTGCTCTTAACAGGCTAAATGATAAATTACCTGACCTGTCTGTAGATATGGAGAGTTTTACAGGCTTTATGACATTCTTTGCAGGTCAAGTAGTATCTTATTCAAAGAGTAGTGCTATATCGGGTTTCGCCTCTACTGTCGATTCTATAATCAAGTTCTTTACAAAAGACCCGATTAAAGCGATGGCAGACGATGCAAACAAGCAATATAATCAAGCCATAAATCTTAATAATAAATTAAGGTTGGCTAACCCTGAACTACAAATCGCTATAGGTTTGGTTAAGAGGTATTATGATTTCTTAGAACAGTTGGAAAAACTTACTGAGAAATCGTCAAACATTTCACTTGCAAACGGAATGTTTACAAGTATGAAAGAGGTCGGTAAAAACCTTGTAACAGGCTTTGTTAAAGGTATGAAATCAGAGATGAATACCCTTAAAGGTGCTGTAAAGGATGTTTTAGGAGATACATTTACTGATAGACTTGCTAAGTCTTATGGAAATGATTTCGGTAAAACTCTCGGTTCAAGTATCGCAAGTGGTTTTAGGGGTACAAGTTTCCCGACTCTTAAAGGTACAGTTGATGTTACTAACGCAGGAGATGTTAGTCTTAAACTCAGAGCCTATGCAGACGGTGGTTTCCCCTCAGTAGGAGAAATCTTTGTCGCAAACGAGGCAGGACCGGAAATGGTCGGTACAATCGGTAATCGTACTGCGGTTGCTAACACAGACCAAATCATAACCGGTATTAGCGAGGGTGTTTCAGATGCTAACGCAGAACAGAACGCTCTACTTAGAGAACAAAATGCTCTCTTGAGAAAACTGCTTGAGAAAGATACTGTCGTTAATAACGTTATCGGTACAAACGATATAATCAATGGTTTACAAAGAAAGAACCGTAGGGACGGCAAAACAGTCGTACCTGTAAGCGGTTAAAAGGAGGGGTAATTTGATGGACGAACATAATCCTATTAGGTCGGTAGATGGGGTGGCTATCAAATGCCCCTCTGCTTATACCTATAAGTTAGAGGATGTTTCTGCCTCAGATGCAGGTCGTACAGAGGATGCGATTATGAACAAAAAGCGTATCCGTCAATTAGTCGGCTTAGAGTTATCTTGGCAGAACATTACAACTAAAGAGGTTTCTACAATCCTTAAAGCATTTAACCCTGAGTATATAGAGGTTGAATACCTTGATGCTATGGAGGGCAAATATGTAACAAAGGAATTTTATGTAGGTAATCGTTCTACACCTATGTATAATGCCGCAAAAGGATTGTGGAGCAATCTTAGTTTTAATATTGTGGAAAGGTAGGTTATTGTATGGCTTATCCTATTACACAAGAGGTCTTAGACCTTTTCACAACGCAACACAGACAAATAGTAGATATTACTTTTAAAGGTGTTGCGGAAACAAAAACCCTAACGGAGAAAGATGTTATACAAGGCGGACTGTCTATAGACCGCTATTGTGTATCGGGTTCTCGTATAGAGATAGGTTCTGCTGTTGCGGCAGAATTAAGTCTTACTCTCGATAATACAGACGGCAAGTTTAACGATACCACTTTTGAGGGTGCGGAACTTTTTATAAATGTCGGCACAAAGAAGTGGGAGGCTCGTAAGTGGGAAAATGCGGTAGAGCATTTTATTCCTATGGGATATTTTACAGTAGATAACTCTCCTCGTAAATTGTCTCATATTACACTCTCAGCCTTAGACCGTATGGTACATTTCGATAAGGATGTAGAACCTGAAAAACTATCTTTCCCTATGACAGTCGGTAATTTGTTGGAGCAGATATGTAATATATGTAACGTGGAACTTGCTACAGATATTCTTACTCTGATAAATCAAGATTATGTTATAAACGAATATCCGCAAGGAGATGACCTTATTTATCGTCAACTGCTTATGTGGATAGCGGAAATAACCGGCACTTGTGCTTATATAGATTGGGATGGTAAACTCCGTCTTGAATGGTATAAAACTGAAAGTTCTGCAAGAATAGATGCTACTATGCGTTTCTCCTCAGACCTTTTAGAAAATGCTCTTACTATATCGGGTGTGCGTATTAAAGTCTCTGACGAGGAAAATGTACTGTATGGTGATGAGAGTTATGCTCTGCTTATTGAGGGTAATAATCTTATACAGCACGACAGCGAGGCTTTAGCACAGAGTATTTATAGTAAGGTAGGCGGATTTACATATACACCTTATGAATGTGTTGCTAAACCTTTTGTAAATCTATATCCGCTTGACAGTATTGTTTTTGTGGATAAAGACGGTGTAGAAGTTCCTACAGTTGTTACTAACACTACCTTTCTTATAAATGGTAATATCGGTATTTCTGCTAAGGGCGAAACGGCTACCAATGACGGCTACGCAAGTGCTAACCCTCTTACCAAACAAGAGGCTGTTATTATCGAAAAAGTAAAGAAAGAGGCTAATAAAAATCTTTCTGAGAGTGTGCAGTCAATACTATCATTTAACGAACTTATTTCAAATGCGTTAGGTATATATACTACTGTCGTTACAGACAAAAGCGGCGGAAAACAATATTATATGCACGACTCCCCGAACTTAGAGGATAGTAATACAATCTATACTCTTAATGCCGGTGGTTATGCTTATACCAATAGCGGTTGGAATAACGGTAATCCTGTATGGCAGTACGGATTTGATAAGAACGGTAACGCAATATACAAAAAAGTATGTGCGTATGGTATGGAAGTATCTAACCCTAACGGCTCGTATTCTGCTACTATTTCTCCCGATGCTTTTAAAATATGGCAAAACGCCGTGTTATTGCTTGATGCCTCTAAAGAGGGATTAAAGATATTTAACGGCGGCATTACGATATTCAAAGGTGTTGGTTCGTCCGCAAAAAAGGCTATGTACTTTGACTCTGAGGGTGATATTGCCTTTGATGGATATTTAACTCGGTTAGGTTCATCACATAGTGCCCTTATAGGTTCTAACGAACAAGGTTATGGCGGTTTCTATATATACAATAAAACTACTGATTTCCTGCGGAAAAACGGAACTTATAAACCTTATTTTGAGGTTTGGACATCTACCGATGCTGAGACATATATTGAGGGTACAAACGTATTACTGTTAGGTGTATCTACTCTTACCGATGAGAATGAGGGCAACTATGCAAGAGTTAAAATTGTGCCTAACGGAGGCTATCTGTATGGTGCTTGGGATTTCGGTCAGGAACAAAATTTCACAAAAACTATAAACGCCCCTGCTTTTATTTGTAAAAGCGGTAACACTAAAATTATGAGTCTTTACAAATCTACTACGGATAATCCCTGTTTTAACTCTGATAATGGGAAAGACATTATTTTTTGTGTTGGTGGAAAATCAAAATTAACCGCAAAGTCAACAGGCGGCGATATGGACGGTAAATGGGGCATACATACCGATAGTGGTTACACCTCTTTAATAACTGACCAAACAGGCACAGGCGGAGGTCATCTATATGGAACTTGGTATTTAGGGAACAGTTTACTAACATCCTCTGATGAGAATAAAAAGAACTCTATAGAGGAACTCCCCGAAAAGTACAGTGCCTTGTTTGATAATCTTAGACCTGTTCGTTATAAATACAATGACGGTACGAGTGATAGATTCCATACAGGTTTTATTGCTCAAGAGATAGAACAGGCTTTAATCGATTCAGAGATTGATTCTCAAGAGTTCGCAGGGTTTGCCAAAGACCAAAACGGCGAATGTTTCCTTAGGTATGAGGAATTTATCGCATTAGCGGTAAATGAGGTACAAACTCTTAAAAAGAAAAACCGCGACCTTGAGAACAGAGTCGCTGAGTTGGAAAACAAACTTGAAACAATATTAAATAAATTAGGAGGCGAAATAAAAGGTGGAGATAATTAGAGAAATAACTGTTGATGTCGCTAAGACAAATGTATTTCAAGCGATAGTGGCAAAACAGTTTGATAACAATTCTCGATTTCTTAAAGTAACCGTTACAAACAACGGAGAGGCTTTAACGATACCCACTTCTGCATCCGTAATAATAAATGCGTTACGAGGGGATGGGAACGCTAAGGCTTTTGTTGGTTCAGTTAATGATGACGGCACTGTTACAGTTCCGCTCAGTAATTGGATGTTGCAACTTGACGATACCGTTAAGTGTGATATTAGCATCGTTACAACTAATAGTAAGTTGACTACCACTATGTTCTCCCTCATAGTTGAGGAGGCGGCATACGGAGGTTCTGATATATCAGATGACCCTGACTATGACTTACTTGTACAACTGCTTGAGGATTGTGATAATGCTACCTTTGCGGCAAACAAGGCGGCAAGTTTAGCAAATGCTAAGGCTACACTTGCGACAGATGCGGCGGCTCTTGCAGAAGAAAAGGCAGGTCTCGCTGATACTGCTACCGCCAATGTTAATAAGGCGATTACTAACGCAGAAACTGCTGCCGCAAATGCTGAGGCGGCGGCTACTGCGGCAAACGAGGCGGCAGATAAAGTAACAGACCCTCTACAAGCGGTGAATATTTCTTTTGATAAATCCAATAGCGGATTAGAGTCTGAGAATGTTCAGGATGCCATAGACGAGATTGTTATTAAAGTCGGTGGTATGGCTAAGGTAGAAAGTTGGGCGGATGTTCAAAATATCGTAAATCTCGGTATGGCACAGAATGTATTTAAGGTTGGAGAACAGTTAGAGTGTGGTCATACAAAGTATGGTACACTCGTTTGGGATATTACCGATGTTACTCCCGAAAAATTAAGTCTGTGTGTGCATAAATGTCCTGTATCTTTACAGTTCGATGCACGAGAAGCACTTTATTATGCAGAGACCGAACTTGCCGCAGGTACATATAATTTTACTATTGTAACTCAACCATGGTACAGAGCCGATAACGGTAAGACATTCCAATTCACTCTTACTAAGCCTGTACCTCAAGGCGGACAGATAGTTCTTGATATGACCTATAATGCCGCTCTTGCAGGTAGAAGTGTTAAGACTTATTCCGGTGGAGACTCTACAACAGTTATAGAAACTGCAACTATAACAGAGGGTTCTGAGGGAACCGCTTTCGGTAAGACAGACGGCTCGGTAGCAAATGTAAACCATATACAGAGAGCGATTATGGGTTCAAACAACTATAAGGAATCGGCTCTCCGCCAATGGTTAAACAGTGATGGTGCGGCAGGAACATTTTGGACTCCGCAAACTGTATTTGACAGACCTCCCTCTTGGGAAACTAATATCGCAGGTTTCATTAACGGCTTGGATGCAGACTTCTTAGCAGTTATATCAGATACTACTTACGATGTAGGTCTTAACAATGTTACAGACGGCGGCGGTAAAGAAACTCTAACCGATAAGTTTGTATTGCTATCTCGTGATGAAATTTACGCAGGTAGTGAGGGTGGTGTAACTCAGGGAGAACCCTTACCTTACTTTAGTGAGTTCTCAGACCGCAATAGTCCGTCAACTGTGGCAGACAGTAATCGTATTAAGACTAATGCAAGTGGTACGGCTACTTATTGGTGGCTCCGTTCGCCGTACACGAGTTACGCCGGCCACGTTCGTGGTGTGTATGCGTCGGGTGGTCTCATCTACGACTCTGCCAACGGCAGTCGCGGAGTCGCTCCGGCTTGTAACATCATCAAAAATCAGTAAATCCGCTCCGTTGGGAGCGAAAAGGAGAGTAATATGTCAGTTCCGTCATCTTTGCGTGGAGAGGGTCAGTTAGTAGTTATTACTAAGACCAATGCTCTCGCAGAACATACAATTAAAGTCTGTAGTAATGAGAAATTATTTCCTAAAAGGTACAGATGGTGTATAACGGCAGATATTGTTAAAGCCGCCGTAGATATAAGCGGATATACCGAAATGGCTAACTCTGTATTTGTCAACGATGCCTCAGATTATGCTTTGAGAAAGCAATATCAGACAAAGGCTCTTGCGACTACATATTCTCTCCTTAATAAGATTAAGTTAGCCTATACTGTTTTCGGCTTAGAAAGTAGTAAGGTTGAATATTGGACAGGTCTCATAATAGAGGTTCAAAACCTTTTAAGAAAATGGAGAAAGTCTGATAACGAAAGATATAAGAATTTAGGGTAGCGGTTGTAAGACCTTTTCCGTTCGCCGAACACGAGTAACGCCAACAACGTTCGTAATGTGAATACTTCGGGTAATCTCAACAACAACAATGCCAACAACAGTAACGGAGTCGCTCCGGATTGTGAGAAACGCTCGTATAAAGTAATCTGTATATCAGGGGAAATCAATGCACTCACACAAGGAACTGCTATCCTGACCCTATAGGGCGAAAAAGGAGTGCCGATGCGATTTACTTCCAATAGTAAGCATCGCTATCAACGGCAACTAAGATAATCTATGAATAATACAAACACCGATGTAAAAGACATTGTTTGTGATTTTGATAATCTCTATAATGCCTTACTTAAATGTAAGCGTAATGTCTTATGGAAAGATAGCATCGCAGGGTATTACAAAAATGCTTTGGCGAACTGCTATAAGTTACGGCAACAACTTTTAAACGATACATACACTATAGACCCTTATACAAAATTTACTGTATATGAACCTAAAGAACGAGCCATAGTCAGCACTCGTATTAAAGACAGAGTATTTCAACGCAGTTTATGTGATAATTACCTTTATCACGAAATGACAAAATCGTTTATTTATGATAACTGTGCTTGTCAGGAGAATAAAGGTACACTGTTTGCAAGAAATAGGTTGAAATGTCATCTACAAAGGTTTTACAGAAAGCACGGAACTAACAGTTATGTTTTAAAATGCGACCTATCAAACTTTTTCGGTAGCACTTCTCATAAGGTGGCTATTGAGGCTGTAGATAAACGAGTCCCTGACGATTGGGCGGTAAATAAGGTTATACAAATAATAAGGAGTTTTGACGGAGATGTAGGTATGGGTCTCGGTTCTCAAGTAACACAGTTAATACAACTTGCTGTGCTTGACGATTTAGACCATTACATAAAAGAACAGTTGCACATTAAATACTACATAAGATATATGGACGATTTCATTCTTATACACCCTGATAAAGAGTATTTGAAGTATTGTAAGACAGAGATTGAAAAGAGAATAAATGACTTAGGTTTGATATTAAACCATAAAAAGACTCAGTTGTTCTCTTTGGCACAGCCTATTAAATTTCTCGGTTTTACTTTCCGTCTCACTAACACCGGTAAAGTTGTATGTAAACTCATTCCTAATAAAGTATCTCACGAGCGGCGGAAACTAAAGAAACTCGTCAGTCGTGCAAAACAAGGTCTTATGACTAAGGAGCAGGTTGACGAATGTTTTAAAAGTTGGAAAGCACACGCCTCTTTTGGAGATACCTACACTTTAATTTCCAATATGGAGACATATTATAAAAATTTATGGAGGTAAGGCTAATGTTTCATTTTAAAACACTTCGAGAGGCATTGATACAGGAACGCCGTAGAGGAGAAATTCTACAATCTTCTCAACAGCAGTCTAAAGCCGACATTGATTATATCGCTATGATGTGCGATGTCGAACTTGAGACGGAAGAAACACAGGAGGTACAAACCGATGAATAAGTTTGAAAAGGTAAAACTTTATTATGAAAAAGGTTTATGGGATAAATCTCGTGTTCGTAATGCGGTAATTAAGGGTTGGATTACGGCTGAGGAGTACGAAACCATCACCGGAGAACCTTATGAGGAGGTATAACCGATGGGCGTGGTCGAGGTAATTTTACTGATTTCAAGTATAATAACTTCGCTTACAGTTATAATTACTGCTGTTGTTACAGCCTATAAGTTTATACGAAAATGGGATAAATGGGTTAAACAAAAAGACAAGCACGATATTGAGCAGTATGTTCAAATATTAAGACTTGTTATTATGACACCCGAAATGCCATTAAGCGAAAGAATAGCGGCAGGTGATACTTATGTAAACGAACTAAATAGAAACGGTGCAGTAAAACAAAAGTATAATGAACTTTTGTTGAGATTTAAAAATGAACATTTGGAGGAATAGTTATGACAAAACTAAAAGGTATTGATGTTTCATCTTGGCAAGGTAACATTGATTGGGATAAGGTCAAGGCTGACGGTATTCAGTTCGCTATACTGCGATGCGGATATGGTAGCGATATGACATCTCAGGACGATGAATACTTTGCCCGAAATGCTAAGGAATGTGCAAGAGTAGGTATGCCTTTCGGTGTTTATATCTACAGTTATGCAAATTCCTTAGAGAAAGCAAAGTCAGAGGCGGCTCACACACTTCGTTTACTTAAAGGTTTAAAACCGGAGTATCCTATTTATTATGACCTTGAGGATGCAAAAACCACAGGTACTTGTAGTCAGGCTCTAATACTTGAAATGGCTAAGATTTTTGTAAACACTCTTGAAAAGGCAGGATATTGGGTAGGCATATATGCTAATAAGCATTGGAATACCTCATATCTTACTGATAAGTGGTACAATTCTAAAGCACGTTGGATTGCACAATATCATACAAAGTGTACTTATAAGGGCGAGTATGGTATTTGGCAGTACAGCAGTTCCGGTAAGGTAGACGGCATCAAAGGCGATGTAGATATGAACTATGCTTATGTAGACTATCCTACACTTATCAAAAATGCAGGTAAAAACGGCTTTAAAGCAGTTTCTACCACCAAACCAACAACTACCCCTGCTCCTGCCAAAAAATCAAATGAGGCTATAGCAGAGGAAGTGTTAGACGGTAAATGGGGTAACGGAACTGAACGTAAGGAAAAATTATCCGCCGCAGGTTACAGTTATACCGCCATTCAAAAGATTGTAAATCAAAAATCCAAAACTAAGGCTTTAAAGACAACCGATGAAATCGCTCGTGAGGTTATCAGTGGTAAATGGGGTAACGGAACCGAAAGAGTTAATAAACTTAAAGCCGCAGGTTATAACCCTAAGACTATTCAGGATAGGGTTAATGAATTAGTTTAACGGAGGTAAAGTTATGAATTTCAACGATATTATAACAAACTTTATCAGTGAGTACGGCACAACAGTTCTTTATTCGGTAATTACTATTGTGTTTACCTTTTTGGGTACAATATGTAAGAATATTGCTAAAAAGTATCTCAACGATAAAACAAAACAACAGGTCGCTAAAACTGTCGTACAGGCTGTTGAGCAAATCTATAAAGGTTTACACGGTGAGGAAAAACTTAATATGGCTATAAATTCTGCTACTGAAATGTTGGCAGAAAAAGGGATTACAGTTACAGACCTTGAAATCCGTATGTTAATTGAGGCGGCAGTCGGCGAGTTCAACGAGGCTTTTAAGAAAGAACCTGTCGCTGAGGAAGTCGTAGAATAATAAGCAAACAAAAAATACCGGATAGAGCGTTAAACTCTATTCGGTATTTTTGCGTTAATCACAAACAACCTTTTTCTAACAATGTAGTAAAAAGAGTTCGGATTATACTCCTTTGGTGGAGATGAGGGGGATCGAACCCCTTACCTCTTGAATGCCATTCAAGCGCTCTCCCAAGTGAGCTACACCCCCAAGACAAAATGTATTATATCAAATGGTACTAGTTTTGTCAACCATATTTTTAATTATTTTGTCTTACTATTTAATCGGTTATTCTTGCTTTACAGTAGTTTCAATTTTAACCTTATTTACGTCGTTTTTGATAATTCGATAAATAGTTGCAGCAAGCGGTACGCCTAAAAGCATACCTCCTACTCCCATTACGCCACCGCCTATTGTAATTGCGGCCAGTACCCAGATGCCCGGCAGACCTATTGATGAACCAACAACGCGCGGATAAATAAGATTGCCCTCTAACTGCTGCAAAACAACAATAAATATTAAAAACACAAGTGCTTTAACAGGCGATACCATAACTATCATAAATGCACCCACACCTGCGCCGATATATGCGCCAGCAATTGGGATTAGTGCAGTAAAGGCTATAAACGCTCCTATCATTGTGGCATAAGGTAAGCCTAAAATTAGCATACCTAAAGTACACAGCACGCCTAATATAACTGCCTCTGTGCACTGCCCTATTATATAGCGTCTGAAACAATCATTTAAAACACTTAACACATATTTTATCTTATTCATAACGCTCTCTTTTAAATAGCGTTGCATAAGCTTATCGCCTTGTCTTGCAAGTGTTTCTTTTTGTAATAGCAAATATGCGGCAAAGATAATGCCTATAAATGCAGTAACAACGCCTGTGAAAACAGAGGTTATGGTAGATACAACCACGTCTACCACACTACCAAGGCCTGAAAACAGCGTGTTTGCAATTTCGCCAATTTTTGAGCGCCAATCTATCGAAGAGAGTGTTGCAATTAAATCTTTTGAAATATACTCTGATTTACTTAATGCCTCAATAACGTTATTTATAGCACTTGGAAGTACCGAAATTATATGCTTAACACACGAAATCAACTGTGGTAAAACAAGAGATATTACAACTGCAATAATCGCAAGCAAGGTTAAAATAGCAAGTATTAAACAAACCGGACGGCGAGATTTTTGCAATGAAATTTTTTTAGATTTCTTAAAATAGTGTTTTTCGTAAAAACCCATAAGAATATTAAGAATAAATGCCAAAGCGCAACCAACAATTAAGGGCGATGCCGCGCCAAGAATGGTTAGTATAAACTTAAAAAACGATGGCCAATGATATATGCATAAGAAAAGTAAAAATACACTTATACCGATTTTAAATAGGGTTTTTAAATTGAGTTTCATAAACATTCCCCTTTTTACTTATTACACTATTATTATATAGCATATTTTACCAGTTATCAACCACGAAATTCAAACAGAAAATGCCGACAGCCAAAAAAAGACTATTGGTAAAACAACGCTATTTAAAAAAATTATGCCAAAAAGAATTTCTTACGCGCTTTAAATTCATTATTGTTTTAGTGTGAACTTAGTGCGGTTTTCGGTTTTGTCGGTGTTATTAGCAATAATTTTTTATATAAATATAAAAAGCCCACACCAAAGTGGTGTGGGCGAAATTTTGCTATATATTATTTAAGAGCAAAGTTGATACATGCAGTAATCTTGTCTTTGTAGTCTGCAACAGTTTTAGCAACGTCTGCACCGTTACGGATTGCAGGCATAATGTGGTTAGCAGCAACAAGGTTAGTTTCTATTTCTGTGTCTGCGAAAGATGCAGGTTCGCAAGCGATGTTACCAAGAAGCATATCATCGGTATACTCTTTATCCTTTGCGCTCATTGCATTAGGATCTTTAACAGGATCTTTGTATTTAGAACGGAATACATCCCAAGCAACAGAAACTTTAGGATCTTTACCAAGACCGCAAGCAACAGCGGTTAACCAACCGGTAGGATATTTATCCTTATTTTTACCGGCTAATGGCATCTCAACGATACCGATGTTGTTCTTATCGCGGTTAAATGCTGATTGGGTTTTAACCTCTTTTGCAATGTCAAGATACTTAGAAGTTTCTTCTGTCCACATAAATGCAGTACCTCTCATAAAGGTTTCAGAAGAGTTGTATGGGTGAGCTGTATCGTTAGGCTCGGTAATAGAGTTGTTACCAACGCAAAGCTGTTGGATGAACTTATTAGCGTTTATGTAGCCCTCGGAAGTAACGTTTTGTTTGTAGTTACCCTTACTATCAACAGCAACAACAGGTGCGCCATAGCAAAGCTGAACTGCACGACCTGCAGAGAAAGAGTTAGATAGGAAGTAAATGTTAGAGCCAGCATCGGTAACTTTTTTACCCATCTGACGAATTACGTTCCAAGTCCACTTATCTTTTTCAGCCATAGCACGTGGATCGGTTAAACCGTTATCAGCGAACAATTTCTTGTTGTAATAGATAACATAAGGGAACACTGAATTAAAGTTACAGGTACCGTAAATCTTACCTTTGTAAACGAAGTAAGAAGTTTTGTTTAGGTCGATACCGCCTGACTTAGAATCTGTCTGAACGTCGCCAGAGCGAAGAGTTTTGTTAAGTGGCTCGTAGAGACCGTCGATTGCACAACCAGGGAACATTGAACCATGAACATAGCAGATGTCATAGATGTTACCTGCAGATTTAGCCTGAGCAACCTGCTGGTTGTAGGTTGAGAACTTTAATGTTTTAAGTTCTACTTTACAGTTGTACTCGGTTTCGAAAGCAGCAACTGTACGTTTGAAAGAAGCAGTATTGTACTGACCTTCTTCGGTGATAGCCATTGTGATTTTTTTACCGCCTAAGTTGATACCCTGTGAAACAGAGGCACCTTTTGTTACCTTAAGATTGGTAACAGCAGTAATGTTTTTACCGCCCTTGTCAACAGTAACGTCTTTGTTGTCGTTTGCGTTTGAAACAACTTTGTTAGATGTTACACGGTCTGGACCTTTTTCGCTTCCAGTAGCAGAAGATGTGGTAGAAGGTTTTTCGTCCTTCTTGTCGTCTTCTTTCTTCTCATCACTAGTGGTTTCGCTTTGCGCATCAACTGATGCTACAGATTCAACTTCTGAAACAACTAAATCGCCAGCGGTACTTGAAACATCATCTTTATCGCCGCCACAAGCTGCTAATGAAAAGGTGAACACTGCAACTAACAGTAATGCAAGAATTCTTTTTGCCATTATATATTCCTCCTTCTAGAATATGTATATATTTTACAATATTTTTGGCGCAAGTCAATATATAATATAAAACATAGCAATAAAAGACCATAAAAGCACAAAAAATTGAACTATATTGCTGTGCGTTTTGTGCAATATTGTCCGCTGTTTTATATTATTCTATCGTCGCGCACAAAGACCTACTTGTTGCCCAATTATCAGGCTTAATAACACTCCGCTTTTAGTATGTAATCTACCCTTTTTTATGTACTTTTTCATCACCGCCATTCACTTTTGTTTCCAACTTAATTTTACCTTAAATTTAGTATAAAGTCAATGCAAAAAACTAGAAAAACAAGCAAATTTTTACAAATAAAATGCCCACACCAAACGGAGTGGGCAAATAAGTTATATTGTGTTTTCGGTAGATTTAATATATACCCTATTACCAATACATTGCAGTTCTAAAAGGCCTTTTCTCTGCAAACAAGACACATACGAACGCAAGGTGCTACCAATTAAAGAATATTGCGCTACATTAAACGGCAAGCAACTGCTTGAAAAATAATAGTCAATAATATCCTCATAACTGCGCGGCTTTTTACAATACTCTATAAGGGTATCAATGACCTCATATACGCTTTTTCTGTTAATTTCAACAAGTTCTTTTATATTCTCTGTTGCGGCTACGTGCGACGGCAAATAAAGACTACCGTCTAAGGTGTCTAAATAATCCAATGTTTCTAAATAATCGTAAACCGATATTAAATAGGTTGCAGGATATTTCATTATAGCCTCCGGAGCTACTACACTATCCGCCAAAAAATAAACGTTATCGCTTGTTTTAAAGCCCACCATACCCATTGTATGACCTTTTAGGTTAATAACTTCCAAACCGTCAGGTAGCACATCAGGGTTTAACGCCTCGGCACTGCAACTGTCGGCTAAATACATTCTGCGGTCCAACTCTTTTAAAGGGTAACATCCGCTTAGCATAATCTGATTTAAAATAGTATGACGAACAGCCCCTAGGTCTATATCAGGGCAATAAACTTTGCAACCTGTTTTTTGCTGAATAATAGCATTACCGCCCGTATGGTCTGCATGGCAGTGGGTATTAAAAATCGCGGTTATTTTAAAGCCTTCTGCCTCGCATAATTTTAAAATCCTTGCGCCTATTTTTTCGTCACTGCCGGTATCAATTAAGCAGACGCTATCCTCCCCTGTTTTATAAATTCCAACGCGGGTTGGAAAATCTATATAATAGGTTTTTTCACCTGCTTTTTTTATCTGAAACATATTTTTCTACTGTCCCTTCGGTTTCCTTTGCACTTATTATACACCATTTCTAAAAAAATAACAACCGATTGGTTACCCAACCGGTTGCTAAAGTGAATTTTTAGTATTTCTCTGCTATCTCGAAGATATGTGCAGGAAGGTCTTCCTCGTCGCAAGAAACAGTAAACACATAATTTGTATTTGTTTCTTCACTTAAAGCAGAAACTCTATCAAAGAAATCTGCCAATTTCTCATAATCGCGACCAACAATTCTCAAAGTAGCGTCAACAAAAACGTCGGTTACATCATAGTTACCTGCGCATACGCCGCAAAGCATACCATAAAATGCGTCATAACCTGTGATACCGTATGTTTCGGTATTTATCAATCGAGCTTTATGGGTAACACTAAAGTTAAGTGTTTCACCCTTCTCGATACAAACCACATTACCCTGGGATTGCTCGGTAGTAGCATTAACTGCATCTACCAAACGCTTTGTTTTACCAGAGCCCTTGTGACCGATAATAAGTTTAATCATATTTACCAACTCCTATTATATTTTCCGCTTTAAAAGCGGTTATCTGACTTTATTTTAAGCGAGCTTCTAACTCTACTTTTTGCGACTCATAACCAGGTTTGCCTAATAAAGCAAACATATTCTTTTTATAACTTTCAACACCGGGTTGGTCGAAAGGATTAACTCCTAAAATATAACCCGAAATTGCACAAGCCTTTTCAAAGAAATATATTAGTCTGCCAAGGTGTTCTTCATCGGCCTTATCAATAGATATAACAAGGTTTGGCACGCCACCATCGGTATGTGCAAGCACAGTACCCTCAAATGCCTTTTTATTTACAAAAGACATTGGTTTGCCAGAAAGGAAGTTAAGTCCGTCGGAATTATCCTCTTCCTCGCCAATAACGATATCACTACCATTATCTTTAATATCTATAACTGTTTCAAACAGCGTGCGCCTACCATCTTGAACATACTGGCCCATTGAGTGAAGGTCGGTAGAAAAAATTACAGACGCCGGGAACAAACCTTTTTGGTCTTTACCCTCGCTCTCACCATAAAGTTGCTTTAACCACTCGTTCATCATAGTAAAGCGCGGCTCGTAGCAAACATAAAGTTCAATCTCTTTACCCTTGCGATACAAAGCGTTTCTGATAGCAGCATATTTGTAACAATCGTTATCTTCACTAGCATACTCTACCATAGCGGCTTCTGCGCCTTGCATAATTTTATCAATATCTGCACCGCTAGCAGCAATTGGCAAAAGACCAACTGCTGTTAATACCGAGAAACGACCGCCAACATCGTCAGGAATAACGAAACATTCGTAACCCTTTTCGTCTGCTAACTGTTTTAGAGTACCACGTGCTTTATCGGTTGTACAATAAATACGCTTTGCAGCCTCTTCTTCGCCGTATCTATCCTCTAAAAGTTTACGGAAAACCCTAAAAGCGATAGCCGGCTCTGTGGTAGTGCCTGATTTTGAAATTATATTTACAGATACCCTTTTACCCTCGCACAACTGCAAAAGATTGTTAAGGTAGGAACCGCTAATACTGTTACCTGCAAAGTAAATTTCGGGCGCGTCTTTTTTTAGATTGTTATAGAACTGTGAATGTAAAAACTCTATTGCGGCGCGTGCGCCCAAGTACGAACCGCCTATACCGATAACAATTAGGATATCGCTATCGCTTCTAATCTTTTCTGCTGCCGCTTTAATGCGTGCAAACTCTTGCTTGTCATAGTTTTTTGGTAGGTCTACCCAACCTAGAAAATCATTACCAAGACCGGATTTTTCCTCTACCATTTTGTGCGCGGCTAAAACCTGTGATTTTATACCGCAAAGTTCGTTTTCGCCAATGAAATCATTAGCATAATTTGCGCTGAAACTTAATGCCATTTGAATTTAACCTCCATAAAAGGTGGACAATGCCTACCTCTTGCATATATTATACAATATATTTTGTTTTATTGCAACCGATTTTTGCCATATTTAACATAAAATTTATAAAAAAATAATAAATACACTTACAAGGTTAGTAGCGCCGACAAAATTCTGTCTATCGCTACCAAAAAGGTGAATTTTTTCACTTCGTTTTTGGCAATCAAATCTATACTGCCTAGTTTCTCTTTGCCAAGCATTATATTAACAGAACCTATTTTTTGCCCCTTTGCTATTGGCGCCGCTATGCTTTTAGGTGCTTTTACTGAAAGTTCTACACTTTCGGCATTTTCTTTATTAAGCAGATACTTACCCACGCCTGCAGGCGCTAATTCTAAAATGTTTTCGCAACCCTTTTCTACTTTTACTACCGGCACTTTTTTCTTAGGGATTTCAACCTCGGTTATCTTCCAATTAGCAAAGCCTAAGTTCAAAAGTTTCTTAGCATTGCCAAACCTACCATCGTTGTTTTTGGCTCCCATAATAACTGCACAAAGTTCCATACCATCCTTTTCGGCGCTGCCACTTACACAAAATCCTGCGCTTGAGGTAGTACCCGTTTTAAGACCCGTTGCGCCGGGGTAAAACCTTACTAATTTATTTGTATTAACAAGTTCTGATTCGCCATTTCTTAATGAATCCATCCAAACGGTTGTGTATTTCTTAATTATATCGTGCTTTAAAAGTTCTATCGACATAACTGCTATATCATAAGCCGAACTATAATGATCTTCTGCATCTAATCCCGAACAATTAACAAAATTTGTGTTTTCTAGTTTTAATTCTTTTGCCTTTTGGTTCATTTTTTGCACAAAGGATTCTTCACTACCCGACACCGCCTCTGCTAACGCCACAGTCGCATCGTTAGCAGACGCAATAACGGTAGCACGCAAAAGTTCATCTACTGTCATAGTTTCACCCGGCTCTAACCATATCTGCGAGCCACCCATACTTGCAGCATGCTCACTGGTAGCAATAGAATCGGTTAATTTTAATTTACCACTATCAATAGCCTCGCATATTAAAAGAAGCGACATTACCTTTGTAATAGATGCAGGTGCAAGTCTTTCGTGTGGATTACTTTCGAAAAGCACCTTGCCTGTATCCTTTTCCATAAGCACCGCTGATTTATAATCGCCCTCTATGGCAGTGTTTACAGTAAGTGTATCTGTTTCTGCCATCAAATCATCGGAATAATATTCGGTTGTAACTGTTGCATTAGCAGTTATACCACCACAAAAAACGAGTAGCGCAGCTAAAAAAGCAAATAACCTTTTCATAAAAAAGCCCCCAACATAAGTATTTAATATATACTTATGCCGAGGGGTGTAATTTTAATAACCTAATTCTTCATCTACAATTATTACTTTAATTCTGCTTTTGTTTCTCTGCATTGAGGTTACGGTAGCAGTAGCACAGATTCTATCGGGACTATTGCAACCGCATAACATACCATATTTATCCCCTACTTTCAAAGAAACACATTCGCCGTTTTTAGCGCAATACGTATTAAGTCCTAAACGAACACAGTTTTTAGGCGCGGCTACTGTTTTAACACGCAAAACTGCGTCTTTTAGCGTTGGAACAATTTTATTTTTACCCGCCACAACAATTACGCTTTTAGGTCCAAAAGTGAGCGCTGCAATTCGGTTGCAGTTACCATCAATATTATAAAGTTCTCCGCTTTCAGTTATAGCATTAGCAGAACACAAAAAGCTATCCGCTGCAAAGGTATCAGTAAACACCTTATTTATTTCTTCTGAAGTTAGCCCTTTTTTATATCTATCCAAAAAAGTGTAATTTCCGTTAGAAAGAAGGTCTAATACGCCTATTTCATTTAAAGTTACAGAACCGCCAACGCTTACCGTATCGCCTTTTTTGATAAGGCTTTCTACAGTTTTTAACGCTTCGTCTTTATCTTTTGCGAAATAAGCCTCAATATTATTTTTTTGTAGGTTTTCTAGCACCTTTGCAATTTTACTGTCCATAATAATACTTCCTTTTTAACGGTTATATGGGAATCTTTCAACATCGGCATCACTTATCTCGTTGCCAATTTGCACCTCAATAAACTGAAGATCGGTTACAGCCGAAATTGTGTGTTTTTGACCGCGCATAATGTACGCCACATCGCCACGGCGCACAGGCCTTGAATGCCCATCAACCTCTAGTATACCACTACCGTTAATAAATGTCCATATCTCATCGCGATTATTATGGCTTTGATATGAATTTTGTTTGCCACTTAGCATGTGTATCTTTTTAACTAGGCACTGTTCTCCATCAGGTAAAGAAGAATACTCCATTATTTTATATTCGCCCCAACGTCGTTCCTCGTACATAGGGCGCTTATCAATTTTATCAACAATAGGTTTTATATACGAACTTTTATTCTTATCCGAAACCAATATGCCATCGGGCGAAGCGGCAATAACAACATCTTTAAGCCCCATAGCAACAAGCGGAATATCAAGTTCGTTTATAATATGAGTACTCTCGCTATCGTGAAGTTCTACCTCGCCGATACTTTCTGTTAACATTTGCTCTGTAACGGTGTTCCACGTGCCCAAGTCTTTCCATTCACCGCCGTAGGATAGCATAGAAATACTTTTCTCTTTTTCAAGCACCGCATAATCAAAACTTATTTTAGATAGCCCTGAATAGTTTTCTACTAGTTCATTGTAGGTAGCATATCCTGTTAACTTTTTACAGATGTTTACAAGATAACCCACCTTGAACGCAAAAACCCCGCCATTCCATACTGCACCTTTATCTATTATTTCCGCGGCAATTTTTTCGCTTGGTTTTTCTACAAAACTAGTTACCTTTTTGGGTTCTTCTCCCCCTTCACACATAATATAACCGTATTTACCTGAAGGATATGTGGGCGTTATGCCCATTAGCACAACATCAGAAATATCGCTTTGCACGGTTTTATCCATATCATTAAGAAGTTTAAAATACTCACCCTCGGCATAAGGGTCAACAGGAAGCACTATCACCGTTTCGTCAATTGATGCGCCCACCTTATCGTAAAGATACATTACAGATAATGCAATTGCAGGAAACGTATCTCTGCGGCACGGCTCTGTTATTACAGAAACATCTTTTGGCAACTGATTGCGAATTGAGTCAACCTGTGAACTACTAGTCGCTACAAACACCTCTGCACCATTACAATGCTTTTTAATTTGCCCGTAAACCCTTTGCACCATAGACTGTCTTTCGCCACTATCGGTGGGGAGTAGTTTTAAGAACTGCTTTGAGCGAGCCTCGTTAGAAAGTGGCCACAAACGTTTTCCCGAACCTCCCGAAAGAAGAACTATCTTCATTAAATTTAGCTCCTTTCAGTTCTCATATTTTTATAATTAGAAAGAAAATCTTTATAGGTTTTTCTAATGCCGTCTTCTAGTTCTGTTTTATACGTCCAACCAAGCGATGAGAGTTTGCTAACATCCAATAGTTTTCTTGGTGTTCCGTCGGGTTTGCTTGTATCAAACACAAGTTCACCCTCAAAACCTACTACGCGCTTTATAATTTCTGCTAATTCTAATATGCTAACCTCTTTGCCTGTACCAATATTAACGGTTTCATTACCGCTATAATTGTTTAGCAAATATACGCATGCATCTGCTAAATCATCGACATACAAAAACTCACGAAGAACTTTACCTGTCCCCCAAACTGTAACTTTACTGTCTCCATTTAATTTTGCTTCATGAAAACGACGGATTAAGGCGGGTAAAACATGGCTATTTTCTTTGTGATAGTTATCATTTTTGCCATAAAGGTTTGTGGGCATACAACTTATATAATCGGTACCATATTGACGATTAAAGAATTCGCACATTTTAAGGCCGCTGATTTTAGCTAGAGCATACGCTTCATTTGTTTTTTCTAGTTCGCCCGTTAATAAAACATCCTCGCTCATTGGTTGGGGTGCTAGTCTTGGGTAGATGCAAGACGAACCAAGGAAAAGAAGTTTTTTAACGCCGTTATCATACGCCGCTTTAATAACGTTCATTTCAATCGCCAAATTTTCATAAATAAAATCTGCGGGATAGGTGTTATTAGCATATATGCCACCTACCTTTGCGGCAGCAAGAACAACAACACTTGGCTTTTCATATTTAAAGAAGTTCTCAACATCAGCCTGCCTTGTAAGGTTAAGTTCGCTTCTGCTTTTAGTTAAAATATTTGTGTATCCCTTTGCTTTAAGGCACCTTACTATTGCCGAACCAACCATTCCATTATGCCCTGCAACGTATATTTTTTCGTTTAACGCAATCATTTTTATTCCTTTGCCACCTTTTTAATATCGTTTTCAACCATTAGTCTGACTAAATCTTTGAAAGAAGTTTTTCTAGGATTCCAACCCAAAGTATTTATTGCTTTAGTTGGGTCGCCTAAAAGCAAATCGACTTCGGCAGGTCTGAAAAATCTTTCATCAACAGCTACAACAACTTTACCTGTTTTTGAATCAATACCAACCTCATCTACGCCACTACCCTGCCATAAAAGTTCAATACCTGCCGCCTTAAAAGCCTCATAGCAGAACTCGCGAACAGTTCTGGTTTCGCCCGTAGCAATAACAAAATCATCAGGTTTTTCGTGCTGCAAAATCAGCCACATACACTCAACATAATCCTTAGCATAACCCCAGTCACGCTTTGCATCCATATTACCAAGCAGAAGTTTTTCTTGCTTGCCTGCGGCTATACGTGCAGCCGCCAAAGTTATTTTTCTAGTAACAAAATTTTCGCCTCTCCGTTCGGATTCGTGATTAAACAGTATACCGTTTGACGAAAACATTCCATACGCCTCGCGGTAGTGTTTGGTTATCCAAAAGCCATACATTTTTGCAACGGCATATGGTGAACGGGGGTGGAATGGAGTGGTTTCCTTTTGAGGTATTTCTTCGACCTTACCATATAGTTCCGAAGTAGATGCTTGATATATTCGCGTTTTGTTTTGAAGCCCTGCTATTCTTACTGCTTCTAATATTCTTAATGTGCCGACTGCATCAACGTCGGCGGTATACTCTGGTTCTTCGAAAGAAATCGCAACATGACTTTGTGCCGCAAGATTATAAATTTCATCCGGTTTAATGTCACTTATAATTCTAACCAAATTCATAGAATCAGTTATGTCGCCCCACAAAAGTTTAAATCTACCGTCTTCACTTTGTTTGCGCTCGTGTTTTTCGGATAACAAATGAATTATTCTTTCCATATTATCTACCGAACTGCGACGGATAATGCCATACACTTGATAACCTTTCTCTAATAAAAATTCCGCGAGATAGGAACCATCTTGACCATTTACACCTGTAATTAGCGCTGTTTTCATAATTTATAACGTCCTTTCTTTTATAGGCGTCGTGCAAAATAACACTATTTTCTGCAATAATTTGCTATTTTTTAATTTTTAGCAAAAAATATAGAGATTGCAAAACACCAAAATATATGCTATTATATAAGAAAATACAACAAATTTAAATATATTATGTTGCAAATTATGGGTAAGATATTGCTAAATCAATATTTTACTAATTGGAGGAAATATGGAAAACAACGGGTATTTTAATAGCTATGACGGAGCCACCTTCAGGCGAAGAATCCACACCCCTTCTTTTGAAACAAAAAACAGTTTGATATATTTACAAGAATCGGGCGAACTCGAAAGTGTTGCAAACCACAAGGGCGAGCGAAACAAACTTGATTCGTTTTTATTTTTCGTAGTTTTAGAAGGTAGCGGTAGCATAACCTATAACGGACGGTCGGTTAAACTTAAAAAACACGATTGTGTTTTTATCGATTGTAATAAGCCATACGCTCATCATAGCAACGAACAGAAGCAATGGAAACTTCGTTGGGCACACTTTCACGGAAAACCTGCCGAGCATTATTACAGCATTTTTAAAGAATATAATCCCCTGCCCTATTTTCACTCTGACCACGCAAGTGATTTTATAAACATTTTAGAGCAGTTGATGACAAGCCTTGGAAATCTTAAAGCGCAAGACATCTTAAACGCAAAACTTTTAACAGACCTTTGCACAATATGTATAGACTCGGTTATGCCAAAGTTACACGAAAGTGATATGATTGCAATCGCCGAGTACATTGATGCTAACTACTTTAAGAAACTTTCATTAGAATCCATAGCCGAAAACTTTTATATGAGCAAGTTTGCTCTTGCACATAAATTTAAAGAACAGTTTGGAATCACTGTTGGCGATTATATAACAAAAAAACGTGTAACAGTGGCTAAAGAATTATTAAGATACTCTGGTAAAAGCACCGCCCAAATATCTCAAGACTGTGGTATTGAAGACCCAAATTACTTTACAAAAATATTCAAAAAAAGCGAGGGTTGTAGCCCTCGCGATTACCGTAACAAATGGTAAAAAAGAAAACCATCTGCAAAGTTTTAGCTTTACAGATGGTTTTTAAAGTTTAGTTAATTATTCTTCGGTATTCTCTTCGGGCTTTTTGCCTGAAAGAATAACATTAATAATAATGCCAAGGATAAGTGCGCAAGCGATAGAAGTGATTGTAACTTGGCCGAAGTTTAAGGTTAAACCGCCGATACCTGCGATAAGAATTGCAGATGCAACGAATAGGTTGCGGTTTTCGTTAAGGTCAACCTTTTGTACCATTTTAAGACCGCTAACAGCGATAAAGCCATAAAGTGCCATACATACGCCGCCCATTACGCAAGCAGGAATTGAGTTAACAAGTGCAACAAATGGGTTGATGAAAGAAACAAGGATAGCACCAATGGCTGCTGTAACGATTGTTGCAACAGAAGCGTTGCGGGTAATAGCAACACAAGCAACAGATTCGCCGTAAGTAGTGTTAGGGCAACCGCCAAAGAATGCACCAAACATAGAACCAACACCGTCGCCAAGAAGGGTTCTGTGTAGACCTGGTTCTTCTAGAAGGTCGCGCTCGATGATTGAAGAAATATTTTTGTGGTCTGCAATATGCTCTGCAAATACAACAAATGCAACAGGAATATAAGCTGCAGCGATTGTGCCGATATATGCACCATTAAGTTCTTTAACGCCACCTAAAGCGGTAAGGAATGTGAAATCAGGAACTGCAAGGAAGGTGTTTACAGTAACGCCATCTTTAACTAGGTTAGTAAAGTGAGCGAAGTTGATAACCTGTAAAGCCTCGTTGCCGGTTGCAAGACCAATAACAGTGAATATTGCAGCAACTGCATAACCGGAAAGAATACCAATGATGAAAGGAATGAGCTTAGTCATTTTCTTACCATAGGTAGAGCAAAGTGTTACAACAATAAGGGTGATAACACCAATTAAAACGCAAATTAATGGATTTGCAACAGGTGCGCCTTCTGCATTTAAAACGCCGCCTTTTTGAAGGTCGCCAACTGCGTTACCTGCCAAAGAAAGACCGATAATAGCAACTGTAGGACCGATAACTACTGCAGGCATAAGTTTGTTAATCCAGTTAACGCCAACAAATTTAACAATGATAGCGATAACAACGTAAACAAGACCTGCAAAAACTGCACCTAGGATAAGGCCTAAGTAACCAAGAGCCATAGATACGCCGCCTGCAAATGCTGCAAACATTGAACCTATAAATGCAAAAGATGAACCAAGGAAAACAGGGCTTTTAAATTTAGTAAATAGTGCGTAAACTATTGTACCAACACCTGCGCCGAAAAGTGCAGCCGCGGAGCTCATGCCATTGCCAATGATAACGGGAACAACTAGTGTTGCTGCCATAATAGCAAGCAACTGCTGAATTGCGAAAACAATCAGCTGACCAAACTTTGGTTTGCTTTCTACATCGTAGATAAGTTTCATTTTTTTCATCCTCCAATTTTTTATTTTAACAGCTCTAGTTACCTAGTCTGCAAAATACTATCTGTTATAAAGTTTTACGTTGGTTTCGCTGTCGTATGGTGGCACCGAAACCACTACAACCTCATTTTTAGAGGTAGGAATATTTTTACCAACGTAGTCTGCCCTGATAGGCAATTCGCGATGTCCTCTATCAACAAGCGCGGCAAGTTGAATTTTTGCAGGTCTGCCAAGTTCAATTAAAGCATCCATAGCCGCCCTTGCGGTGCGACCTGTATAAAGCACATCGTCTACCATAACAACGGTAGCACCATTGATATCAAAGCTAATTTCTGTTTTATTTAAAATTGGCATATCTTGCTGATTTGTAGATAAATCGTCGCGATAAAGAGAAATATCTAATTTTCCTGTTTTTACATTCACGCCAAGAGTTTTAAGTTTTTCTGACAAAACCTCTGCTAATGCCACTCCGCGCCTAACGATGCCAATTATACAAATCTCATTTGCCTCGTCATTACGCTCTACAATCTCGTGGGCTATTCGAGTTAGTGCACGAAGAACTGCACCCTCATCCATAATGGTTGATTTAAACTCCATAAAAAACCTCTAAAAAAATAACTTGCCTTGCGGCAAGTTATGATTATTGCAAGTTTTATATTGGTATTTATAAACCTTGCCGACCTCTCTGTGCCGCATTAAAGATTACAAATATATAATACCATTTTCCCTAAAAATTGTAAAGCGATTTTTATGAATATTACTAAACTGTAATCAAAAAAATATACTTTGAAAGGATGATTTAATTGAGTAAGATTTTTAATGTCAACTTATTTGTAATTTTTGGGTTGGGAGCAATATGTTACGGGTTAATTGAGGTGGTTTCAAGAGGCTACACGCACCCTAGTATGCTTCTCGCAGGCGGTATTTGTTTTGTAAGTATGTTGTTTATTGATAGAATGAAAATCAACTTTGTTTTGAAATGCATTATAAGTGCTGTCGTTATAACTAGTGTTGAATTTATATTTGGCTATATCTTTAACATAGTTTTAAAATATGACGTTTGGGATTATAGCGCAGAACCATTTAATTTTTTAGGACAGATTTGCTTAAAATTCTTCCTTATTTGGTGCTTTTTATCTGCAGGCGGCATTCTACTTTCAAGACTAATAAAAAACGCACTGGTATAAAAAGCAAACCGCAGCCATTCGACTGCGGTTTTAATCTTACTTATAGTATTTAACTGCGGCTTTAAACATACCAATTTCATAATTACCGGGTACGTTTTTGTAAAGACCGTTGCCGATACGCTCGCTATGTCCCATTTTACCAAATACGCGACCATCGGGTGAAGTAATACCCTCGATAGCGTACATTGAGTTATTAGGATTAAAGTGAACATCGGTAGTAGCATTACCGTTAAGGTCAACATACTGTGTTGCGATTTGACCGTTTTCAGCAAGTTTCATAATTAACTCTTCGCTTGCCAAGAATCTACCTTCACCATGAGAAATCGGCACTGTGTAAACATCGCCAACCTCGGTTTCGCTGAGCCATGGAGATTTATTGGAAGCAACCCTTGTATGCACAATGCGCGACTGATGGCGTGCGATTGTGTTAAAGGTTAGAGTTGGGCAGTTTTCATCGGTATCAATAATCTTACCGTAAGGCACAAGCCCTAGTTTGATAAGTGCTTGGAAACCGTTACAGATACCGCACATAAGTCCGTCGCGATTATCAAGAAGGTCGGTAACACCCTCTTTGATAGCGGCGTTTCTAAAGAATGCGGTTATGAACTTACCACTACCATCAGGCTCGTCGCCACCCGAGAAACCACCCGGTATAAATATAATTTGAGAATTTTTAATTTCTTCTGCAAACTTGTTAACGCTTTCGCTAATACCTGCAGGTGTTAAGTTGTTTATAACGATAATCTCGGGTTCTGCGCCTGCATCGCGAAGTGCTTTTGCGGTATCAAACTCGCAGTTTGTACCGGGGAATGCCGGAATAAGCACACGTGGTTTAGCAACCTTAATCGCAGGTGCTTTGCGGCTTCCTACGGTAAAGCTAAAGTTTTTAACAGGCTCTTTAGTATCAGCAATATTGCAAGAGTAAACGCTTTCAAGTTTATTCTCGTAAACACCTAAAAGTTCATTAAGGTCTACTGACTCGCCACCGTAAGTAATCTCTGCATTTTCGGTAACAACACCGATTTCTTTAGCATCAATATCCTTAGTTGCCTCTACAACGAAACTGGCGTAATTGTAGCCGAACAAATCGTTCAGAGAAAGCGAATCATTAAGGTTTGCGCCAAGGCCGTTACCGAATGCCATTTTCATTATAGCCTCGGCAATACCGCCCATGCCCATAGTATAACAAGCGGCTATTGCGCCTTCACGCATAAGGGTAGTAATTTTATTATAGGTAGCAAGCAATGATTCGGTTTTAGGTAAACCGTTTTCATCCATTTCGGGTGAAAGCAAATAAAGTTTATTGCCAGCGGTCTTAAATTCAGGAGAAACGATATTCTGCACCTTATCGGTAGTAACTGCGAAAGAAACCAAGGTAGGCGGAACATCAATATCCTCAAAACTACCACTCATAGAATCCTTACCGCCGATAGAACCGATGCCGAGTTCTTTTTGTGCTTTAAACGCGCCAAGAAGTGCGGCAAGAGGTTTACCCCAACGCTTTGCGTCCTTTTTGGGAGATTCAAAATACTCTTGGAATGTTAAATATACGTCTTTAAACTCTGCGCCCGATGCAATTAGTTTCGAAACCGATTCAACAACCGCAAGATAAGCGCCATGATATGGGCTCTTTTCAGTTATGAACGGGTTATAACCAAACGCCATAAGCGAGCAATCGTCGGTATGTTTTTTCTCAACCGAGATTTTTTGCACCATACTTTGAATAGGTGTTAACTGATTTTTACCGCCAAAAGGCATAAGCACTGTGCCGGCGCCAATGGTAGAGTCAAAGCGCTCGGAAAGTCCACGCTTTGAGCAGATATTAAGGTCGGAAGCCAGTGCAGTTAGGTTTTCTGCAAAGCCGCCCTTTACCTTCTTATCGTAAGCCTCGGGTTTTGCAGGCGCGATAGAAATATGCTTATCTGCACCGTTAGAATTTAGGAACTCACGGCTAATATCAACAATTTTCTTGCCATTCCAATTCATTACAAGTCTTGGCTCTGCGCGAACAACCGCAACAACCTTTGCTTGCAAGTTTTCTTTGCCTGCAAGTTCTATAAATCTATCAACGTTATATGGCTCTACAACAACTGCCATACGCTCTTGTGATTCACTAATTGCAAGTTCAGTACCGTCAAGACCTTCGTACTTTTTAGGCACTGCATTTAGGTCAATTTCAAGACCATCTGCAAGCTCGCCAATAGCAACAGACACACCGCCTGCGCCAAAGTCGTTACAGCGTTTTATCATTCTGCAAGCTTCTTTATTTCTAAAGAGTCTTTGAAGTTTTCTTTCTTCTGGGGCATTACCCTTTTGCACCTCTGCACCACAGGTTTGAACCGAATGCGAATCGTGTGCTTTAGAAGAACCGGTTGCACCACCGATACCGTCGCGGCCTGTGCTACCGCCTAAAAGGATAACAACATCATCAGGGTCGGGACGCTCGCGACGAACGTTTTCTGCGGGTGCTGCAGCGATAACTGCGCCTATTTCCATACGCTTTGCAGCATATCCGTCGTGGTAAATTTCATCAACAATACCTGTTGCCAAGCCGATTTGGTTACCATAAGAAGAATAACCTGCTGCGGCAGTTGTAACAATCTTGCGTTGTGGAAGTTTGCCCTTAATGGTTTCGCTAACGGGTTTTAGTGGGTCTGCGGCACCTGTAACACGCATAGCGCCATATACATACGAACGACCTGAAAGTGGGTCGCGTATTGCGCCACCAATACATGTAGCAGCACCACCAAATGGCTCGATTTCGGTTGGGTGGTTGTGTGTTTCATTCTTAAATAGAAGCAGCCAAGGCTCTACTACACCATCAACCTCAACGTCAATTTTAACGGTACAAGCGTTGATTTCCTCAGACTCGTCTAATTTATCAAGTTTACCGTTTACTTTTAAATATTTAACCGCAACTGTTGCAATGTCCATTAAACAAATAGGTTTTGTGCGGTTTAGTTCTTTACGAACTGCAATATATTCATCATAAGCAGACTGCAAAAGTTCATCCTCAAACTTAACATCGTCAATAACTGTTAAGAATGTGGTATGACGGCAGTGGTCTGACCAGTATGTATCTATCATACGGATTTCGGTGATAGTTGGGTCGCGTTTTTCGCTTAAGAAATACTCTTGGCAGAATGCAATATCATCGGCATCCATAGCAAGACCGTAATCCTTAACGAACTTTTCAAGTCCTGCTCTATCAAGTTTCAAAAATCCATCTAAAGTAGCAACCTCTGTTGGAATTTCAAAATCCATTTTAAGAGTTTCGGGCTTTTCTAGTGTAGCAAGTCTTGACTCAACGGGGTTGATAACATACTTTTTAATTTCTTCTATATCAGCCTCGGTTAAGTTACCCTCTAAAACATATACCTTTGCGGTACGAATTAAAGGTCTTTCGCCTTGAGATATAATCTGAATACACTGTGCAGCCGAGTCTGCGCGTTGGTCGAACTGACCTGGCAAAAATTCAACTGCGAACACATAGCCACCATTCGCATCTATGCCATCGGTAACTATATCGAGTTGTGGCTCTGAAAAAACAGTGCCTTTTGCATACTCAAAAAGTTCTTCACTGATATTTTCGGCATCATATCTATTGATAACGCGTACGCCTTTAAGATTACTAATACCAAGTAACGAAGTAGCATCCGAAAACAAAGCCTTGGCTTCGTGTGCTAATTCTTTTTTCTTTTCAACAAAAACTCTAAATACCATTTATTTTTCCTCCGTAGTAAGCGCCAAAAGAGCACGCTTACCAATATCGCTACGATAATAAGCATTATCAAATTTAATAGTTCCAGCCATACCGTATGCTTTAGCGATTGCCTCGGTTAAACTGTCTGCTACTGCAGTAGCACCAAGAACACGACCGCCCGCAGTAACGAGTTTCCCATCATTTAATGTTGCACCTGCAACGTACACTGTGTTCTCAATCTCGCTTGGAATGGTTATTTCGAAACCTTTATCATAGCTTTGTGGGTAGCCCTTTGAAGCCATAACAACACAACAAGCGTGAGCGTCGCGGAACTTAACCTCTATATCGCTTAGTCTTTCATCCGTAACTGCTTGCATAACGGTTAAAAGGTCGCTATCAAGTAGTGGTAACACAACCTGAGTCTCAGGGTCGCCAAAGCGACAGTTATACTCAATAACCTTTGGTCCGTTTTTAGTAAGCATTAGGCCAAAATAAAGACAACCTTTAAAGGTTCTGCCCTCGCTATTCATAGCATTCATAGTGGGGATAAATATTTTATCCATACACTCTTTGGCAATATCTTTTGTGTAATACGGGTTAGGGGCAACTGTACCCATACCACCTGTATTAAGACCTGTATCGTTATCCCCTGCACGCTTGTGGTCCATAGAAGAAACCATTGGTGCAACTGTTTTACCATCGGTAAATGCAAGCACAGAAACTTCGGGACCCTCTAAAAACTCCTCGATAACAATGTTATCGCCACTGCTACCGAACTTTTTATCCTGCATCATTGAAACTACTGCAGACTTTGCATCCTCTCTGGTTTCAGCTATAATTACGCCCTTACCAAGTGCCAAACCGTCTGCTTTAATAACGGTTGGGATTGGAGCAGTTTCGAGGTAATCTAAGGCTTTTTGCATATCGCTGAATACCTCATACTCTGCGGTAGGGATATTATACTTTTTCATAAGATTTTTAGAGAAAACCTTACTGCCTTCAATAATAGCGGCTTTAGCATTAGGACCGAAGCATTTTATGCCTACTTTTTCTAGCGCATCTACGCAACCAAGTACAAGTGGGTCATCGGGTGCTACAACGGCGTAATCAATTTTTTGCTCAACTGCAAATTTTACAATATTATCAATATCGGTAGCACCTATATTTACCAAGGTAGCATCATTTGCCATACCGCCGTTACCTGGTAAAGCAAAAATTTCTTCTACCCCTTTATTTTCTTTAATCTTTTTTATTATGGCGTGCTCTCTACCGCCACCGCCAACAACTAATACCTTCATATTTAACTCCTTATTAGTGGTGGAATAGACGCATTCCTGTGAATGCCATTGCCATACCATACTTATTGCAGCATTCAATTACAACGTCATCACGGATAGATCCACCTGGTTCTGCGATATATTTTACACCGCTACGCTTTGCTCTTTCAATATTATCACTGAATGGGAAGAAAGCGTCTGAACCTAGCGCTACACCATCAATCCCACTTAAATATTCTTTTATATCACTATCAGTTAGTGGTTCAGGCTGAGTGGTAAAATATTTCTGCCAGTTGCCATCTGCACAAACGTCTTCTTCATTTTTATTGATATAACCATCGATAACATTATCGCGGTCTGGTCTGCCAAGGGTATCCTTGAAAGGTAGATTTAGCACCTTATCGTGTTGGCTTAAGAACCAAGTATCTGCCTTTGTACCTGCCAAGCGTGTGCAGTGGATACGGGACTGCTGACCTGCACCTACGCCGATTGCCTGACCGTCTACTGCATAGCAAACCGAGTTAGACTGTGTATATTTCAAAGTGATAAGTGCAATTATTAAATCACGAACTGCGCTTTCGGGTAAATCTTTATTATCGGTTACGATGTTTGAAAGCAACTCACGGTTAATCTCAAAGTTGTTTCTACCCTGCTCGAAAGTGATACCGTAAACCTGTTTACGCTCGATTTCTTCGGGTACAAAATCAGGGTCAATTTTAACTATATTATAATTGCCGTTACGTTTTGATTTTAAGATTTCTAAAGCCTCGTCGGTATAACCGGGTGCGATAATACCGTCGGAAACCTCGCGCTTAATCATTTTAGCGGTGGTAACGTCGCAAACGTCGGAAAGGGCAACCCAATCGCCAAAAGAACACATTCTGTCGGTACCCCTTGCCCTTGCATAAGCGCATGCGAGTGGAGACTCGTCAAGACCCTCAATATCATCAACAAAGCAAGCCTTTTTAAGCTTATCAGAAAGAGGCACACCTACTGCTGCAGATGTGGGGCTGACATGCTTAAAGGAGGTTACCGCAGGAAGACCAAGAGCCTCTTTAAGCTCTTTTACCAACTGCCAAGAGTTGAATGCATCAAGGAAGTTAATGAAGCCGGGACGACCGCAGAGGATTTCAATA
>JAZOQV010000062.1:0-20487 GCA_045656265.1 Acutalibacteraceae bacterium | reverse complement strand
TACCTTTGGTAACGCGTACGCGAACATAATAGGGCTTTTTGCTCTTTAATTTCTTAACAGTCTTAGAAACAGTTTTGTTCTTGCTTATCTTTACAGTCTTTGCACCTTTGAATGATTTAGATCTGCTATACTGAATTTCGTAACCTGTACCTGAAGTCTGTTTGCTGTATTTTACAGTAAATGCTTTTTTACCGGCTTTTAGCGAAGAAATCTTTGTGGTTTTTGGTACAATTTTGAACGTTAAGGTTTTAGTGCCGCTGTAATTGCCTTTAAATACAACTTTTGCGGTTGCTTTACCAACAGACTTATTCTTTGAATATGTTACTGTGTAATTAGTAGAAGCAATAGGTTTACCTGCGGCATCTTTAACTGTTACTTTGGGGTTAAGCGTTTTGCCTGTGTATGCAACGCTAGCTGCAATAGATACAGTTTTAATTTTGCTGATTTTGCCCGCGTTTGCAACTGCACCACATACACATTTTTTGGAAAGTGCACCATCAGCCGAAAGTGTTGCTTTTGTGGTTACATAGCTAGCGCCATAGGTATGCGGTTCTGCTTTGTTGCCTTGTGCTTCAACAACACTACACTCACACTTTTTGCGGTGTTTACCATCGCCCCAATCGGTATACTTATTAAACACGTGGGCTTGTTTTGTGCCGGGCACTTCGTAACCACAACCACACGCTTGAACGTGAGTTTCATTGTCTACGTACATGCTAATGCTATGAGGGGTTTTTTCGCCTTTAGGGTCGACTTTGCCGCAAGCGCATTCATACCAATGGCTTGTTTCATCGTAATACATTTGGTTGTATTTATGTGTCTCTTCGCGCTCATAATAACCACATTCACACTCAAATCTATGGGTGGTTTCGTACATTGTTATACCAAGTTGGTGTCCGTAAGTGTAATCTGGGTCTTTTTGACCGCAAGAGCACTCCATCCAATGAGTTTGGGTTTCTTTATCCATTTTAGGAATGGCATAATCACAAACGTGGTCATTTTCAAGGTTGTCATCTTGACCGGGAAGTGGCACAATATTTGGGCCATCTGCAAATGCGGTTGCGGATGCTACTGTAAGCAACATTGCAACCGAAAGAAGTGATGCTAGAATTCGCTTTGAAAGTTTCATTTTTTATCCTCCTAAAAACGATTTATCTTTACATTTTTATATTAACATATCGTTGTCGCTTTTTCAAGAAAAATATTTTACTGGTTTTTAAACAAAGTTACCAGCGATTTCCCAACCAATTCTGCAGAGTATTTTGCCTCTTTAAAACTATTCCCGTTCGTGCCGAATTCTATGATTATAGAGCCGCTGCTTAAATTTTGATTATAGGTATGTTCATACGACAAGTACAATGCACGCGCAAGCCCCGGATACATAACCTCCATAGTCTGTTGCAATTTTAATCCAAGTTTTAAATTTTCGCGCCAATTCGGAAAATTATCTACTATCCCCGTTTCGCTTCCGACACAAATCATTACCTGCGCGGCGTTTTTACCGTTAATCTCTTTTACAGGCTTTACAAGGTCTTTTCCGTCGCCGATTGCATCTCTATGAACATCCAAAACCACCTTTATGCTTGGGTATTTTTTAAGATAATTTTGCACCGTTACCGCAGAGCGATTGTAACTGCCCGAATAAGAGGGGCTATCGTGCAAAGTTTTATCGTGAATTACCGAAATTCCACCCGTCTCTAGCACCTCTTTGAGTTTTTCTCCCACACCCAAAACACTGTATTTCTCGTTACTTGTCCTCTCGGTATCGCTTTTTGTATAGTAGTCGCCATCGTGCCTGACATAATTTTCGGTGGCGTGGGTGTGCATTATCAACACCTGAGGCTCTTTAGATTTAACTTCAACGCCCGAACTATACCCCGCGATTAGTTTTTTTATATTTATCTTTTCGCCCGATTGGTTGTTTACATATATATTATTGTAAGCGGTGTTTGCCTTGTAGGGTGTTAAAAATTGTGGAATTGTCTTGCCCAGTTTTTTCTCTTTTGTGGTGGTTTTTTGCTCGTTCTCCAAGTCGACTTCTATGCTACTTGTAGTGTTGGTTTCGGGTTGCATTTTGGTAAAAACAAGCCCAACTTCTTTTGCCGGTTCGTTGCTCACGCTTACTAATGATGGTAGCGCCACCGCCGCCTCTGCTACCGCCTCTCCGTAATTTATATAAAGGGTTGCAGATAGCATCAATGACACCGCCGAAAGCGCTAAAGAAATAATCCGTGCCGCTTGTATTTGCATTTTCTCACACCCCTTTTCTTAATATATATTACCGAGTTTTAATTAAAATTCCCATGTGGCAAACTCACACCATTTGTTGCTTTATAGCATTGACAATGTAGTTCCATTGTGGTATCATATATTGGTGGTATTTTATACATATTTAAGTTTTAATATTCTTGCTTTTGGAGGTTTATTATGGATGATATAAAAGTTTCTGTGTTATGCATCGTTTATAATCACGCACCTTTTTTGCGTGCCTGTCTAGACGGATTTGTTATGCAAAAAACCAATTTTAAGTTTGAAGTTATTATACATGACGATGCATCTCCCGATGGTTCTGCCGATATAATTCGCGAATATGCAGCCAAATACCCAGATATATTTGTACCCATTTATCAAACCGAGAACCAGTATTCCAAAGGTGGCGGAATAATTAAAAATTTTATGTATCCTAAAGTTAAAGGTAAGTACGTTGCTTGGTGCGAGGGAGACGACTGTTGGATACACCCCGAGAAATTACAACGCCAAGTAGACTTTTTGGACAGCCACCCCGACTTTACCGCTTGCGTTCACTGCGCTAACTGGAAATATTATTCAACCGGCAAATCTTTTGTGTTCCCTCAAATTAAAGAAAGTCGCGAATACACCGCAGAAGAAGTTATTTTAAATGGTGGTAATTACTACTCTACCAATTCTTTGATTGCGCGCAAAGAAATACTTAATATGCCAGACTGCTTTACCATGCGCGGAATTGGTGACTACCAAAAATACATATATGCTGCCATTTTGGGTAGATTCTGGTGTATGAAAGAAGTAATGTCGCAATACAACAGCGGAACTCCTTCCTCGTGGACTGTAAGAATATGGAACCAACAAAAAAAAAGAATCGACCATCTTACAAAAATGATAGAGATGCTAAAAAGAGTAGATGCGTATTTTGAGTTTAAATACACAAATGCATTAAGTCATGTTATAAAGGAACACGAAGTTGAAATTGCATTTTTAACAAAAGATAAATCTATACTTAAAAGCCCTGATTATAAGCCTTTTGTTAATCGTCATCGTTTTTCTTTGCTCACACAAAAGATATACAGAGTGTTTCCTTTTACCCAAGGCATCGCACAAAAGTTCCCCGCACTTAAACTCCTTAAACAAAAACTATTTGGAAGATAATTCATATTAACCGAAAGGTCGTAATATTCTGTGCAAACCAACAACACTACCAAAGCAATTGGTTGGAAAATGCTTGAACGCTTTGGCGTTCAGGGCGTCCAGTTTTTGCTTCAAGTAATATTAGCTCGTCTGCTAGACCCCGAGCATTACGGCGTGCTTTCGCTAATGATAATATTCACAACTTTGGCCACTGTTTTTATTCAAAACGGTTTTAACACCTCTCTTATACAAAACAAAGACGTTGACGAGGACGATTATTCTTCCGTTTTTTGGGTAACCTTGGTTGCCGCTGTAATAATATACGTACTATTCTTTTTTAGTGCACCACTAATTGCAACGGCATATAAAATGCCAGAAATTGTAGCACCATTCAGAGTTTTGGCGCTAGTGCTTTTTCCCGGTGCTATAAACTCCATACAGATAGCCAAAGTTAGCCGCAAACTTGATTTCAAAAAGATATTTTACAGTAACATAGGCGCAATACTTTTATCGGGTGTTGTGGGAATTGTTATGGCGTATATGAACTTAGGTCTTTGGGCTTTGGTTGTTCAGTACATACTAAACATTGCAATAGCCGCCTTTATTATGCTGTTTTCTGTAAAATGGCGACCGCGATTTATTTGCAATTTAAAACGCGTGAAAACATTGTTTTCTTTCGGTTGGAAACTGCTTGTTTCCGGCCTGATAGATACACTTTACCAAGACATACGAAGCCTTGTGATAGGCCTTAAATATAATTCGAGTACGCTTGGCTTTTATAACCGAGGAAAACAATTCCCTCAATTTTTGGTTAATGCAATAAACGGAGCCGTACAGAGCGTTATGCTTCCGGTTATGGCAAAGGATCAAGACGATACAGCAAAAGTAAAAGAACTTATGCGTACTTCGATTACTATTTGTTCGTACATAATGTTTCCAATAATGGCAGGCCTTGCCGGTGTTGCAACACCGCTTGTTAAAATCCTGCTTACAGATAAATGGTTACCTTGTGTGCCTTACCTACAAATTTATTGCTTCACTTTTGCCTTTAATCCCGTTCATACCTGCAATTTGCAGGCAATAAACGCAATGGGCAGAAGCGATATGTTTTTAAAGCTAGAAATAATTAAAAAGTCTTACGGGATGGTAGCGCTTGCTATTGCACTTATTTTCTTCGACTCCCCCGTTGCAATAGCAACGACAGGTGTTTTTACTACCTTTTTAAGTTGTTTTGTTAATGCCCATCCTAACAAAAAAATTGTTGGCTACTCTTACATTGAACAAATGAAAGATATTTTGCCCTCGTTTTTAGTTTCGCTTATTATGTTTGTTTGCGTGCTTTTGATAGGCGCCTTGCCTTTAAGCACATATCTAGTGATGGCTCTGCAGATTTTATGTGGAATGGTTATTTATATTGGAGTTTCCGCAATAACCAAACTGCAACCATTTATGTTTTTACTCCAGCTGGTTAAATCTAAAATCACAAAGTGAGAGATATAAATTATGAAAAAAGGTAAGCTTTTACTGCTTGGTGGGTCGGCACAGCAAATAGTTGCTATTGAAACCGCAAAAATTTTAGGTTATTACACCGTGGTTTGCGACTATCTTACTGACAACCCCGGCCAACATTTTGCCGATAAATTTTATCTTGTAAGCACCACCGACAAAGAAGCAATTTTAGATGTTGCAAAAAAGGAGCAGGTGGACGGTATATTAGCATACGCTTCCGACCCTGCCGCGCCAACTGCCGCTTATGTGGCTGAAAAGTTAGGGCTGCACGGCAATCCGTATGATTCGGTCGAAATACTTTGTAACAAAGATAAATTCAGAGAGTTTTTAAAAAACAACGGATTTAACACTCCCAAAGCAAAAGGATACAGCAACATAGCCGACGCATTGGCAGATATAAAAAACAACCTGTTTAAGCTGCCCGTTATTGTTAAACCTGTTGATTCTTCGGGAAGCAAAGGTGTAAGCAAGATATCAAACTTTAACGAAGCCCCAGACAAGCTTAGTTATGCCATAGGTTTTTCAATTTCTAAAAAGATTATTGTTGAAGAATTTGTTGAAAAACTCGGATATCAAATAGCAGGAGACGGGCTTTCAATTAATGGAGAATTAGTGTTTAGATGTTTTGCCAACGACCACTTTAATCCGCGTTGCAAAAATCCGTTTGTACCAATTTCTGCAAGTTTTCCATATGAAATGCCAAATGAAATACACCTAAAAATTCATAATGAAATACAACGTTTGCTTGCATTACTTAAGATGCAAACTTGTACTTATAACTTCGATATACGAATAGACAAGGATTTCAATGTCTATCTTATGGAAATAGCTCCGAGAGACGGCGGCAACTATATTCCGCAAATAATAAAATATGCAACCGGGGTAGACTTGGTAGAATGCTCGGTGCTTGCAGCAATGGGCGAAGAAATAGAAAATATTTCGCAAAAAAGCACTAACGGCTTTTGGGCTTATTATGCTGTTCACAGCTTAGAAGATGGCATTTTAGAAGAAATTAGAATATCTAAAGACGTCTACGAAAAACATATTGTAGAAAATCACATATTAAAATCCCCTGGCGACGAGATTAAATCCTTTACCGGAGCCAACACAACCCTTGGAATTCTATTAATGAAATTCGACAATTTAAAACAGATGCTTAATATGATGGACCATTCGGAACATTGGATTGAAGTAAAATTAAAACGATAACCGAAAGAAGAATTGTATGGAACAAAAAGAAATAGGTGGATATTTCGGGCTTGAAAGCTTAGTTAGTAAAGAGTATTATCCAAATTTAATAGCCCTAAATAACGCGCGGAACGCCTTGTTGTACTTATTAAAAGCAAGAAATATTAAAAAGCTGTATATACCATACTTTTTGTGTGATTCCGTTTCAAAGCTATGTGATAGGTATGGCTATGTTTGCGAGTACTACCATATAGACAGTAGCTTTTTGCCCGTTTTTAATAAACAATTATCGGATAACGAATACCTCTATGTAGTTAATTACTACGGTCAGATTTCCAATAAGCAACTTTTAAAACTGCAAGCTACTTATAAAAACATTATCGCCGATAATGTTCAAGCCTTTTTTCAAAAGCCTATAAAGAAGATCGACGCTTTATATTCTTGCAGAAAGTTTTTTGGCGTTCCTGACGGTGCTTACTTATCCACAAACACAAAGCTTGATGAGGTGCTATCTTTAGATGTTTCTAAAGACCGTATGAAGCATATATTAGGCAGATATGAAGAAAAAAACGCCTCCCAGTACTATTCAGATTTTAAGGCTAACGATGCTTCCTTTACAGAACTCGAGCTAAAGCAAATGTCGTTAATTACACACAATATTTTAGGCGCAATTGATTATAAAAAAGTTATTAAAGCCCGAAACGAAAACTACAAAATTCTTCGAAAAGCGTTAAAGGACACCAACAAACTAAAGCTTACTACCCCTTATGCACCCTATTGCTATCCATACTACTGCGAAAACGGTATGGAAATAAAACGCAAATTGGCAGAAAAGAAAATATATGTACCTACCCTTTGGCCCAATGTTTTAGAGCTTGATGGCAGTTTGGAAAAAGACTTTGCTGAAAACATTTTACCGCTGCCTTGTGATCAACGCTACGGATTGGTTGAAATGCAATATATAGTAGAGGAAGTTATAAAATGTATAAATTAAGAGAAATCGAACGTGAAGATTTAAATCGAATAAATAAATGGAGAAACGATCCTTACTTAATCGCTTGTTTAGGTGCTCCATATAGGTATATTAACGAAGATATAGATCAAGAATGGTATAATAAATATCTGCAATCGAGAAGCAACTCGGTTAGATGTGCCATAATAGATGATGAAAAAGACGATGAAGTGCTTGGGCTTATCAGTCTTTTGGATATAAACTATATAAATCGTAGCGCAACTATGCATATTATGATCGGAGGAACAAAAAACCGCGGAAAAGGCATCGGAACTTTTGCGGTTAAAGCAATGATTGCGCACGCATTCGAAAATCTTAATTTAAGAAGAATTGAACTTGGTGTTTTAGAAAACAATTTTGCTGCAATACATCTTTACGAAAAAACTGGCTTTGTTAAAGAAGGCATTAAACGCGAATCTAATTACAAAAACGGCACATATGTAAATATGATTATTATGGGTCTTCTAAAAAAAGATTTAGAGAAATAGAATAGTTGGAGTATGATACAAAATGAAAAATCTTAACGGTAAAACCCTACTTTTGCTCGAAGGAAATGCTTTAGCAAAGGTTATTATAGAAAAAGCTCACGAATTAGGTGCAAGAGTTATTATTGCAAATTGGTATTCTGTAAAAGATGCACCGGCAAAAGCGTGGGCTGACAAGGCTATTGAAGTTAATATTTTTGACATTCCAGCGATGCTTAAAATAATAAAAGACGAGCATGTAGATGGCATTTTTACTGCATACACAGACTCACATCTTCATATATATGAAAAAATTTGCAAAGAAGCAAAATTACCCTGTTTTACTACCGAACAATTGTGCGATACTATGGTAGACAAAGCTATTTTTAAAAAATATTGCAGGGAAGCAGGCCTCCCTGTAATTGACGAATATGAGTTAGACTGTATGCCCAACTGTATTGATTCGATTGAATTCCCGGTTATAATAAAACCTGTAGATAACAGTGGCGCCAGAGGAATTTCTATTTGCCACGATAAAAGCACTTTATCAAAAGCTATTGACAGAGGCCTTGAATTTTCCAAATCCAAAAAAATCATAATAGAAAGATATCTTCGCGGAGACTATTGCCTAGCGGATTTCATGATACAAGACGGGCAAGTGTTCTTCTGTGCTACCAGCGATAAACCCGCTAATGACGACGATAAAAATAATGTTAATTTGCCCGGAGCGTATATTTTCCCCTCTAAAAACAACAATGCCATCAAAGATGCTTTGCTCGAAGGGGTTAAAAAATTTGTGGACATAATAGGCTATAAAAACGGTTTATTGTGTCTAGAACTTATAAATTCAAACGGAAAAATCTATATTATTGAAGCACAATTTAGATTGGGTGCAAAATACCAGGATGTTTTTCTACAAAAAGAACAAAATGTTGACCAACTTGCTATGCTTTTAAGCCATGCTCTAACCGGAAAAATGTGTGGCGAAAATTTAGAAAACTTAGGCACTCCGTTTAAGAACCATTATGTTTTAATGAATATTTTACTTAAAAAAGGAACTATTTCGAAAATACAAGATAAAAACGAAGTAGACAGATTCCCTAATGTCGATGAATATATCCCAATGAAATCAATAGGAGACGTGATAGAGCCTGATGGTTCTATGATTCAACGCTTCGGCAAGGTTGCTCTATCTGCAAGAAGTAGAGAAGAACTGCTTTCTTCTATGAGATATTTTCAAGAGAATTTAAAAATTTATGACGAAAACGGCGAGAATATGGTTATCAATAGTTTGGACAAGCATTATACTTAATAAAAAATAATATAGATAGGAGACTCTCTATGGATACCAGCACTATTTCCATTATCATTGTTGCCTGCACGTGTGTGCTTTATGTGGTTGAACTTTTTCCCGTGGCGGTAACAACTTTACTTGGCTTATTAGCTATGGTTTTTGCCAACATTCTAACTCCCGGAGAAGCATTCTCTGGATTTGCAAGCACATCGGTTATGCTTGTTATAGGCATGGTCATAATAAATAATGCACTCTTTGAAAGTGGCGTATCTGAAATTATAGGAAAAGTTTTAACAAAATTCGTAGGAAAAAGCGAAAAACTATTCGTAATTATTGTATTTTTATTAGCCTCAGTGCTATCTATGTTTATGACAAATGCTGCACTAGTTGCAATGTTTATGCCTTTTATTGCTTCTGTGGCCGGCTCTTCAAAGGGAAAAATTACGAAAAAAAATACATACCTTACCCTTGCATCAGGCGGACTTATCGGTGGAACAGCAACTTTGGCCGGAAGCACTGCTCCTCTATTAGCGAATAATGTCTTAGAATCTGTAGGCGCTAAAACAATGCGATTTTTTGAGCCTTTTCCCATTGCTATGTCAATAGTAGCTGTTTTGGCTCTGTGTTACTATCTATTTTTATATAAAATCCAAGTAAGATGCTTTGACTTTGAAGAAGTTGATGATGCCAATGAAACCAAAAACGAAAAAATACCTTTCAACAAAAGAAATGCTATAATATCTCTTACAGTGTTTTTTGTATGTATGGTTCTTTTTATTATTCAGCCTTTTGGATGGGATTTAGGTCTAATTGCGATTTCTGGCGCCCTAATACTAGTTATGACTAAATGTGTTAACGGCAAAGCATCACTCAAAAATATGTTTTGGTCGGCACTTATTACCCTCGGTGCCGCTTTAGGAATCGCTACAGGCTTTGTAAAATCCGGAACGGGCGAAAAAATTATACACTGGTTAATCGACTTACTTGGAAAGAACATAACAAATCCCGTTTTGTTGGTTACAGTTTTCTTAATAAGTGGTTACTTGCTTTCTCTATTTATGTCCAACGGCGCCTTGGTTTCAATGTTAGCATCTATTGCTATTCCCATGGCATTGGAAACCGGTTGCAACCCTATGCCTTTGGCAATGGCATGCGTTTTCGGTGCTAGTTTAGCTATGGCCACCCCTGCTGCAACTACAACAGTCACTATGGTGCAAGTTGCAGGATATAGATTTAAAGACTATTTGCGAATTGGTGGTTTGATTGGTATTATTGGCTTAGCTACCGCATGGATAAGCATCCTGTTAATGTATAATTTAATTTAATTTCTTGGAGTAGATATGAAAAATCTTATCAACGTTACCCGTTCTTCGATGCCCGACTTTGAGGAGTATTGCGAGGAAATAAAATCTATTTGGGATAGTCGTTGGCTGACTAATATGGGGCCTATTCATAACAGGCTAAAAGAACAACTTAAAGAATACTTAAAGGTTAGCAACATTGAATTGTTTGTAAACGGACATTTGGCGCTCTGCGTTGCATTAAAGGCGCTAAATCTAAAGGGCGAAATCATTACAACACCCTTTACCTTTGCCTCTACAACCAATGCCATTGTCGAGGCGGGTTGCACCCCCGTTTATTGCGATGTTAAGGACGATTACACCATCGACGAAACTAAAATCGAAGCCCTTATTACCGATAAAACCGTTGCAATTTTGGGTGTTCACGTTTACGGAAACATCTGCAATGTTGAAGCGATAGAAAAAATCGCCGACAAACACAACCTAAAGGTTATTTACGACGCAGCGCATGCATTCGGCATTGAATATAACGGTCGTGGTATTACAGATTATGGCGATGTTTCGATGCTTTCTTTTCACGCAACCAAGGTTTTTCATACCATTGAGGGGGGCGCGCTTTGTTTTAAAGATGCTTCGCTATCAAGTGAAATTGCAAAACACCGTAACTTTGGCATAAATGGCGAAGAGCTTGACTGCTTTGGTACAAACGCTAAAATGAACGAGTTTCAGGCGGCTATGGGTATTTGCAACCTTAAACATATTGATGACGAACTCGATAGCAGGAAGCAAGCGTTTTTAAGATACACTGAGCGTTTGTCTAACATAGACGGTCTGACGGTTTTACCCGTCACCGACACCATTAAACAAAACTATGCCTACTATCCCCTTTTAGTTGATGAGGACAAGTTTGGCTTGAACCGAGATGCCTTATGTAAAAAGTTAGAGGCAAGCGGTATAATGGCAAGAAAATATTTCTATCCCCTTGTTTCAGAGAATAAAGAGTTTAAAGCAGATTTAGCAGACTTAACACCTAATGCAAAGTTTTTCTCGCAAAATATAATGTGTTTACCCCTTTATGCGCATTTAGATTTGTGCGACGTTGACCGCATTTGCGATGTTATTTTAAAATAAACTTTAAGGAGATGCCAATTATGAAAGGTATTATCTTAGCCGGCGGTAAAGGCACGAGGCTTTACCCTATGACAAAGGTTGTTTCTAAACAACTTTTGCCAATTTACGATAAGCCCCTTATTTACTACCCACTTTCTATTCTTCTACTTGCGGGTATTCGTGAGGTTTTAATTATCTCTACCCCCGAGGACACACCTAACTATGAAAGACTTTTGGGCGACGGTAAAAAACTTGGTATTTCTATTACATACAAGGTGCAAGAAACCCCTAGAGGCCTTGCAGATGCCTTTATTTTGGGCGAGGAATTTATCGGCAACGACAGTGTTTGCTTGATTTTGGGCGACAACGTTTTCTATGGACAAAATATGACCAAAATGTTAAAGCAGGCTATGGCTAACGAAGTTGGCGCAACCATCTTTGGTTACCCCGTTAAAGACCCACGTTCTTTTGGCGTGGTTGAGTTTGATCAGAATCACAAGGTTATTTCTATTGAAGAAAAGCCCGAAAATCCAAAATCTAAATACGCAGTGCCGGGTCTTTATTTCTACGATAACCGCGTTGTTGAAATTGCAAAAAATGTAAAACCCTCGGCCCGTGGCGAAATTGAAATTACCGCAGTCAATAACGCTTACCTCCACAAAGGCGAACTTAACGTTACCTTGCTTGGCAGAGGTATGGCTTGGCTTGACACCGGCACGCCCGAAGGTATGCTTGGGGCGGCAGAGTTTGTAAAAGCAGTACAAGACAGACAAGGTTTTTACGTTTCCTGTATTGAGGAAATTGCTTGGCGCCGCGGTTTTATTACAGACGAACAACTTTTAATTCTTGGCGAAGAACTTAAAATGACCGAGTACGGTCAATACCTAATCTCGCTAGTAGGGGAGGCAAACGCATGACAATTATAGTTACGGGTGGTGCAGGATTCATAGGCTCTAATTTCTGCTACCACATGCTTAATAAGTACCCCGATTACCGCATTGTTTGTATTGACTGCCTTACTTATGCGGGCAATATGTCTACTTTAAAAGAGGCTTTAGAGAACCCTAATTTCAAGTTCTTTAAAACCAACATTTGCGACCGCGAAGAGATTTATAAAATTTTTGAAAGCGAACACCCTAACATTGTGGTTAACTTTGCGGCAGAAAGCCATGTTGACCGCTCTATTGAAAATCCCGAGGTGTTCTTACAGACCAACATTTTAGGTACACAGGTACTAATGGATGCTTGCAGAAAATACGGCATTGACCGTTATCATCAAGTTTCTACCGACGAGGTTTACGGCGACCTACCTCTAGACCGCCCCGACCTTTTCTTTACCGAGGATACACCTATACACACCAGCAGTCCTTATTCTAGTTCTAAAGCGGGCGCAGACCTACTAGTACTTGCATACCACCGCACATTCTCTTTACCTGTTACAATTAGCCGTTGTTCTAACAACTACGGACCTTATCATTTCCCCGAAAAACTTATTCCTTTAATGATAGCAAACGCCCTAAATGACAAACCCCTACCCGTTTATGGCAAGGGCGAAAACGTGCGCGACTGGTTGTATGTTGAGGACCACTGCAAAGCCATTGATTTAATTATTCATAAAGGCAGAGTGGGCGAGGTTTACTACGTTGGTGGCCACAACGAAATGGCTAACATTGATATTGTAAAACTTATTTGCAAAAAACTTGGCAAACCCGAAAGCCTTATTACCTATGTTGCCGACCGTAAAGGGCACGATATGCGTTACGCTATTGACCCAACAAAAATTCACACCGAAATTGGTTGGTTGCCCGAAACCAAATTTGCCGATGGTATAGACAAAACTATCGATTGGTATCTTAACAACAAGGAATGGTGGGAGACAATTATTTCCGGAGAGTACCAAAACTACTACGAGCAGATGTATGGCAATAGATAATATATAAATAAACTAACCGCGAAGCCTATTGCTCCGCGGTTTTTATATATAAAAGGGTGCTGTGTTTTAAGGCAGGTGGACGAAATTTCGCCCTTTTAACACTAGCCCCTACCCTATATTATTCTAAATGTAAGTTTTTGTTACATAAAAACCGCCCCTTATGCGTTGTGCCGTTAAGGACACAACGCAGCGATATAAATCACTTGCGGAATTTTCGATATGCACTATGGTGCTCGATATGTGCTACGCACTCGATATGTCCTACGGACGATAATGGGGATTTATATCATATCGTGTTTACCGCACGGTAAACATATCGAATTTTACGAAGTAAAATATATCGAATTGCGAAGCAATATATCGAAAATACATACTCAAAAACTTAATATGTTCTCTTTTGAGATAGTAAAACGGATGTGCAGAGTTCTACACATCCGTTTAATATTTGTCTTATACCGTAACAAGAAGGGAAAATGTACGGCGCATTTCCTATTGTTAAGAGAACCTAAAACCCTTATCCAACTCAAAACGAATTGACTCGATTTAATTCAATTCTTCATTAACCATTTTAATAAATTCGGTTATCAAAAATTTCCAATCCGCCTCATCGTAATAATAATGCCCTGAATATTTAAGTGAGTTTATCGTAAAGCACGAATTTTGCTTTAAATATTTTTCGCTCTTTTTTGAGACCATTTCATCTCTTTTAGATTGGTATACCAAACAAGGTGTATTTAGAATATTTATCACTTTACGAGTTTGACGAATTTTTGCAAATAATTCCAGGAATCTTGGTATCCATCCAATATAATTGAAAAGGTTTTTATCTTCTCCAATACCATAACATTTTTTCGCTGCTAACGCTTCACGATCGTTGGGACTGATTTTATCAAAATAAACCTTTAACGAATTGATAGCCATTTTAGGTTTTAACGATAAACTTAAAGGAACTGCGATTAAGAACAATTTGTAAACCGTTTTATTTTTAATCGCTTGTTCGATTGCCAGGAGCGTTCCTAAAGAATGAGCAACTATATATATTTTTTCGTGGGTTATAGATAATTCTTCAACCACAGAAGCAACTTGTGTTTCCCACTTTTTCATTGACGTTTTCGAGAAATCTTTAACACCTTTTCCATGGCCATCTAAAAGCAAGTTATAAACTGAAAATGACTTTGGTATTAAAGATATGAATTCGTTAAAATGATTTGGACTTCCGACAATCCCATGAATAAATAGAATGGCGGTAGTTGAGTCGTTGCGTATTTTTATGTATTCTTTGTGTTCCAAATCATCACCACCTTGATTTTATTATATAAATTCTTGAAGTGTTTTTCAAGTTTTATTCGCCTCTAAACCTCGCGAAGCGAATACCACTCGGCAATAACCGAATATCACTGCGAAGCAATAGAAATCGCCTTCGGCGAATAAAACTGGCGTTGTATCCTTATGGGTACAACGCCTATAATAGAGCGGTTTTAATTTGTGCTATTCTTCTGTTTCGGGTTCTACTTCTTGCTCTTTGAAAGCATTTTTCGGTAATTTTGGTATGCCAAAGAAAACCAAGAAAGCGAGTGTAAGTGCCGATGCTGCACCGACCGCCGAAAGCACTATGTAAGGTGCTGCTGAAGGCTTTTTGAATGTGCAACTATCCACCCTGCCTTTTTTATCGAGGGTGTAGTAAACCGGCATTTGATAACCCGTTTTATATTTTGGGCTTGTTTCGATTTTATAATAATATCCGCCCACTTGGAATCTTGCAACTGCCTCTTTATTTAGTACGTACACCATAGCATTGGCTTGTTGATATTTTTTTGCTTTGTTAGTATTTACCGAAACACCGATAATTCCTGTAATAAACATAACCACTGCTAGTGCAATTCCGCCAAAAAATGCAACTGCCAACTTGCCGTTAACGCGGCGCTTTTCTAAAATAATCTTGCCGCCGCTTGAAACGATTTCGCCAACAAAAGTGAAAAATTTATCCACTCTCGCCTTGAAATTTATATCAATTTTTCTTCTAGGCTTTTGAGTTTCCTTAGCAATTGGTACGATTTCCTCTTCTACTTCCTTTTTCTCTGCCAAAAGCATAAGACCTAACGCTACTACAAGCATTGCGCCAGTCTCGTTTTCGGTTTGAATTGCAACCGAATTTCCGCTTGTAACAATCCTTGCGTTATCGCCTAAAACTTCTGCCAAGAAACCGCGCTCGCCTTTATCTAGAAGCGTGATGTCGCCATTTTCACTGGCATAACCATTCTCGGTTTTCTTTAAAAGGCCCACCGGAGAATCAAAAGCGGATATTAAATAACCCTTTTCAGTTACCTTTATATCGGCAAGTTGAGATACTGCAAGTTCATCAAAAATCTCGGCATAAAAACTATATTCGGTTGTTAGTTTTACGGTGTATTTTAACTCACCTTGCTCGTTATACACACCAAAGTTTTCGCCTTTGCGATTAAATTTATAAATCATACTTTCACCTTAATAGAATTCTGCAATTCTTACGTCATGGTCTATTGCGTTTTTAAGTTCAGTTACAGAACCGAATTTTTCTTCATCCCTTACAAACTGCATAGGTCTTAAACGAATAGTCTTTCCATACAAGTCGCCTTTATACCCTATAATGTAAGTTTCACAAAGTGGCTCGTTGGTTCTGTAAGTTGGTCTTATACCTATATTGGTTATGCCTCGATAGGTAATTCCGTCAACCTCTACCTGACTTATATACACACCAAACCTTAATTTCACTATGCCTTTTGGTAGTGGTTGGTTTATTGTGGGATAGCCTAAATTTCTACCCCTTGCATCGCCGTGAATAACCGGCATCTCTAAACAAAACGGCTCTGAAAGTAGCGCATTTGCCTTTTCTAACTGCCCGTTTTCTATATATTTTCTGATATTTGTGGCGCTAACCTTTACTCCGTTTTTAGTAAACTGCGGTGTTACGGTAAGGGAAAATCCGTTTTCTTTGCAAAACTGCGATAAAGTTTCGGTATTGCCCTCGGCATTTTTTCCAAAGCGGTAATCAAAACCGCAACAAAAATTTGTAACACCATACTCGCGATGTAGCATCCACAAAAAATCATAAGGGGGCATATCCTTAACTTCCAAAAAATTAAGGCTAACCACCTCGGAAAAACCCATTTCTTTAAGTTTCCTTGCTTTTATTTGTGGTTGCATTACCGCACCCTTGAGAGAATGGGGTGGATATAAAAAGGTAACACAAATGGCATTATCGTTTTTTAGCGCGCTTTTTAGCACTTCGATATGCCCTTTGTGGATTCCATCAAAGGTTCCAAGCGCAGCAGAAACGTTTGCCATTTATATCACTCCTTTATAATGCAACCTATGTTAATTTGATTTCTCTTTAAATCTATTTTACCTATGCCTAAAAACTCATCTTGACATTTAACTCGGATATTTTCGCCATCCAAAAGATTGTCTACACCGTGTAGCCTTGCAAGGTCTAACTGACCGCCGTGCATAAAACGCTCGCCTTGTGCGGTTGAAACCTGCACGCTTTTAAGATGTTTTACACATTCCTCGGCGCTTAAAAGGTATTTTTCGGGGTCTTTTTCAAACTCGTCTAGCGCAACACAATTTTCTATGGAGAAGCCCGAAACCGAAGTCCTCTCTAGTTCTGTAAGACAAGCGCCTACACCTAAATAATCACCAATATCTGCGCCAAGAGTTCTTATATAAGTACCTTTCGAGCAGGTAACGTCAATTATAAAATCGGTTTCGTTTAACCTTTTAAGTAAAGTTAGTTCCTTAATGGTAACGGTTCTGCTTTCACGCTCTATTTCTACGCCTTTACGAGCTAGTTCATAAAGCCTTACTCCGTCCTTTTTAATTGCCGAGTACATTGGTGGTAACTGACTTATTGCGCCCTTAAAATGTTCTAAAGCCGCTAAAAGTTCTTGGTCGCTTACCTTAACCTTATTAGTTTTCAGCACCTCACCCGTAATATCTAAAGTATCGGTTACGGTGCCAAGTCTTACGGTTGCGCGATAACTTTTATCGCTTTCGAGCATCATAGAACTAAGCCTTGATGCCCTGCCCGTAAGTAGTGGCAGTACGCCCGTTGCCATAGGATCTAGGGTGCCAGTGTGGCCTATTCGTTTTTCCTGCAGTGCCCGCCTTACCCTTGCAACTGCACCAAACGATGTTACACCTTTTGGCTTATTAAGTAATACTAGATAAGGCATCCGTTTTCCTCCAGCGCCGATTTCACTACGGGAATAATGCGGTCTATTGCCTCTTTTAAACTGCACTCTAATTCGCAACCTGCAGCCCTTGGATGACCACCGCCACCGAACTCGGCGCAGATTTTTGTAGCATCAATAGGTGCGTTTGTTCTTAAAGAAACCTTATACTTTCCGCCGTCTTTTTCGCGGAGGGTAACGCCGACCATAACCCCCTCTATCATACGCGAAAGGGTGTTAATTCCATCAAGGTCGCTTGTGGTACAGCCCGCCTCTTTAATCATATCCTTGGTTACCGCAATAATCGCAACCCTACCGCCAAACATAAACTCCATATTGTCCATAACCGCCGCCTCAATCTTAATTCTTGGGCGTGATTTTGTATCGAACATAACGCGGTTAATCTCGGCATAGTCTACGCCAAGTTCTATTAGTTCTGCCGCGATTTTATGGGTTTTAGCGGTGCAGTTTGAGTATTTAAAGCAACCCGTATCTGTGATAATACCTGTATAAATGCCATCTAAGATATGCTTATTCCATTCTACCCCTAATTCCTTTACGATTTCATAAACCACCTCACAGGTAGCAGATGCATCGGCGTCTAGTAGTAGATTTTTTGCATATTCTCTATTTGAAACGTGATGGTCTATACAAAGGTCAACGATACTTTGGTATTCCTCTTCCAATGCGCCCAAAAGTTTACTGTCGGCAACGTCTAGCGCTACCACGGTATCGTTTTCTATCTCGTCGTGCTTTAAGCTATTCATAATATACTTAAACTTTGACGGAATATGGTCGCCGCAAAGCACTCGTACCCTCTTGCCCTTTTGCTTTAAAGCGTATGCCAAAGCATACGCTGAACCAATGGTGTCTCCATCAGGCTGTGCGTGGGTTAAAAGAGTAAAGTTATCGTTGTCCATTAAAAAGTTGCAGGTATCTTTAAGAGTAAAAATATTACTGCTCATCGTCTTGCACCTCTTTTTTTGAGAAGGATTCTATAATGCTTGCAATATTTGCGCTTCTTACAATAGAATCGTCGGCAATAAACTTAAGTTCTGGTGTTTTGCGAAGTTTAAGTCTATTGCTTAACTCGCGGCGCAGATAGCCCGCCGCACTTTTTAAACCCTTTACGGTTTCGGCGGTGGACTCTGCTCCGTCAATACAACTTATATATACCTTTGTATAGGACAGGTCGCCGCTAACGTCGACCTTAACAATGCTTGTAAGTGGGGATACTCTCGGGTCTTTTACGGTACGGATAAGCGAGGCTAACTCGCGGTGGATATCCGACGTAATTCTTCCGTTTTTAAATCCTGCCATTAAAACACTCCTAAATCTTTATTAGTCGCGGTATTCTTCCATAATAAAGGCTTCGTAAACGTCGCCCTCTTTAACATCCTGGAATTTCTCAAGACCGATACCGCACTCGTAACCTTGCGCTACCTCCTTAACATCGTCTTTGAAACGACGTAAGGACTGAATTTTATCCTCGGCTACAACGATGCCGTCACGAACAACGCGAATTTCGCAAGCCCTTGTAACCTTACCGTTTGTAACGTAGGTACCTGCAATAGTACCAACACCTGAAATTTTATAGGTTTCACGAACCTCGACAGTACCCATAATAACCTCGCGGTATTTAGGTGCGAGCATACCCTTCATAGCGGCCTCGATTTCCTCTATGCAGTCGTAAATAATTCTGTATAAGCGAAGTTCAATGCCATCGCGCTCTGCAGCCTCTTTAGCAACGGGGTCGGGACGAACGTTAAAGCCAACGATAATAGCGCCCGATGTACCTGCAAGCATAACGTCGCTTTCGTTAACTGCGCCAACGCCACCGTGGATTACGCGAACGCGAACTTCCTCGTTAGAAAGTTTTTCCAAACTCTCGCGAACTGCCTCAACCGAGCCTTGAACGTCTGCCTTAACAATAACATTACGGTCTTTAACCTCGCCTTGCTCGAGTTTTGTGAAGAGGTTATCAAGTGTAACTTTGGAAGCAGAGTTCCAAACATCTTCTTTTTGCTTATGCTTACGTTGTTCAACAAGTTGACGTGCCAAACGCTCGTCAGAAACGGCGTCGAAAGCGTCGCCTGCAGCAGGAACCTCTGCAAGGCCTGTAATCTCAACTGGAACGGACGGACCTGCAATTTTTAACTCTTTACCGTTTTCGTTGGTCATTACACGAACACGGCCAACAGAGTTACCTGCAACGATAATATCGCCGCTATGGAGTGTACCGTTTTGAACAAGGATTGTAGCAACAGGACCGCGACCCTTATCAAGTCTGGCCTCTATAACAACACCCTTTGCCTTGCGGTCGGGGTTAGCCTTTAGTTCCATCATATCGGCAATAAGAATTATATTTTCGAGTAGGTCGTCAATACCATCGCCTGTTTTTGCAGAAACGGGAACACAGATAATATCTCCGCCCCACTCCTCAGGAACTAGACCATGCTCTGTTAACTGTTGCTTAATTCTATCGGGGTTAGCCTCGGGTTTATCCATCTTGTTCATAGCAACAATGATTTGTACCTCGGCGGCTTTAGCGTGGTTAATAGCCTCGATAGTCTGTGGCATAATACCGTCATCAGCGGCAACAACCAAAACTGCAATATCTGTACTTTGTGCACCACGCAAACGCATTGAAGTAAATGCGGCGTGTCCGGGGGTATCAAGGAAGGTAATGTCTCTGCCCTGTCTATTAACCCTGTAAGCACCGATGTGCTGTGTGATGCCGCCTGCCTCTGTATCGGTAACTGCAGAATGACGAATAGCGTCAAGAATAGAGGTTTTACCGTGGTCAACGTGGCCCATAACAACTACAACAGGGTCGCGTGGACGTAGGTCTTCTGCTCTATCCTCGGTTTCGTCCATAATACGCTCTTCGATAGTAACGGTTACAAGTCGGAGGCCAAGCGGTCTTAGGAAGACAACTGCTGGTAACAACTCCTTGGCTCACAGAACGACATGGCTACGATCCGACTTGTGGCCCATAACAACTACAACAGGGTCGCGTGGACGTAGGTCTTCTGCTCTATCCTCGGTTTCGTCCATAATACGCTCTTCGATAGTAACGGTTAC
>JAZOQV010000061.1:0-23226 GCA_045656265.1 Acutalibacteraceae bacterium | reverse complement strand
ATACCGATACTGTTACAAATAACAGTTTCACTAGGGTTGGTACTTGGAGTTATCGCACCAACTACACCAAATGGTGCCATTTCGATTAAGGTTAAGCCATCATCGCCTGTTTTTGCACTCGATTGGATATCTTCAGTGCCGGGAGTTTTATCGGCAACAAGTAGATGTTTTGCTTTTTTATGGTCGGGTCTGCCCATACCAGTTTCGGCCACACCTAAAATACCCATTGTTTCAGCTTCTTCGCGAGTTAGTCGACGGATTTCAGTGATGATTTTTTCTCTCTGCTCAACCGACATTGCGCGAACTGCTTTATAACCAGCCGCCGCAGCGATTATAGCCTCGTTCATATCGCCATAAATACCGATAAGTTTGCGGCCTTTAAACTGGGTAGCATCCCAATCCTTTATGGGGGCGGGTTGGCTAGGTGCTGAATCGGGCATTGTACTTAAAACATTCTGCACAATTTTAGCGATTTCAGCTTCGCTTATGTTAAGAGCCATTTTTACATCTCCTTTTCAAAGTATTTAGCGCCGTATTCGGCAAAAGCGGTATCTTGTGGTGCTGTACCACCGCTTACGCCTAGCGCACCAACGATAACACCGTTTTTAATTAGTGGCTCGCCACCACCGAATATTACGATTTTACCGCCGTTTGTAAATTGTATTCCATAAAGAGAGGCATCTGGTTTTGCAAGTTTGCCAACCTCTTCTGTAGACATTTTTAAGGATGCAGAGGTAAAAGCCTTATTTATTGCAATATCAATGCTTGCAACAAAAGCATCCTCTTCGCGTTGAAATGCGATCAAATTACCTCCTGCATCACAAACAGCAACCACAACACTTACGCCTTGCGATTTAGCATACTTACGAATTTCACTACAAAGTTTATTTGCAGTATCGCAAAAACCGTTAACCGTGCCGCTTGTCTCAACTTTTTTAGGTGTAGCATCTGCACCGTCAACCAACCTAGCCATTATATAAAGCAGGTCAGATAAACGATTCAACCACGCCAAAAGTTCTTTTGTTATTCCGCCTCGTTGTTGACATGCAACCGCAGCACGCTCTGCCCTGCGAGCAATAGTTCTTGCAACATCTAAAAGTGCGCCACCTTCGGTTTTGCCCGAAAGTGTAAAACCTTTAAAACCTTTAGTTACCGATTCTATTGAATCAATGCACTTTTCAAGTTTTTCGGTTTCTTCTTTAGTTGCAAATTTTTTATAGCCTGCAACCTCACCACTAAGGCTTATCAAATCACTTTGAAGTTGCTCGATTATCTCCGAGACGCCATTATTACATTTATTTTTAGCAAGTCCTAATGTACTGCCTAGTTCATCTAAATCACCAAGAAGTTGGAACACCGGACTATTTTTTGGAAGCGAGGTACGTGTCATCGTACTGCTTTTACCGCTATCGCCGGCTTTAGTATATATTTTCGTACCGCATCTCCCTTTCTTTAAAATTAGTTATCCGCCGACCTGGCATTTAAGGCCGCTTTTTTCGGCTTCATTAAGAAGTTCCAAAATATGTTCGGCGGTTGGTGGTTCAATATTAGATAAGGAATATTCCCTACCTAACCACCTGTATTTGTCTTGCCCCAATCTATGATATGGTAGCAAATGCAACTCCTCTACACCTTGCAAAGTTGCCGCAAACTCAGCTATTGCGCGTATTTCCTCTTTAGTATCATTAAAGCCCGGAACTACCGGAACGCGAACAACCATTCGGCGTGCCTTGGGTGCAATTTTTTTAGCATTTTCGAGTATCAATTCATTAGACTGTGAGGTAAAAAACTTGTGTTTCACAGGGTCGATATGCTTTATATCCATAAGATAATTATCAATATAAGGCAAAACCCTTTCAATAACCGAGAACTGTGCAAACGAGGTTGTTTCAACCGCCGTTGTTATCCCCTCGTCAATAGAGGTCTTAAGAAGCGCTTCTGCAAAATCGGGTTGAAACAGAAATTCGCCACCCGATAAGGTTATGCCACCACCTGAACGACGGTAGTAGTTACGGTCTTTCATAACCGTTTCCATAACCTCAGCGGCAGTTACATCTCTGCCCCATACAGTTACTTTTCCGTTATCATCGGTCATTGTTTCGATTTCGTAATGTTGCGACTCTGGGTTACAACACCACTTACATCTCAATGCACAACCTTTAAAGAATACTATTGTGCGAATACCGGGGCCATCATGTATTGAAAAGCGTTGTATATCAAATATACGACCCTTAACATTAGCCAAATTATCTGACAAGATAGCCCCTCCTTTTTTAGTTTAAAATCCGCTTTGTTCTGTACGGTTAATTATGTCATCTTGTAAAGAACGAGAAAGTGTTGTAAATAGCGCGCTATATCCTGCTACCCTTACAACCAAAGATTTATAGTTTTCAGGATGTTTTTGTGCATCTAGCAATGTTTCGCGGCTTACAACGTTGAATTGCATATGGCTGCCCTTTTGGTCGAAATAAGAACGAATGAGCGCAACAAAACTATTTAAGCCTTGTTTACCCGCAAGAGCAGACGGATGGAATTTCATATTATATAATGTACCGTTAGATGCAATAAAGTGGTCTAGTTTTGAAACCGAGTTAGCTGCCGCAGTAGGTCCGTTTTTATCGGCGCCTGCGGTTGGCGAAACACCATCGGCAACAGGGGTGTATGCAAGTCTACCGTCAGGTGTAGCACCTGTTTGTGCGCCCAAAGGTACGTTTGCAGATACAGGATAAAGGCCTGCTTGATATACGCCACCACGTGGATTCTTGTAACTTTCTAACGGCCTTGTATACGTATAAGCCATTTCGCGTGCAAGTTTATCAACATCAGCGTTATCGTTACCGAACTTTTCAAGGGCTAGTATATCTTCACGAATCTTTGCATGTTTTGCAGAATCGCCAACATTTATGCCCTCGGCTACTGTGCGACAGATTGTTTCAACATCTTTAGCATCCGGAGTGATGCCACTTTCTTTTAACTTATCAACAACCAATGTAACAACCTTTTGGATGTCTGCACCGTTACCAAAGTTACTTTGTAATGCATCTTTAATTTCGGCAAGTGTATATTTCTTTTGTTTGAACACAAGTTCGCGTATTGCATACATAGCGTCTGCAACGTTTGCAACACCAAAGCCCTGTGGACCTGTAAAGTTATAGTGTGCGCCACCCTCTTGTGCGGATTTACCGCGGCCAATACAATCATCAACCATTGATGATAGGAAAGGTAGTGGGCAACGCTCTGCGTGAGCATAATCAACAGCGTTATCAGCATTAACCATAAGGTTAATAAAGTAGTTAGTTTGTGTCTGATAAGCGTTTACAAACTGCTCGAAACTTGTGAACTTGGTGACATCGCCTGTGTTGGGTCCTATCTGAACACCGTTATCACGTCCGCTTGAAAATACAAGCTCTAGTGGGCGACACATATTGAAGAACGCCGCATCGTGCCAACCATCAGTTTTACCCGGAGTTTGTGGCTCGACACAACCGATAATACAATAGTTTCTAGCGTCTTCCATAGTTAAGCCACGATTTATAAGCGCAGGGATTATAACCTCATCATTATAATAAGCGGGTAAGCCGATACCTGTTTTGGTTACTTCTGCCGCTTTTATCAAGAACTCGTGCGGGCTCTTGTTCCAAACTCTAATTGAGAGAGATGGACCGGGCAAAAGAGTATGTAGCGATGCTTGCAAGCACATAAACGAAATATCGTTTGTAGCGTCAATACCTTCACGTGTCTGACCGCCTGCAATCAAGTTTTGGAACATACTGTAACCTGCAAAGCCCTTGGCAGATGCCAAATCACGACATTTGCTTAAATCGTTAAGTTTTACCCAAATACAATCAATAAGTTCTTGTGCGAACTCGGGTGTAATCTTTCCACTATCTAAATCCTTTTTAAAATATGGATACATATACTGGTCAAATCTGCCCGGTGAAATTGAATGTCCGCTAGACTCTATTTGAATTAATTGTTGAATAAACCAGAAGGACTGACAAGCTTCCCAAAAACTTTTAGCGCCGTTTGCTGGAACATTTTTACAGTTCTCTGCGATTTGCAAAAGTTCTGCTTTGCGAGAAGGCTCGCTACAAGCGTTTGCTTCTTTAAGTGCTAATTCTGCATATCTCTCGGCATAAGTAATAGCAGCCTCGCAACTAATTATTACAGCGTTTAGAAAATGGCTCTTTTTAGGGAAATCAGGGTCCCAAGGATCAAATTTTGCAAGTTGCTCTTTTGCCTCTTCGATAATACCTTTATAGCCTATTTTCAAAACCTTGCCATAATCTACACTTACGTGGCCTATACCATTATAAAAATAGTTGCCAACTGTAAATATGTTATGCTCGATAGCAAGTAATGCCTCATCCGTCATATATGAAGTAGCAAGTTCACTAGTGGTCTTACCCTTCCAATATTTATAGGCTTCGTGCAATTTTACTTTTGTATCTTCTGATATATAGAACGGGTCTGCCTCACGGGTTGCAAGTGTATCAAATTCCTCTTCAAGCCACTCGAAAGAGAACTCCGGGAAAACTTGACAACTACGCGAGCGAACGGTAGAGCTACCGACAACAAGCTCTAACGGCCTTATAGTTATAGGAATATTTTTAAGTATATGAGCGAATGCCTTTGCCCTACGGGTTATAATCGGCTCGCCTTCGGTAGCACGATAAGACTCTGTTAAAAGGACACCACGATCTGCCTCTATTTGAGGTGTTGCGGCAAGCATATTTTCAATAAGCGTTGCTATACGCGGCGACTTTCCACAGTTATAATCTGTATATGCCATTGTCGGCTCTCCTTTACTTGATTTTAAGAGTAATTATTTATTTAACTCTGCTAAAACCTTTTTGGTTATTGCAGCAACGATATCCTCTTTGTTATCGTTTGAGTGGTTACCGCAAGTGCAAGCACCACCATTTTCTTTACACTTACATTTTTCTGTGCCAAGGTTAGGACAAGTTTTGCAACCTGGATGACGACCAGGAAGTTGGAACTTTTTGCGAAGTTCCATAAGTTTTTCTAACTGCTCGCAAGAAATCTCTTCGATGCTTGAATTGCCAAGACCGCTTAATTGTTTTGCAGCCATGCAGATTTTAGCATTAAACTCAACCTCTTCCATTGTGAAGAAGGCGCGAGTTAAGGTGTTACCAACGGTTAAAGCACCATGGTTTTTAAGTAAGAATGCATCGTGCTTTTGAATGTAAGGCATTAATGAATCAGGAATTTCTTCAGTAGAAGGGGTACCGTAATCACAAGTAGGCACTGCACCGATTGTAAGAACTGCTTCAGGAAGTATGTACTGATTTAACTCTAAACCTGCAACTGTGAAAGCAGTAGCAATAGGAGGATGAGCGTGAACAACAGCGTTAACGTCGGGACGCTCTTTGTAAACTCTTAAGTGCATCTTAATTTCTGATGAAGGATTGAGTTTACCCTCGATTTTCTTACCTGTGCCGTCAATACGGATAATCATATCAGGTGTGATAAAGCCCTTTGATACACCTGTTGGGGTGCAATAGAACTCGTTATCGTTTACTTTTACAGAGATGTTACCATCGTTAGCGGCAACGAAACCATCGTTATAAATTCTTCTAGCAATTTCGCAAATTTCTTTTTTAATTTCATAAGGTGACATAATTTTTTACTCCTTTATAATAAGTTTTATACTAAAGACGCAGTATCCTGCGCAATCATATACTCTTCATCGGTGCAGATAACAAACACCTTAACTTTTGACTCGGGTTTTGAAAGTAGCGCGTCTGTGCCACGTTTTGTAGAGTTATTAACATCTACGTCAAACTCTATACCCAAGTATTCCATATTTTCGCAAACCTTTTCGCGAATGAGCAGGTCGTTCTCGCCAATACCTGCGGTAAATACTACTGCGTCAAGTCCGTTCATAGCGGCGGTAAATGCGCCGATATATTTCTTAATTCCGTAATACTGAATGTTAAGTGCTAGTTGTGAGCGATAGTCGCCTGCAGCTGCCATATCGTTAACATTACGAGAATCGGACGACTGACCTGATACGCCGAGTAGACCTGACTTTTTATTTATTAAATTCTCTGCCTCGTCGATTGTGTAACCTAAAGACTTAACTAGGTAAGGAACTATTGTTGGGTCAAGGTCGCCGGAGCGAGTGCCCATTTCAATACCACCTTGTGGCGTGAAGCCCATCGTGGTATCGATAGCAACACCACCGTCAACTGCAGTGATTGAAGAACCATTACCGAGGTGGCAAGTTATAATCTTAAGGTCTTTAATATCTTTACCCATCATTTCAGCACACTTGTTAGCAACGTATCTGTGCGAGGTGCCGTGGAAACCATACTTACGAATTTTATGTTGTTCGTAAAGTTCGTAAGGTAGCGGATAAACGTAAGCGTAATCTTTAAAATCGGAATAGAACGACGTATCAAATGAAGCAGTCATTTTAACCTTCGGCATTAACTTACGGCAAGCCTTCATACCTGTAATTGCAGGTGGTCCGTGAAGTGGGTTGATGTTAACAATTGATTCGAGATACTTAATCATCTCATCATCTACAACCGATGACCTCTTATATTTTTCACCACCGTGAGCAACCCTGTGGCCTACTGCACTGATTTCGTCAATACTTGTTATTACACCATATTCCTCACTACAAAGAAGTTCGATTACAACCTCCATAGCAGCATCATGGTCTGGCAAAGCAACGTCTGCTTTGTAAGGTTCGGTATCGGGTCGTTTGTGTGTAACCCTACCGTCAACCCCGATACGCTCGCATAGGCCTTTAGCTACTACCTTGCCTTCCGGCATATCGAAAAGCTGATATTTTAGCGACGAACTGCCTGCGTTGAGAATCAGAATTTTCATACGCGTTTTCTCCTTTAAACTCAAAAAATTACACATTGACTTATTGTGATTATTTTTGTATACTAATTATAGCGTATTTGTGCTTATTTGTAAACATATGGCGTGAAAATAGATAAAAGAACAACATTTTTACACAAAAAACGCACAAATAATCACAAATAATCACTTTTGGAGGGGTTAACATGCTTCCTTTGGAAAGACAAGACAAAATATTGGAAATTTTAAGCGTAAAAAAGGCAGTTACAGTAGATGAATTGTGTGCCGAATTATATTCCAGTGGCGCTACTATAAGGCGCGATTTAAAACTTTTGGAAAACAACCGGCTAATACATAGAACACACGGTGGTGCGGTTTATATTGAGGGGAACGCAAGCGATTTCCCTCTTACTTTACGAGAAAGCGAAAATATGTCGCAAAAAGAAAAGATAGCAAAAAAAGCGCTCCCCCTTATTCACGACGGTATGACGATATTTATGGATGCAAGCAGTACGGTTGCCGCCCTTGCTTCAAAACTTAACGGATTTAAGCAACTACGAGTTGTTACCAACGGAATTAAAACCTGCAATATTCTTTCTGAAAAAAACGGTGTTGAAGTTTACTGCACGGGTGGTAAACTAAGGGAAAATGCAAAATCTCTTACAGGTGCTGCGGCACTACACGCGATAAGCGGCTTTTATGCAGACCTTGCCTTCTTCTCTTGCAGAGGTATTGACCCCAATGCCGGTTATAGCGACAGTAACGAAGAGGAAGCCGAATTAAAACGCGCATATATGCAACATGCAAGCAAAGTTGTGCTTCTATGCGACAGTAGTAAACTACAAAAGAAATATTTTTGCAAAATAGGTAATCTTGATAGTCTTTGGAAAGTAATTTCGGACATAGACCTACCACCTGAGTACAACAAATAAATAAAAATTAAATCCCATCCGCTTTTATCGGATGGGATTTAACTTTTTAAGTGTGTAACTCTTTTAGAATTACACACTTTTTTAAATTACAATTATTCTTCAGTTGCTTCAACAGTTTCTTCTACTACTGCTTCCTCTTGTGGAACTTCTACAACTTCCTCTTGAGGTGCTTCAATTGCCTCTTCAGCAACTTCCTCTACAACCTCTTCTTCAGGAAGAAGAGCGCGGATAGAAAGGCTTACGCGTTTTGCATCAAAATCGATATTAGTGATTTGTGCATCAACCTCTTCGCCTACTGTGAGAACATCTTGAGGTTTCTGGATGCGACGGTTAGCAATTTGAGAAATGTGAATTAGACCATCGATACCAGGAATAACCCTTGCAAATGCACCATAGCTTGTCATACTGATAATTGTTACCTTTACAACATCGCCAACTGCATACTTTTTAATGATTTCCCAAGGATTGTCTTCTGCTTTTTTGTAGCCCAAAGAAATCTTGCGTTTCTCGTTGTCAATAGCCTTTACATAAACCTCAACAGTATCGCCTACGTTAACGATTTCTGATGGGTGCTTAATGCGGCTCCAAGCAAGCTCGGAAACATGAATCATACCATCAACGCCACCAAGGTCTACGAATGCACCATAGCTTGTTAATGACTTAACTACGCCGGTGTAAACCTTATTTTCTTCAACTGACTCCCAGAACTTATCTTGGAGTTCTTTCTTTTGGTCACGAAGAACGGAACGGATAGAACCGATTACTCGACGACCGCGGCCAATCTCGATAATGCGGAAAGAAGCAACAGTGTTTTTAAGTGCCTCTAAATCCTCACCGCGTGTAAGAGTAGCCTGTGAAGCAGGGATAAATACGCGCATACCTTCGTATGTAGCAACAACGCCGCCTTTAACGATTTCGGTGATTTTACCTTCAACGATATCGCCGTTTTCTTTAGCGGTAACTACCTTATCCCATCCTGCTATAGAATCGAAACGACGCTTAGAAAGCATTATTGTACCCTCTTGGTCGTTCGTACGCATGATAATTAAATCAAGCACATCGCCGGGCTTTACTTCCTCCTCCATATTTACATTGGAATCGTAGGAATACTCATCAGCCTTTACGATACCTGTGTACTTTCTTCCGATGTCTACCTTAATCTCCTGTGAATCAACAGAAAGAACGGTACCCTTTACCTTCTGGTCGTTATTGAGGGAATTTAAAGAAAGCTCTAATGCCTCTTCAAATGACATATCCTCGGAAATTTCTGTGTTGTCTGCGACAGAGTTCTTAATCTCAGTCATGGTTTGTTGGACCTCCTTTATTATACCCGCAGGTGTAGATGCACCTGCTACAATCCCAGCGCTTGAAGCACCATCGAACATCTCGGGCAAAAGTTCGCTTGCTGTTTCCACAAGATAGGTTCTGCTACAAGAGTTCGAGCACACTTCGTAAAGCTTTTTGGTATTAGAACTATGCCTACCACCAACGACAATCATAACGTCGCTAATGCTTGCCAATTCTGCCGCCTCAAGCTGTCGCGCGGAAGTTGCATTACATATTGTATCAAAAATTCTTCCGTTTGTACATACCTTTTTGAAAATTTTTTGACATTTTATCCATAATTCTGCGTTAAAAGTTGTTTGAGCCACCATAATAGGCGGATTTTCGCCATCTAACTTAATTTTTTCCAATAGTTTTTCCAATTGCTCCTCGCTAGAAAAAACATAAGTTTTACCGCTACAGTGCCCACGAATACCAATGACCTCTGAGTGATTTTCATCCCCTGCAATAAGCACTTCTCTGCCCTCTTTAGCGGCAATGGAAACAATATTGTGTATTTTTGATACGAACGGGCAGGTGGCGTCGGTTACACTTTGGCAAAACTTTCTTGCCTGTTGTTCGGTTGCTTCAGGAACTCCGTGCGAGCGAATAACCAACACTTCATCAGACTTTGCCTCACTAGGCTCGTTTATTATTCTAACGCCTTTTTGCTTTAATTCATCAACCAACTGGTTGTTGTGTATTATTGGACCAAGCGTGCAAACTTTTTTACCCTCGGCGGTTAATTTTAAAACGGTTTCTACCGCTCTGTTAACACCAAAGCAAAAGCCTGCCGTTTTTGCAATTCTAATTAACAAGCGCCTTCCTCCCACTGAGCAGTTATGGTATCCATAATCATAGTTGACACCCGTCTTAACTCTGCTCGGTCATTACTCTTTAAAGCAAGTTCTTCTTTTGGAATAAGTTTGCCTATTCTTAAGGTTACTTTCTTAAAGAGTTTTAGTTTGCCACTGTAATAAATTGAAACGGGTAGCACAGGGCAGTTTGTTTGCGAAGCAATAATTGCAACACCGCTTTTGGCTTTCTTTGGTTTACCGTCTTTACTTCTTGTACCTTCGGGGAATATTCCTGTAACATCGCCAGAAAGCACAATATCCTCTGCCCTTTTTATTGCAGATGCAGCGGTGCCGCTTGCGCGTACTACCGGAAATGCTCCCATTTTAGTTAAAAACCAATTTGCAAGTTTATTATGGAAAAGTTCTTCTTTTGCCATAAAGCAAATTATATGCGGCACGCTAACAATTAAAAATGCAACATCCATAAAATGTGTATGGTTACAACAAAGAATATATCCACTGCCTTTCGGTATATTTTCCGTACCCACAACCTTTGTTCTAAAAAGCATCTTCATAATCGGGGTGCCTATGGTTCTTATGGTTTTATAGAATTTATCGGTTTTCATTAAATAACACCTATTTAATATTTTCTTTAATTATATTAGAAAGCAACTCGACAGATTGCTCTAAAGTATTGCCGGTTGTATTAACCACAATTGAGTTTTCGGCAGGTTTTAATGGCGCTACCGCTCTATGTGAATCGTTATAGTCTCTAGTTTTAATATCCTCTAAAACCTCGTTATAGTCAGCCTTTTGACCCTTTTCGAGCATCTCTTCGTATCTACGGCGCGCTCTATCCTCGGGGTCTGCTGTTAAAAATATTTTTACAGTTGCATTAGGTAGTACAACCGTACCAATATCTCTACCATCCATAATAACATTATTTTCTTCTGCCATACGGCGCTGTAATCCCAAAAGATATGCACGCACTTCGGGAATTGCCGAAAACGCCGAAGCAAGCATGGAAATTTCGGGTGTGCGAATAAGACTTGATACGTCCTCTCCGTTAACAGTAACGTGTTGTTCGCCATCTATAAATACAATATTTATATCAGTTTTTTCAAGTTTTTCTTTAACTTTTTCTATCTCATCGGTCTTAATACCGTCGCAGTTAAGCGCATAAGCGATAGAACGATACAGCGCGCCTGTGTCTATATAAATAAACCCTAGCATTGCGCTAACCTTTCTTGAAATTGTGCTTTTGCCTGCGCCAGCAGGTCCGTCAATTGCAACTGAAATCATTTTAAACATCCTCCACACTTGATTTTCCGGCAAGATAACCGGTTGAAAATGCTATTTGCAGATTAAATCCGCCTGTGTATGCGTCAACGTCAATAACCTCGCCCGCAAAGTAAAGTCCACTACATAGTTTAGACTCCATAGTTGCAGGGTTAATCTCGGAAACTTTAACGCCACCGGAAGTTATTATAGCCTCTTCTATTGGCCGCTTACCCGTAATGTGCATCTTAAAGTTCTTTAGCACGTACAATAGTTGTTGCCTTTCGGCTTTTGTTATTTCGTTAACTCGTTTATGCGGCGAAATACCACTAAGATTTACTATAACAGATATTAAACTCTTTGGCAACAAATCGGACAAAGAATTTATAAAATCGCGATTTGAATATTTTGCGAAATCTTTTAAAAGGCGTGCATCTAACATTTCGTTAGTTAACGCCGGCTTTAAGTCTATTGTAAATGTATAGTTTCCACTCTCGGCATCAGGCAGATGCGAAGATGCGCTCAAAACAACGGGGCCTGATAGGCCAAAATGAGTAAAAACAAGTTCACCAAAATCGGTATAAATAGGCTTCTTAACACCTTCTTTATGTACCGCAACCCCAACATTTTTAAGGGATAGCCCTTGCAGTACCGAGCAAAACCCCTCGTGCATTTCTAAAGGCACCAAAGAGCCTGTAAGATTTGTTACGGTGTGCCCTGCTTTTCTAGCAAATTTATATCCATCTCCCGTTGAGCCGGTTGCAGAATATGAAAGGCCGCCCGTTGCAACAATAACCTTTTTACATAATACGGTTTCGCCATTTTTCAGCAATACACCTTTAACGCAGTTGTTCTCAATCACAATGTCTTCAACTTCGGTTTCTACACGTGCTACGTTTTTTGTATATCTTTGCAAAGCATCTACAATATCAACCGCCCTTTCGGATTTTGGGAAAACACGATTACCACGTTCGGTCATTAAAGGTACTCCCAAGCCCTCAAAAAGCGCCATAGTATCCTCGGAGGAAAATTGAGAAAAGGCTGAGTATAAAAATCTGCCTCCGTTTGCCACCGAAGATATAAGCCCTTGCAAATTTGTATTATTAGTAAGGTTACATCTACCCTTACCTGTAATTAAAACCTTTCGCGCCACACGTTTGTTCTTTTCGAAAACAATGACGTCGCCGCCGTAATCTTTAGCAGTTCCTGCCGCAAGCAAACCTGCCGCGCCACCGCCAATAACAATTATATCGGGCACTACTTGCCCTCCTTAAAATAATTTTGATATGCGTGAATGTAGCCTTACTATGTAGGCACTTATCACGCGAGTTAAACCTATATCGTACAAGCAAAATACAATATTGCCAAGCACTAGCATTACACCCAAGAATATTTTTGGCGAGAAGCTACCATCGAAAAACGGTATGCCAAAAACGAATGTAATTACTAAATACGAAAATATGGCCGCTATATTAAAGATTAAAAATTTTAACGCCCAAGCAATAGGAGTTTTAACATACTGTTCTAAAACGCCTTTTATTATTGGGTAAAATCCGAAAAATCCTGCAAAAAGCGTGGCCGCTTCTTTTTCGCAAATAAACATAACGATTATAGACGCCGCAATATAAGACCCTAGCGCCCACGTTCTGCCAACCTCTATGCAAATAACAAACATTAAGGCACCCGCAAATGCAGGTATTGCGTAGGTAAAATACGGGAAATACGCTAAAAGCATTGAAACCACGCTTAATGCAACTATAAGTCCGCAAAAAGCAGTTTTTTTACTGTTTTTCATTTGTTCACCTAACAACAACGAATGAAGTCGCCACCCATACATTCACAACAACAGTCGGCACACCATAACGCTTGACAAACATCGCAAGCATCACAACCACCATTACCATAACTTGATTGACGGTAACCACCATAATTATTAAATCCGCCTGTACGTTGCTTTTGAACCCTATCAAAAGCCGCTCTGTACTCTGCATTATTGGGATTCATTCTGCAAGCGGTAGCAAGACTTGAATAGGCATTATCAAACCAGCCGCGTTTATATAAAACCGAGCCGTTTAAGAAATACCACTCTGCATCGCGATTACTTAGTGGCACACCGTCTAAAAGTTCCTGCGCCTCTTCGTATCTACCGTTTATTATATAATTACGAACATCCGAATATTGCGACGATGAATCGCTTTGCGGATTCCATCCACCCGAATTTCCGCTCTGCTTACGCTCTGCCATAATAGCATCGTACGCCGAATTTATTTCTTGCATTTTTTCTGCCGCCAAATCAGCAAGAGGGTTATCAGCATAAGCGTCGGGGTGGTACTTTCTAGCCAATTCGCGATATGCCTTTTTAACCTCTTCGTCGGTTGCGTTTTTAGAAATACCTAGAATTGAATATGGGTCTGACATTTATTTTTTCTCCTTTTCGAAAACTGCTTTCTGGCTTGCTTTAAGTCCAAGATACAGTATATTTTCAAGAATACCTTTATATTTTTTTATATCCAGTAATTCAAAACTTAAAGTAGCGTTGCTTATACAGGTATTAAGTATTGGAACTAGTGTTTCTTTTGAATAATTTTTAGGGTCTTCGCCCTGGGGAATAGAATAACGTAGCACATTGTAACTGCCACTTTTTATATCCTTTTCAATATCATTAGCGCAGTCGATTAAGTATATCCATTTACCAAGGCAGTAGCCAAGGTTGTTAAGTACCCTCTTTTGCTCTTCACCCTCGCTACACATTTCAAATATCCTTGCAAGTGCTTTTGAGGTAGGTTCACAAATTTCGTCTATATTACTACAATGATTTTGCTCTAATACTACTTGCGCCTCAATATAGTCTTTAACAATACTATCTATATCCGGATACAATTTCTCCGCTTTCTTACGTTTTGATTTAAAGAAAGGAAGCATAAGTTTATAAAAAAGTTTTTTAACGCCCTTGCTATCACTTACGTTATCCTCTGCTTTATAGTAAAGCATAATCATAGCGGCGGCAGAACTTAAATTCAGTCCTTTGGTTTTATCGGCACACTGCTTGCATTTTTTGAGAGGGTTAAACGGACATCGCAGATTTTTAAAATTATCTTGCCCGTTTTCTAACGAATGTGCAAGCAAGGCTAAAAACACAAAATCGTAACTTAGGGTAAAGCGAGTTAGAACACCGTATGTTTTGCCCAGGTTTCTACACAGCGAACAATAAACCGCTTTGTAGGTTTCGAGTTCCCACACACGAAGTTCAGGCTTATACGCCTTTACGTATCCAAACATAACTTTACCCTCCTACTCTTTTATTATATTGCAAAATAATGCGGCATTAGTTAATAATGTGTAAATTTAAAGCAATTTCTTAAGAAATCTGCCGGTGTGTGATTTTTCGCACTCTGCAACCTTTTCGGGAGTACCACTAACAACCACTGTACCACCATTGTCGCCACCCTCGGGGCCTAGGTCAATAATATAGTCGGCAGTTTTTATAACGTCAAGATTGTGTTCGATAACTACAATTGAGTTGCCTGCATCCACAAGACGATTTAAAACATCCAAAAGTTTTTGCACGTCTGCAGTATGAAGGCCAGTTGTAGGCTCGTCTAATATATAAATAGTCTTACCTGTTGGCCTTTTTGAAAGTTCGGTTGCAAGTTTAACACGTTGTGCCTCGCCGCCCGAAAGTGTTGTTGCAGGTTGACCAAGTTTTACGTAACCAAGACCTACATCATATAGAGTTTGCAGTTTTCTGCTGATTTTAGGCAAACTTGCAAAGAAACTTACGCCCTCCTCAATAGTCATATCAAGCACATCGTGGATATTCTTACCCTTATACTTAACCTCTAAAGTTTCTCGGTTATATCTTTTACCTCCACAAACCTCACAAGGTACGTAAACATCGGGCAAAAAATGCATTTCAATCTTTATTATACCATCGCCTTGGCAGGCCTCACATCTACCGCCTTTAACGTTAAATGAAAATCTGCCACTGTTATATCCGCGCATTTTTGCATCGGCAGTGCTTGCATAAAGTTCACGAATGTCGGTAAACACTCCTGTATAGGTAGCCGGATTAGAGCGAGGTGTTCTACCTATTGGCGATTGGTCTATTTCAATAACTTTATCAAGGTTTTCTACGCCTTCCATTCCCTTATGCTCGCCCCAAACGGTGCGTGAACCATTTAGCTCATGCGAAAGACGCTTATATATAATCTCATTAACCAAGGTAGATTTACCCGAGCCCGAAACACCTGTTACACAAACGAACTGTCCTAGTGGTATATCCACCTTTTTAATTTTAAGGTTGTTTTGTGATGCGCCTAAAACCGTAAGCGCTTTTCCGTTGCCTTTTCTACGCTTTTCGGGTACGGGGATTTTGCGCCTACCCGAAAGATAATCGCCCGTAATCGAGTCTTTACAAGCCATAACCTCTTTGGGTGTGCCTGCGCAAACAACATTACCACCGTGTACACCTGCACCTGGGCCGATATCTACAATGTAATCTGCCGCTAGCATAGTATCTTCATCGTGCTCAACTACAATAAGCGTATTACCTAAATCGCGAAGACGACAAAGAGTGCCTAAAAGTTTTTCATTATCGCGTTGATGAAGGCCGATACTTGGCTCGTCTAAAATATACAAAACGCCCATTAAAGATGAGCCAATTTGGGTTGCCAGTCGAATTCTTTGGCTTTCACCACCCGAAAGGCTGCCCGAACTTCTGCTTAATGTTAAATACTCTAATCCCACGCTGCTTAAAAAGTCTAATCTTGACTTAACCTCTTTAACAATGGGCTTAGAGATAAGCATTTCTCGGTTTGTAAACTGTAACTTATCAATAAAATCGATTGCTTTTGTTATAGACAAATCGCAAAGTTCTTTAATATTAAGCCCACCGACAGTAACGCTTAACGAGGCCTTATTAAGCCTTGCACCCTTACATTCGGGACAATCGCAAGCCGACATATATGCCTCAATTTCAGCCCTTGCACTATCGCTTTGGGTTTCTTTATATCTACGTTCTAGGTTAGGTATAACACCCTCGAAAGTGGAATTATAGGTGCCGCCGCCCCAATCGCTTTTACGGGTAAACTTTATCTTTTCCTCGCCCGTACCATAAAGCACTGCATTTTGTGCCTCTTTAGAAAGCGACTCAAACGGATCATTTATATCAAACCCATACTTTTCTGATAGACCTTGGTAATACATAACGGCAAAAGAGGCTAGGTGTGGGTTATTCCAAGAGCCACCACCATTCCAACCGCTTGCCCTTATAGCTCCCTCTGCTAAAGATTTGCTTTTATCGGGCACAACAAGGTTTTCGTTAACCTTCATAAACATACCCAAGCCCGAACATGTTTGACAAGCGCCAAACGGGTTATTGAACGAGAACATATTTGGTTCTAATTCCGGCACGCTTATATCGTGGTCGGGGCAGGCGTAACTTTCAGAAAATTGTAATTCTTCCCCGCCAATCACATCAACAATAGTTAGTCCTCCGCTCAAAGAAGAAGCAGTTTCTAAACTATCGGCAAGTCTGCTTTTAATACCCTCTTTGATAACCAAACGGTCAACTATTATTTCTATATTGTGCTTTTTGTTTTTTTCTAAATTTATTTCTTCGGTAAGGTCGTAAACGTTTCCATCTACCCTAACCCTTGCATAACCTGATTTTCTAGCAGACTCGAATTCTTTTTCGTGGGTACCTTTTCTACCACGAACGATTGGCGCTAAAAGTTGAATTTTAGTCCCCTCTTTTAGTGTTAGAACCTTGTCAACAATCTGGTCTACGGTTTGCCTTAATATTTCTTTACCGCAAACCGGACAGTGAGGTATACCGATTCTAGCATACAATAGCCTTAAATAATCGTAAATTTCGGTAACTGTACCGACGGTTGAACGCGGATTTTTAGAGGTTGTTTTTTGGTCAATAGAAATTGCGGGCGAAAGGCCTTCTATACTTTCAACCTTTGGTTTTTCCATTTGACCCAAAAACATTCTGGCATAGGAAGATAAAGACTCAACGTATCTGCGTTGACCCTCTGCATAAATAGTATCAAAGGCAAGCGAAGATTTGCCCGAACCGGAAAGACCGGTTAACACCACAAGCTTGTCCCTTGGTATTTTTACATTTATGTTTTTTAAATTATGCTCAGTAGCGCCTTTAATGGCTATTTCACTAATGGCCAATTTAACATCCTCCAAAATAGACTATATTCTTATTTATTATACGACAAATACCATATTTTGTAAACCTTTTTATTACAAAAAACTTTCTTTTTTCTAGGTTATTATACCCAAATAAAAGAAAGCTTTTGCACAACATAAAAAAGTCAAGTTAATTTTAAATGTTTTGTATTTTTAGACTAATTTTGCATAGACTTGCTATTTAGAAACAACTATTTTTGGAGGGCAAAAATGAGCATTATTCAATGTGCAAATCAATGCAAACACCAAAAAGATGGATACTGCCAACTAGACAAAATAAGTGTTATAACAAATTCTTTGGGCGGCTGCCCTCATTTTTTAGCAAAAAGCGGCAGCAACAGCCTCTTTAAGACTGCGAACACTAAGGAGTTCGATAGAGAACGCTGAAGCATCAATTTGTTTTAGGCAACTGTGCGGGAAAATACATTTTTTAAATCCGAGTCGCTCTGCCTCTTTAATACGCTCACTAGCGTGCGGAACTGAACGAAGTTCACCCGAAAGCCCAACCTCGCCAAAAGCAGTAATTCCGTCCCCTATTGCTAAATCTTTTAAGCCCGAAACAAGCGTTAATGCAACCGAAAGGTCGGTAGCAGGTTCGTCTAATCGCAAACCGCCTACAACGTTCAAGTATACGTCTTGATTTGAGAAATAAAAGCCTAAACGCTTTTCCAAAACCGCCAAAATTAAGTTCATACGGTTATAATCAAAGCCGGTTGCCATTCGGCGTGGTGTACCAAATCCCGTAACACTGACAAGTCCTTGTATTTCGGCAAGAATTGGGCGTGTGCCTTCCATAGTGCAGGCTATACAGTTGCCCGAAACATTAGCCATTCTTCCCGAAAGCAACATTTCCGATGGATTAGGCACTTCACATAGACCTGTATCGCGCATTTCAAACACGCCAATTTCATTAGTAGAGCCAAAGCGATTTTTTGTAGCGCGTAATATTCTGTAAGCGTAGTTTCTATCGCCCTCAAAATAAAGCACAGCATCCACAATATGCTCCATTACTTTTGGGCCCGCTATACCACCATCTTTATTAACGTGGCCAACAATAAAGATAGGTATATCCAGTTGCTTTGCAGTTCGCATAAAGAGATTTGTACATTCCCTAACCTGCGAAATACTGCCTGCTGAAGTATTAAGCTCTGAAATGTTCATTGTTTGAATTGAGTCTATCATAACAATATCGGGTTTATTACTATGTATAAATTCGCAAATAGCCTCTGCCTCGTTCTCTGCCATAACAAGAAGATTTCCGTTGTTTACATTTAGTCTTGCAGCACGCAATTTAAGTTGGCGCGAAGATTCCTCGCCCGATACGTAAAGAATGTTGTAATTACCTGCTATTTTGCCACACATTTGAAGAAGGATTGTGGATTTACCAATACCAGGTTCACCACTTAAAAGTACAACCGAACCTTTAACGATGCCGCCGCCCAATACCCTATCAAGTTCGGCTATTCCACTAATATATCTATGCTCGTTTTCAAGGCTTATTTCGGTAACCGGCGAAGCAGTAAGATTAGCAAGTGAACGTGGCGCAGATGCCATATTTATTTTAGATTCTGCTAACTGTTCCTCCATAGTATTCCATGCCTCACATTCGGGGCATTTACCCGACCACTTCGGACTTTCATAACCGCATTCGCTACATACGTAAACTGTTTTTGCCTTTGCTGACATTTTTTAACTTCCTTTATCTTTATTTTCTTTTAAATACATTAAAATACCGTCCGCCACAGAATAGGCTAAAAGCATTCTGTAACTTTCGCTTTTTAGTTTTGCTAATTCCTCAGTGTTACTTAAAAAACCACACTCTACAATTACTGCAGGCACCATTATTTTTTCCATAATATACACCTTGCGAGTGTCTACCTTTACAGGTCTTTCATTATCGGGTTGCACAATTTTTTTAGCAGACCCCTGTATACACTCGGCAAGTAGCTTCGAGTTGCTATGATTTTTACTATAAAAGGTTTGAAAGCCATGCACCGACGACATTTCAAATTTATTTTGGTGTATGCTAATAAAAATCGAGTTTGGATATTTTTTAGTAAAATCAACGCGACATTCAAGGTCTTGCTGTTTGGTGGTATTGCTGCTTTTATCCACCGAAAGCGCATTATCGTCTGTACGGGTTAAAACTGTCTCATAACCATATGCTATAAGTATATCGTTAAGTGCATTTGCAATATCTAGATTTATATTTTTCTCTAGTGTACCATCATCCGCCGAAGCTCCTGCATCAAACCCGCCGTGTCCTGCATCTATTATTATAGTAGAACTTAAGTCCGAATAAACGGAGTTTGCTTTTGCTTTTTTATTATATACACCCAAAAAGATAATTGCAAGCGAAAGAACAAATGAAATTATACGTTTAAAAGCACTCATTTTACTTTACCAAAGTACGAGTACTGCTTGAATTTATACCTGTAATACCACCAATCATACCCATTAAAACGCTTATAATTGCGCGCAAAGGCGTTAGGGCTGTAAACTGCACTCCGTTAACAAAAACGCCTACAAAAGTGCATATTAAAAACAATATTGCCCCTACAACCAATCCACATAGATAACCTTTTTCTTTTAATTTTTTTGCAGAGTATCCGGCACCAAAAAAACTACCTACCCCCATAGCAATAGACGAAAGAGGAAACGCATAGCCTTTTGGAATATCCACTACTGTCATAAAAAAAGCAAATAAAAGTAGCATCAAGGCGGCTACTATCACTGCAATAGCGGTACCGATTGCAAAGACAGTTGGTTTTGAGTAACTGGCGGTAACCGAGTAACTTTTTTTCATAAAAAACACTTCCCAAAAATAATGATTACTAAATCATATTCTTAGGAAGTGAAATAAATTACTTATTATTTTTTAGCCGATTTGCCGTTAACCTTTGCCTCTTCTTCGTGAACGGTGTTGTTTGTTTGAATTGCAGCTCTTAAAAGTTTAATTTTAGAATGGTCCGCAGGAGACTCTAAAATTATACTATCATCTTTAATAGAAACTACTCTGCCAACAATACCGCCGATAGAAGTAACCTCGTCGCCAATTTGAAGGCTGTTACGCATTTTTTCTTCTTCCTTTTGGCGTTTTTTCTGTGGGCGAATCATAAAGAAATAGAAAACTACGATGATGATACCAAACATAACAATTGTCATTATTGGGTTTGAAGCGGCTGGTGTGGCACCCGAACCACTTGTAAGGGTTAAAAAGTTCATTATATATACCTCCGTTATTTTTGCTTTTCAACTATTGCTATTATACAACATAAGCATTGCTTTTTCAAGTAATTTTTGGCAAATTAAAGAACTGTTAATAATTATATTCTTTTGCCAATTCGCTCGATAGCGTCTTTCTTGAAACTATCAAATAGGTCGTTATCCAACGCATCTCTGATATCTTGCATTAAATTATTATAAAAATACAAATTATGAAGCACTAGCATTCTCATACCAAGCATTTCGCCAGCCTTTAAAAGATGCTTTAAATATGCCCTAGAATATCTACGGCAAGCAGGACAGTTACAGTTAGGGTCTATTGGCAGTGGGTCTGTTGCGTACTTACTATTATTAAGGTTTATTATGCCCATTGAAGTAAACAAATGTCCGTGCCTTGCATTTCTGCTTGGCATAACGCAGTCAAACAAATCCACGCCTCGCTCGACAGCTTCTAAAATATTTACCGGAGTACCAACACCCATTAAGTATCTAGGTTTATCTTGTGGCATGTGTGGCTCAACCGCTTCGATAATATTATACATTTCCTCAGCTGTTTCGCCAACTGCAAGACCGCCTATTGCATAGCCCGGTAAATCAAGTTCTGCTATACGCTTCATATGGTCGGCACGTATATCAGCATAAGTAGAACCTTGATTTATACCAAAAAGCATTTGGTTAGGGTTTACAGTATCCTCTAAACTGTTTAATCTTTGCATTTCTTTTTTTGAGCGCTGAAGCCATCTGAAAGTGCGGTCGCAAGAGTCGGCAACATACTTTCTTGGCGCAGGATTTTCTATACACTCGTCAAAAGCCATAGCGATAGTAGAGCCTAAATTCGACTGAATTTGCATACTTTCCTCGGGACCCATAAATATACGGCGTCCGTCAATATGCGAATTGAAAGTTACGCCCTCTTCTTTAATCTTTCTTAAAGAAGCAAGCGAAAAAACCTGAAAGCCACCGCTATCGGTTAAAATTGGTCTTTCCCAAACCGCAAATTTATGAAGGCCGCCCATCTGACGAACAACTTTATCGCTTGGACGAAGGTGCAAATGGTAGGTATTGCAAAGCATTACTTGACAGTTGACATCCTCTAAATCCTTTGTTGAAACGCCGCCTTTTATTGCCGCTGCAGTTGCAACGTTCATAAAAGCAGGAGTCTGCACTGTTCCGTGAACGGTAGTAAACTCGCCCCTACGGGCAGTTCCTTGTTTTTTAATAACTTTAAACATTTTACACTCCAAAATTCAATTACAATATTAACATAGCATCATCGATGTTTACGGCATATGTGAAATAAATTTTTATAATCCGTCGGCGAAGCCGACACCTTACTTCTTCACTATTACCTCTTACTTCTTACCTGCTCATCCTTTAAAGGATGAGCATAGCATCGCCGAAACTGAAGAAACGATATTCTTCTTTTACCGCCTCTTTATACGCATTCAAGGTATTCTCGTAACCTGCAAACGCCGAAACAAGCATTATAAGTGTGCTTTCGGGCAAGTGGAAGTTTGTAATTAGACCATCCATACACTTAAAGGTATATCCCGGATATATGAATATATCTGTATCGCCGCTACGTTCTGTTATCTCGCCCAAAGACGCAACGCTTTCAACCGTGCGGCAACTTGTTGTGCCAACACATATTACCCTGCCACCGTTTTGTTTGGTTTCGTTTATTAAATCAGCAGTTTCTTGTGGTAGATAATAATGCTCACTGTGCATTTTATGCTCTTTAATATTTTCAACCTTAACGGGTCTGAAAGTGCCAAGACCTACGTGCAAAGTAACGTAGCCAATATTTATGCCTCTTGCTTTAATCTCATCTAGCATTTCGGGTGTGAAATGCAAACCCGCGGTTGGCGCTGCCGCCGAGCCTGTTTCTTTTGAATATACTGTTTGATAACGTTCTTTATCCTCGAGTTTTTCTTTTATATAATGTGGCAGTGGCATTTCGCCTACCCTATCTAAAATCTCGTAAAAATTACCACTAAAATAAAACTCAATAACTCGGTTACCATCGGGTAAAACTTCTAAAACCTTGCAAGAAAGTTCTTCGGAAAAAGTAAACTCTTTACCCTCTCGCGCTTTTTTACCGGGGCCTGCTATACACTCCCAAACCGTATTACTTTTTTGCTTTAAAAGCACAAACTCTACTACCGAGCCTGTATCCTTACGAGTGCCGAAAATTCTAGCCGGCAAAACCCTTGTGTTATTTAATATTAAGCAGTCGCCCGTTTTGAGATAGTCAAAAAGGTCTGTAAACTTTTTATGCTCTATCTCGCCACTTTGCTTGCCTAACGCCATAAGTCTTGATGCGTTACGCGGCTCGATAGGTGTTTGTGCGATAAGCCTTTCGGGCAAATCGTAATAAAAATCGCTTTTGTTCATAGGTAGTACTCCAAATAATAACCTTATAATATTGACTTTTATTTCGTCAAATGTTATTATTTAATATAACACAAATAAACTTACTGTTCAACAGTTTTTTAGATATTAGGAGTTGTAGTAATGTTAAAAATCATTCTTGTAGGTTGCGGCGGCAAAATGGGTAATGTTGTTACCCAGCGCGTAAGTGAACAAAACGGTGCTGAAATTGTTGCAGGTGTGGATAAATTCTGCTCTGC
>JAZOQV010000060.1:0-59414 GCA_045656265.1 Acutalibacteraceae bacterium | reverse complement strand
TTTTCGCTAACAGGTTATTCGGGCGGCGGCAAAAAAATGATTGCTGATTACGAATCAAAGGACCGCGACCCACTTCTTAAAGCGCCTCGTCAGTACGCTCTAGGTGGCGCGCATAAGCATTTACCTGAAATGTCAAAGGTGTGCGGACTTAAAAATGCGCCATCATTCCAACCCATAGTTGCCGACTTTTATAGCGGTATGGAGGTAACCGTGCCACTTTGTGGGTCGCAAATTAAGGGCAGTGTAGAGGATATAAAGGAAGTATATAAAAACTATTACGGGGGCGGATTAGTAAGTTTTGTAGAAAATGCGGACGAGCAGGGCTTTATGTCGGCGGCGGCTTTGTCGGGTCGCGATGATATGCAAATTACCGTTTGTGGCTCTCAAGAAAACCCCGTACTTGTCGCTCGTTTTGATAACCTTGGCAAAGGCGCATCGGGCGCCGCAATACAGAATATGAACATACTTTTGAGGTTAGATGAAACGACCGGATTAAAGAGAGGAGAATAACCATGAAAACAATTTCGGGCGGTGTATGTGCCGCTAAAGGTTTTTTGGCTAGTGGAATACATTGTGGTATACGCAAAAATCGTACAAAACGCGATTTGGCTTTAATATATAGTGAAGTGCCCGCGTCTGCGGGGGCAGTATATACTACTAATCTAGTTAAGGGCGCGCCCCTAACCGTTACAAAAAGTAACATAGAAAATGGTGTGGCTAGGGCAATTATCTGCAATAGCGGAAACGCAAATACTTGTAATGCAAACGGTATAGAAATTGCAACCGAAACCTGTAACCTTTTGGGCGAAAGTTTAGGAATAGATAGCAAAGATGTTGTTGTTGCATCAACAGGTGTTATCGGTCAACCTTTAGATATTACCCCAATTAAAGAGGGCATACCAAAACTTAAAAACACACTTAACGATAATGGCAGTGCTGCCGCGGCAGAGGCTATTATGACCACCGATACTATCGCTAAAGAGGTAGCGGTTGAATTTACACTTTCTGGCAAAACTTGTCGAATCGGCGGTATCGCAAAGGGTAGCGGTATGATACATCCCAATATGGCAACCATGCTTGTATTTATCACAACCGACGTATCTATCAGCCCCAAAATGTTGCAAAAAGCACTTTCTGGCGATATTAAAAACACATTTAATATGATTAGTATAGATGGCGATACCTCAACTAATGATATGGTTGCAATGTTGGCTAACGGTCTTGCAGGCAACCCTGAAATTACAAGTGAAAACGAAGATTTTTACGAGTTTATGAAGGCGCTTAACACAGTAACTGTTGCACTCTGTAGAATGATTGCAGGCGATGGCGAAGGCGCTACGAAACTTCTTGAATGTAAAGTTAGCGGCGCGGATAGTGAAATTACCGCTAAAACAGTTGCAAAAAGCGTAATATGTTCAAGCCTTTTAAAAGCGGCTATGTTTGGCGCAGATGCTAACTGGGGCAGGGTGCTTTGCGCGATTGGTTACAGCGGTGCAGAGGTAGATGTAAATCGCGTTGATGTGTCCTTTAAATCATCTGCCGGCGAGATTGCAGTTTGCAAAAACGGCGCAGGTATAGAGTTTTCTGAGGAAATAGCCAAGGAAATTCTCTTACAAAAGGAAATAGAAATTATCGTAGGCTTAGGCGATGGCGCATTTTCAGCTACCGCGTGGGGTTGCGACCTTACCTACGATTATGTAAAAATAAACGGAGATTACCGTACATAAGTGGTGAAAAATATGGAAAACTTTTCAAACGCAGAGCGTGCCGAGGTACTAACCCAAGCACTACCTTATATTAAGCGTTATAATGGCAAAATTGTTGTTGTAAAATACGGCGGAAACGCTATGATTAACGAAAAACTAAAGCAACAGGTTATGGAGGATATTGTTCTTCTATGGCTTATTGGTGTTAAGGTAGTATTAGTCCACGGTGGCGGCCCTGAAATTAGTGAACTTATGGAAAAACTTGGCAAAAAAGCGCAGTTTGTTGATGGACTTCGCGTAACCGATAAAGAGACCGTTGATATAGTTCAAATGGTGCTTGCCGGTAAGGTTAATAAGACTTTAGTTAATCTTTTGGAAACAAAGGGCGGCAAGGCTATGGGTATTTCGGGTATGGACGGAAGACTAATAGAAGCCGAAATGAAGGACGAAAGATTGGGTTACGTTGGCAAGGTTACAAGGGTAAATATTATGCCTATTACCGACCTTTTAGAGCGTGGCTACATCCCCGTAGTTTCAACCATTGGTTGCGATAAAGATGGTAATGCCTATAACATAAACGGCGATACTGCCGCCGCATATATCGCGGGCGCACTTAATGCCGAAAGACTTATTATGATGACCGATATTGCAGGTATATTACATGATAAGGACGACCCATCTACCCTAATTCCAGACGTTACTATAGACGAGGCGGAGAAACTAAAGCAAGAGGGTGTAGTTTCGGGCGGTATGATACCAAAGGTTGATTGCTGTATTGAGGCTATTCATAAAGGCGTTAAAAATGTAATCATTATGGACGGCAGGGTGCCACACTCTATCTTGATGGAAATTCTTACCGACGAGGGTGCAGGTACAATGGTTATGGGGGAAAGGCATGAAAGAGTTTAAAAGTATTGATAAAGAGTATGTTGCCGGCACTTATAACCGCTTTCCTTTGGAACTTGTAAGCGGTATGGGCTCGGAAGCCTATGACGTAAAGGGCGATAGATATATCGATATGGGCAGTGGTATCGGCGTAACTTCATTCGGTTACGTAGATATAGAGTGGCAGACCGCAGTAGCAGAGCAACTCTCAAAACTTCAGCACACCTCAAACCTTTATTATACCGAGCCTTGTGCCAAACTTGCCAAACTTCTTTGTGAAAAGACGGGGTTTAGTAAAGTGTTTTTCAGCAATTCAGGCGCAGAGGCTAACGAGTGCGCAATTAAAGTGGCTAGAAAATACGCCGCCGATAATAAGGGCAGCGAGTACTATAATATAATCACTTTAGAAAACAGTTTTCACGGCAGAACTTTAACAACCCTTGCCGCAACTGGTCAAGAGCATTATCACGAACTCTTTAATCCGCTAACTAGTGGTTTTTTACACGTACCGGCAGAGGATATAGAGGCACTCGAAAAAGCAGTAAAAGAGAATAAAACTGCTGCTATTATGATAGAGTGTATTCAAGGCGAGGGTGGAGTAAATCTGCTATCACGTGAATACGTTAAGGCGGTTTCAAAAATAGCCGCAGATAACGATATTTTGCTTATTGTAGACGAGGTACAAACAGGCAACGGCAGAACGGGTAAACTTTATGCATATATGAACTATGATATAAATCCTGATATAGTTTCTACTGCTAAAGGCCTTGGCGGTGGCTTGCCTTTGGGTGCTACAATGCTTTCAAAAAAGGTAGAAAATGTATTGGGCTTTGGCGACCATGGTTCTACGTTTGGAGGCAACCCCGTATGCGCGGCAGGTGCTATAAGTATTATAGAAAGGCTAACCGATGAATTTTTAAGCGAAGTAGAAGAAAAATCCAACCTTATAAGGTCAGAGTTAGAGTCGGCAGAGGGTGTAGAGTCGGTAAGCGGTCTGGGGTTAATGCTTGGTATTAAAACCACAAAACCCGCGGCTGAGGTAGTAAAACAGTGTATGGAAAAGGGTGTGCTTTGTCTTACTGCTAAGGATAAAGTAAGGCTTCTACCCGCGCTTAATATACCAATGGACATTTTAAAAGAGGCAATAGATATAATAAAGTCTTGCCTATAAAGTGGAGGAAACGATATGAATTTAGAGGGTAAAAGTTTTCTAAAACTTCTCGACCTAACACCTGAGGAAATAATGGGTTTAATTACCTTGGCGGCAGAACTTAAAGCCAAGAAAAAGCAGGGCGAACCACATAGGCTTTGCGAGGGTAAAAGTATTGCCCTTATTTTTGAAAAGACAAGCACAAGAACAAGGTGTGCTTTCGAGGTTGCCGCTAAAGACCTTGGTATGCATCCAACCTACCTAGACCCATCAGGCTCTCAAATTGGCAAAAAAGAAAGTATTGCCGATACAGCAAGGGTTTTGGGCAGAATGTACGATGGTATCGAGTACCGCGGATTTGGTCAGGAAATAGTTGAAGATTTGGCATACTATGCCGGCGTACCCGTATGGAATGGTCTTACAAATGAGTTTCATCCTACCCAAATATTAGCCGACTTTTTAACCATTATCGAGCATTTTGGTACACTTTCGGGTAAAAAGTTAGTGTATATGGGCGATGCAAGGTATAATATGGGCAACTCTTTAATGGTTGGTTGCGCTAAAATGGGTATGCACTTCGTTGCTTGCAGCAAGCGTGAGTATTTCCCCAACGCCGAACTCGTAGACGAGTGCATAAAAATTGCAAACGAAACGGGCGCAGTTCTAGAATTTATAGAAGACCCAAAAGAAGCGGTAAAAGGCGCAGATGTTATTTATACTGACGTTTGGGTTTCTATGGGCGAGCCTGACGAGGTTTGGGAAAAGCGTATTGCCGACCTAACACCATATAGGGTTACAAAAGAACTTATGGATATAGCAGGCGAGCAGTGTAGATTTATGCACTGCCTACCCGCATTCCACGACCTTAATACCGAAATTGGCAAAAAGATACACGAAAAATTCAATATCGATTGTATGGAGGTTACCGACGAGGTGTTCGAATCGGATTCTTCAATAGTTTTCGATGAAGCAGAAAACCGTATGCACACCATAAAAGCAGTTATGGCGGCAACCCTAACAGACATAGATATGTAAAAAATAGCCTTGGCGAATGCCAAGGCTTGGACTACTGACAAACCTGCTGAAATTTTGGTGGGTTTGTGTTTTTAGAATAAATTTAATAAAAATTACGAAAGATTGCAAAATCTCTCTGTTTGAGAGGGGATTTGTGATCTTTTTTATATTCGTGTTTGCTTAAAGGCCTATGCCTCAGTTTTGTAATCTTCCTATATGTAATGGCGTAAACTTTTGCTTTTTGCTATTGTCTGTTTTTAACGGACTTGTTCATAACGCTGTTGTTTTTTTATTTCTTGAATATTGGGCAATATAATGATATACTTAATTAAACTTTTATTGGAGGCAGCGTGTATGAAACTAAACTATAAACGCACAATCTTAATTGGCTTTGCATTTATGTCTATACTTGCATTCTGGCAGTTTTACGACCAGGTAATACCATATTTGCTGGAAAAGGTGTTTTCACTTTCTACCTTTGCAGCTAACGCAATAATGTCGATAGATAATGTTTTGGCTATATTTATGTTACCGCTTTTTGGAATGATTTCTGATAGAACAAAAACTCCACTTGGTAAGCGTACGCCGTATATACTTTTCGGCACTATTGTTGCAGTAATACTGATGCTAATTATGTCGGTTTTTGTAGGGGAAGTAAACTTTTGGGGATTTATTATAACCCTAGTTGCAGTGCTTATTGTTATGGCTATTTATCGTACGCCTGCTGTTGCATATATGCCCGATGTTACGCCAAAATCTTTGCGTAGCCAAGGAAATGCGATTATAAATTTGGTAGGTTATATCGGCGGTATATTCGCAACGGTTGTTATGATGTTTATGCTTAAAAGCAGTAAGAATGCAGAGGGTGAAACTGTGTATAGCAACGACCAGTCTTTTTATCCTGTATTTATAACAATCGCAGCATTTATGTTGGTGGCAGTGCTTATAATGGTCTTTACCGTTAAAGAAAACAAAGAGGTGGCCGCCACCAAACCTTATATGAAAGAAGAAAGTGAGGAAACAACAGAAGAAGGTAAACTTTCCAAATCCGTTTTTAAAAGTTTGGTGCTTATATTATTATCTGTTTTCCTATGGTTTATGGCGTATAATGCGGTAACTACCGCGTTTTCACGTTACTGTGTAAACGTGTGGGGAGCAGACCTTGGAACTTCGTCAAGTTATCTTTTAACTGCAACCGTTGCGGCAATAGCGGCTTTTGTGCCACTTGGATTCTTATCTGCAAAGGTAGGCAGGAAAAATACAGTTTTAATCGGTATCGTTATGATGACCATTTGCTATTTTATTGCAATATTTTTAAGGACACAGACCCCAATAATGTATTTGATTTTCGGTGTAGTAGGTATTGGTTGGGCGGCAATAAACGTTAATTCTTTCCCAATGGTTGTTGAAATGAGCAGCGGCGCAGATGTAGGTAAATATACAGGCTTTTACTATACTTTCTCAATGGCTGCGCAAATTACTACCCCATTACTTTCAGGCCTTTTAATAGATAAATTAGGCTTTGGATACAACGTTTTGTTCCCGTATGCAGTGGCATTTTCAGTGCTATCGTTTATAACAATGTCTATGGTAAGGCACGGCGACCAAAAACCGCAAAAAGCAAAATCCATACTAGAAAGTTTCGACGTGGAGGATTAGTATGTATTGGCTTTTAATATTAGTGTGTTTAGTGCTTTTGTTGTGGCTTTTTCTTATCTGCCCAACCCTTAGAAAGCATACCGCAAGAGAGGAATTAAAGGGTAAATATGTGGCTCATCGCGGACTTCATTCAGTAGACCCCGAGATATACGAAAATACATTGGAGGCTTTCATTTTCGCCGCAGAAAAAGGTTATATTATAGAAAACGATATCCATGTTACTAAAGATGGCGAGGTTGTAGTTTTTCACGATGATAACCTACTTCGTATGTGCGGTGTAGATAAAGAAATTGAAAACCTTACGTTAAAAGAAATAAAGGGATATAAAATAAAGGACAGGTTCGAAATACCGACCTTAAAGGAATGTTTAGAGGCGATAGATGGCAAGGTGCCACTACTTATAGAATTCAAGGCGAATTTTAAAACCTATAAAAGACTTTGCGAGTCGGCAAATGACATACTAAAAGATTATAACGGAAAGTATTACGTTCAGTCTTTTTATCCCTTGGTACTTTCTTGGTATAAAAAACACCGCCCAGATGTTATGCGAGGTCAACTTTCAACCGCATTTAAGGGCGAGGAGTTTTATAAAAGAATAGCAGGCGCGTTGCTTTTCAATTTTTTGTCGCGACCGGATTTTATATCCTATGAACATACTTATAAAAATCAACTAAACCGAAAAATTTGTACGTTGCTAGGTGCGTATCCGGTTGGTTGGACTTTTGCTAATCAGTCAGAAATAGATAAATCAGTAAAAGATTTTTGTACATATATTTTTGAAACCTTTATTCCGCGTACATAATTTTTATGTAAATCGTCAAAAATGTAAACATATAACATTTTTTTGCGATTTCCTATTGCAAAAAAACGTTTTTTTATGTTATAATTTATGGGTATTAAAATTATAGGTTAATTGGCACATTCTGTTTGGAGGTTTTATATTATGAAAAAACTTTACGAAGGCAAAACAAAAAACGTTATGTTAGACGAGGCTACAGGCATCGTGCATCTTTTCTTTAAAGATAGTGCAACCGGCGAAAATGGTGTGTTCGATCCAGGTTCTAACTCTGTTGGCGGTTCGGTAGAAGGCAAGGGCAAGGTTGGTCTTGAGGTATCTAGCTATTTCTTCGAACTTATGGAGAAAAACGGCATTCCTACTCACTACTTAGGCTCTGATATAGAACAGGGTCTTATGAAGGTTCGCAATCTTACAGTTCCTCGTTTAGAGTTTGTTGTTCGTTATTTCACAGCAGGTAGTATGTGCCGCCGCTTTACTTTAGAGGAGGGCATTCCTTTTGACCCACCTTATGCTGAAGTAACCTTAAAAGATGACGAGCAGGGCGACCCACTAATTACAGACCGTCTTTGCCAAATGAAAGGCATCTTAAAAGAGGGTCAGTATGATGAGGCTCTCAATGTTGTAGCTCGTGTTGGCGAAGTGCTAAAAGTTGAACTTGCAAGTATGGGTCTTACACTTATCGACTTCAAAATCGAAGTTGGCTATGACGGAACCGGTAAAATCTTTGTTGCTGACGAAATTACTCCTGACATCTGGCGCGTTCGCGATGAGAATGGTAACATTCCTAACCAAATTGACTGCGCAAAGATTATTCTTGATAAAATCAGCAAATAATTAGTCTTAAAATTATAACCACCCAACTTTTGTTGGGTGGTTATTTTTTATACTGTGTTAGATTTGCGGTATTTAGAGGGTGAAACCCCGTAAAAACTCTTAAACATTCTGTAAAAATCAGATGTAGAATTATAACCTAAACTTTCCGAGATTTCGGCAATAGATTGCTCGCTTTTTAGCAAAAGTTCCGCCGCAATATCACTGCGAAGTCGGTTTCGGTATTTTGTCGGTGGCATACCAAATGCGGCGATAAATTGGCGGCGCAATTGGCTTTCGCTAAGGTGGCAAATACGCGTCAGTTGCTTGGCGGTTATGTTTTCGTTGTAGTGTAGCGAAATGTAATCTGCAACCTCTTTTATGCTTTGTTTTCTTATGGACGGAACTACCGCTTTGTAGTGATTTTTACCACTTGAAAACCAGTCGTTTGCCTCTAAAATTAGCGCTGAAAGGTGCAAGCCGACAAGTAGTCCCTTTTGGCTATGCTCGCCCAACACTATATCGGTAAGTTTCATAAATGCAGAATGGGCTTTTTTAAATTCACTTTCTCTTATAACTGTGGGTATTTTCCCAACGGTGTTTAGCAACTCTTTTTCATCGGTATAATCTAAAAATTTGTCAATTCGCTCGGTTTTATAATATAAAAATCGGCAAATACAAGGCTCGTTTTTATCTAAAGAACGAGAATAGTGGCGGCTTTTGGGCGATATAAAAATAATATCGCCTTTGGATACGGAGGCATATTTACCTTCGGATAAAAACAACCCGTCGCCAGACAAACAAATGCCTATTTCGTACCTGTTGTGATAGTGCAGTTTTGGGAAACTGTCAGAATATGGAAGGGCTACCGCTTCTTTGTCGTAATAAAGGGCAACACTATCCTCGGTTGGCAGTGGGTCGTATTGCGTTTCGTACTGTTTTATATCATCAATAAATGCGTGTTTTTGCATTATTTATGCACGTCTTTCGTATAGATTTTATGATAAACAACCATTATACTATAAATATAGCACAAATAATTATATTTGTAAACTATAATAATTGGAGGAATTGTTATGTATCAATTAACCCTAAATAATCTATCACTTTCGGTGGATTTTGCAGGCGGTAAAATAGCCTCTTTAAGCCTTAACGATAAAGAGCGAATTGTTGGCGAGCAACCTTTGTTTCGCGTAAGACTCCGCAACCAAAAAGCCGAAAAAATCATCTTAACCACCTTTGATTCATCAGAGTGCGATGTTAAAGAAAATATCGCTACATATAGCAGTTTTAAAAGCTACGACGGTATGCAAGTAACCGTAAAACTTGAGGATACAAACGGGGATGCAGGTTGGTTCATTTCGGTTACACCGCCAAGCGATGAATATATGGTAGAATGGGTTGATTTCCCATTTGTTACCTTGCCAAAATTGGTTGAAAATAACGAACAGGGCAATGGCGGTAAACTTTTATTGCCATTTAACGAAGGTATGCTCGTTTCGGATTCTAGCGGGCGCGAATATGCAGATATGCCATACCGCGATGCCGAGTATCCATCTTGCGGCAACTATAATATTTTCCCAAATATGCACTGCTCACAAATGATGGCATATCTTTTCGATGATGCAGGCCTATATTTTGCCGCACACGACGAAAAGCGCGGCGTAAAGGGTCTTGATTATTTCGAAGTAGATGAGGGTATCGTTTTGCAGATGCGCTTGTTCTGTGGCGTAAACTATGGCGAAACATTCTCTACCGATTATCCCGTTGTTTTAGCGGCAGTAGGTTTTACATGGGAATCTGCGGCTGACAAATATCGTGTTTGGTTTGAGTCGGCGCTACCTAAAAGGGTTAAAAAAGTGCTTGATAACCCCGATTTACCAGAGTGGTATAAAGATGCTCCACTTATCGTTTCTTACTGCGTAAGGGGCATTCACGATATGGATAAAATGGACCCCAATGCGCTATATCCATACACCAACGCTTTACCTTTAATTAACGAAATCAAAGAGGCAACAGGTAGTCGAATTTTGACCCTTTTAATGCATTGGGAGGGCACGGCACCCTGGGCACCACCTTATGTTTGGGAACCTTACGGAAGCCTTGAAAACTTCAACGAATTTAAGGATACTTTGCATAAAAACGGCGACCTTTTAGGCGTTTACTGTTCAGGTTTTGGCTACACAATTCAAAGTAATTTAATCGATGAATATAATATGCAAGAAGAGTATGACAAGCGCGAGTTATGGCGCGGTATGTGTGCAGGCCCTGACGGCAAGGTTGAAATTAGTAATATCTGTACAGGTCAACGCTCGGGCTACGATATTTGCCCTGCATCCGAAGTTGGTCGCGAACTGCTAAAAGAGGCTTATGTGCCACTATTTAAAAGCGGTGTAGACTATGCCCAGATTCTAGACCAAAACCATGGTGGCGGTCAGTATTTCTGTTATAGTAAAGAGCATGGACATCCGGCAGGCCCTGGCGCTTGGATGACCGAGAATATGCAGGATATGTTAGGCGAGTGGAATGATTTAGCACCTAATATGTTGTTTGGTTGCGAGTCTGCCGCGGCAGAGCCATTTATTGGTAATTTGCAGTTCAGCGATAATAGATTTGAGGTTAACTATAAAATCGGTAAACCTGTGCCAATGCACGCGTATATCTACCACGAGTATCTTCGCAACTTTATGGGTAACCAAGTTGCTTGCCCATTCAGAACAGATGTTGATACACTTCGTTACCGCATTGCATATTCATTTGCAGCAGGAGACTGTATGACCCTTGTTCTAACTCCTAACGGCGACCTTATGACTCATTGGGGCACTAGAGATTTCGAGCATGCACCAAACAAAGAAAAGACTTTACGTTTAATTAAAAACCTAACTGCGTTCTATAAAGAAACCGCTAAAGATTACCTATATGCCGGCAAAATGATAGAGGGTAAAGATTTCGAGTGCAACGAAATTTATCTAGAGTTTAATGATAAAGACCGCGGCATTAACCTACCCGAAGTTTTATCAACCGCTTGGGAAAGCAGAGAGGGTAAAAAGGCTCAAATCATAGTTAACCCACACGACTGTGCTGTTACCTGTAAACTAGACGGTAAGGAAATAACAGTTCCCGCAACCGATGCTGTACTTATAGAAATTTAAATAACATAGCGCGATAGATTTTGATTATCTGTGTCACGCTACCGAATAAGAAAAAAGGACTCGATAGCTCGAGTCCTTTTTGCAGTATCAAGCGAGTACAACAATATAGTGTTATTATTAAGCAACATTGTTGTTGACTGAAAGTTGCGGTACAGATATAATGAGACTATAAACAGTTTTGGAGGCAGATTTATGAGCATCACTTATGTAGAAGAAAGAAATCCCGAAAGGTATCACTATACCGCACCAAAAAGACCCGAAATTCGCAAGATTGGAACAATTATGTGCGATATGGTAGAAACTACACCTATTGTTTTTAAGGGTGTTCTATATCGTTTCGAGTCGGTGCGCGATAAGTATCAAAACGAGGCTAATACTGTTGGTCAATCCTATTTTCAGTTTGTAGACGTTAAAACTAACGAGGCAACTAAAGCATTCGGCTTTAACTATCATTTTGGCGCCGCCTATACCGAGGGCGATTATATGTACGTTACAGGTACAACGGGTAAAGCACCCGACGCTACCGAGGGTTATGCAACCAGCAATATAATAAAAGTATTCCGCTCTGCTGACCTTGAAAATTGGGAAATAATTGGCGAGGTTGTGTTCCCCGAGGATACACGTACCTTTAATACGGGTATATGCAAAAAAGATGGTGTTTACACCATGCTAATCGAGGTAAATAAGCCGATTAGTTTCAGGTTCCGTTTTGCTCAGTCTACCGATATGAAGAATTGGGAACTGCTTTCAGAAGAACATAGATTTCACGAAAATCCACGCTATGCAGGCGGCCCTGCAATTTATACTATCGATGGCGACCCATATTACTACGTATTATATTTAGAAAAGTATCCCGAGTGGAGTTTCGCTAACTCTATTGCAAGAAGTAAAGACCTTATAAAGTGGGAGTATAGCCCAATTAACCCAGTGTTAATGTATGAGGAAGATAAGGACAAAATGATAGCAAATCCGCTATTGACCGAGCACGAAAGAGAGCGCATTAGCAGAGCGCTAGACGTTAACAATAGCGACCTTGAAATGTGTGAATTCGGCGGTAGAACAATTATGTACTATTCGTGGGGCTCACAGCGTGGAATAGAGTTTTTAGCAGAGGCCTCTTACGAAGGCACAATGAAAGAACTCTTGCAAAGTTATTTTGATATAGAATAAAAAACGAAGGCTTGGGGACACACCCCAAGCCTTAAATTTTACTATTTTGTTTTAAGATAAAGCGGTTTTAGTTGCTCTGCTATGGTTTCCATATCATAGCCTGCGTTTTTGATTGCCTCGTCTTGAGGTTTGCGTTCCATTACCTCGCAGGTGTTAAGAATCATATCTGCCCAAATGCTAGGTGGTTGTTCAAGGCTTAGCCACTTAACGTTAGGAGTTACCTCGGCATCTCTATCGATGGTGTCGGATAAGAAAAGTGGTAGTCCTGCCGCTTGCGCCTCTATTGCGGCAACGGGTAAATCCTCTAAAAGTGAAGGCATAACAAATGCATCCATAGCGGCAAAATACTCGTTAACATTGTTCTGTGCGCCCATAAACATAACCACATCGCCAATGCCAAGCGCTTGTGCTTTTTGTTGTATCTGTGCTACAAGTGGTCCTGTACCTGCCAAAAGCAGTACAGAGTCAGGTTTTCTTAAATGAATCTCTTTAAAGATTTCCAATAAAAACTCGTGATTTTTACGCCCTGAAAATTTACCAACATGGCCTACAACGAACTTATCTACAACCGAAAGGCGATGCCTTACCTCGTTGCGTTTGTCGGGCTGATAAGAGAAGTCTGAAAGACAGATTGCGTTTTTTAAAATAGGCACGTGGGTTTCTTTGCAAAAGTTTTTGCCAAACATCCAGTTTGCCGCTTCTTCCGAACTGGCAAAATAGTGGGTAGCGTACTTATCCATACGCGAACGGTTTAAGCAACTTAAAACATCTGCAAGTTTGCCAACGGTAGACTTTGTATTGTGGGCGTGGGCTATGATTACAGGCACACCCGATTTTTTGCTTACTATAAATGGCACAAGGTCTGCGCCCGAGTTTTTGTTTATATGCACAACAGAGTAGTTGTTTTCGGTAATAATACGCTTTATAGCAAGGTAATAACCAATAGCATTTTTAGGCGAGGGCACCTTGTAAATACGAGCACCACTTGCAATTAACTCTGTTTTATAAACAGGGCAGTTATATGTAGTTACAAAATCAAACTGAATTTCATCGTGATTAAATTCTTTATATAGATTACGCAAAAAAGTTTCTATGCCACCAATATTTTCGCTAAGGCTAAATTGTAGCACACGAATAGGTTTTTCCATATACAAATACCATCCAAAAAACTAAAATATATGTATGTGGCTTAAGCAAACACGAATAATCCAAACTTGATTTTAAAGGGATGATTTTCGCCTTTGCATTGTTAAAATACTCGTTAATCCGAAAGGATTAACTGCGTTTTGTGCCGCACAAAGCCAAAAATTCATCTCCTTTAAAATTCTTCGACCCTAAAAGAGTAGAATTTCGAGAGGTTTTTGGCGCGGAAGAATCCGTAAGGCTAACGCCTACGGATGATGACAAACCGAAAATCACCGAAATTATGCCGTTTAGGGCAGGTTCGGATTATTCGTGTTTGCTCATGCCACAGAAGAAATTTCTAAATTCTTTACCTATATTATACTACTATATATTAAAAATTACCAGTACTTTTTTGCTTAGTTAGCATTCCTCAATTTTTATAAGGTCGGTGTTGCCCTCCTTGCCCGTGGCACCGCCTGTTATAACTATTCTATCGCCACTCGTTAACCCTAACATATCTTTAGTAAGTTTTTTCGCGGTATAGAAAAGCACATCGGTAGAGTTGAATTCCTCACACATAACCGGTGTAACACCAAATGAAAGTGCAAGTTTACGCCAATTCTTTTCGCTAGTTGTAATGCCTATAATCTCCATAGGTGGTCTGAAACGGGACACCATTCTAGCGGTGATTCCAGAGATTGTGCAAACTGCAATAGCGCTTGCCTCAACGTCGATTGCAATGCCGCAAGTAGCGTGAGATATAGCGTCTGCAGTGTTTTTAATCTTAAATTCGTTACGCGAGAAACGTTTTTTATAGTGAATTACGCTTTCGGTTTGTTCGGCAATCTGCGACATAGCCTTTAATGCTTCAACGGGGTATTTACCTGCGGCGGTTTCGCCCGAAAGCATTATAGCGCTCGTGCCGTCGTAAACTGCGTTGGCAACGTCGGATATTTCTGCTCTTGTAGGGCGAGGGTTTTCAATCATAGATTCAAGCATTTCGGTTGCGGTAATAACGCGTTTGCCCAAAAGTCTGCATGTTGTGATAAGTTTCTTTTGTATATATGGCAGTTCGGGGAAAGGGATTTCAACACCCATATCGCCACGCGCTATCATTATTCCGTCGCACTCGCTACAAATTTCTTCAATATTATCTACGCCCGAACGATTTTCAATTTTCGCAATAATATCAACACCGCCAGCACCAAGACTGCTAAGATAATCCTTTACGTCAATTAGGTCTTGCTTTCTTGATACAAACGAACAAGCGATAAAATCAACGTCATTCTCCAGACCGAATGCAATATCGCTCTTATCTTGTTCACTTAAATATTTTTGCTTTAAAATCTTATTCGGGAAACTCATACTTTTGCGATTTGATAGTTCTCCACCAACTAAAACTTTGCAGGTGGCTGTAGTGTCGGTTAAAGACTCGACCTCGAATATAAGAAGTCCGTTATTAAGCAAAATTTTATCGCCTTTTGATAGTTCTTTTATAAGCCCTTTATAATTAACCGAAACAATGGTGTTATCGCCCTCTAATTCGTCGGTGGTGAATTTAAAAAGGTCGCCGGTATTTAAAAACACCTTACCATCTTTAAAGGTTTTTATTCTGTATTCGGGACCTTTGGTGTCTAAAAGAATTGCAATTGGAAGTCCTAACTCTGCACGTACTTCTTTGATTAGGTCTATCATTTCCTTGTGCGATTCATGGGTTTCGTGCGACATATTAAGCCTCGCAACATTCATACCTGCAAGGCATAATTCTTTTAAAGTTTCTTTTGACTTTGTAGAGGGGCCCATTGTGCATACAATTTTTGTTTTTCTCATAATAATTCTCCGCGTGTTTTTCTTTAGTTTGCCACAAAAAAACAAAAAAATAAGGTGTGGTAAACCACACCTTAAAATTTTTGCTTTATCTTTGAACTCTACCAGAGCCATCGCCACCGGCAAGAGTCTTAACCTCGGCAACGCTTACCATATTGTAGTCGCCCTCAATTGAGTGCTTTAAGCAAGAAGCGGCAACAGCAAACTCAATGCTATCTTGTGCGCTGTAGCCATTAAGTTGTGAGTAGATAAGGCCGCCGCCAAAACTGTCGCCACCACCAACACGGTCAACAATGTGCATGTGGTAGCTCTTGCTAAAGTAGTAGTCATTACCGTCGTATAGCATAGCAGCCCAGTCATTATCGTTAGCAGAAATAGAACTGCGAAGTGTAATAGCAACCTTTTTAAATCCAAAGCGGTCGGCTAACTTTTTAGCAACCTCTTTATAACCTTCGTGGTTAACCTTACCTGCATATAGGTCGGTGTCTTCAGCCTTAATGCCAAATACGTCAGATGCATCTTCTTCGTTAGCAATGCAAACGTCAACATAAGGCATAAGTTCTGCCATAACTTGGCCAGCCTTTTCGCGTGTCCAAAGTTTTTTGCGGTAGTTAAGGTCGCAACTAACTGTAATGCCACGCTCTTTAGCGGCTTTGCAAGCCTCTAGGCAGATTTCTGCAACATTGTCGCCTAAAGCTGGGGTAATACCTGTAAAGTGGAACCAATTAACGCCCTCAAAGATTTTATTCCAATCAAAATCTGCGGTAGTAGCGGTTGCAATAGAAGAACCTGCTCTATCATAAATAACTTTAGATGGGCGTTGTGATGCACCCTTTTCGCAGAAATAAATACCAACGCGGTCACCACCTCTTGTGATTAGGGAAGTGTCAACACCGAATTTGCGAAGGGAGTTAACCGCCATTTGACCGATGTCGTGCTCGGGCAATTTTGAAACAAAAGCGGCATCAATACCATAGTTTGCTAATGATACTGCAACATTAGCCTCGCCGCCACCAAAGGTAGCAAGAAAGTTGTCTGACTGCACAAATCTGTTGTAACCTTCGGGTGCAAGTCTTAACATAAGTTCGCCAAAAGTAACTGCTTTAAACATTGAATTTACCTCCTAGTTTTTAACCAAATGAACGCCGAAACCACCGATGTCATTTTTAAAGTAAATGAATTTAGCATAGCCGTCGTCGCCAAGCTTTAGTGTATCATAATCGAATTCTGCACCTTGAGATTCATAGTAACGGATTGCACGGCTAACGTCAGAAACACCTAAAGCGATGTGGCCCATTTTGCCGCGACCGTTCATTTTCATAACCTCAATAGATTTACCAACAAAATATGAAACCTGACCCTCGTCGGCAGAAAGATTCATAATATTACCAAACGCATTTGCAGTATCGGCAGAAACCGCTTCATTTTCGCTATTTATACCTATGTGCATAAGTTTTACGTCTAGCATAGCGGTAACTGCTTCGCGTGCTAACGCTGTGATGCCGTCCCAATCATTGTTATCAACTAATTTTGCGGGTACCATCCAACTGCCACCGCATGCAATAATCTTTTTAAAAGCTAAATATTCACCCAAATTATCTGGTCCGATACCGCCCGTTGGAATAAACTTCATGGCAGCAAAAGGGCCGGATAATGCTTTTAGTACTTTTAAGCCACCCATTGCTTCTGCAGGGAAGAATTTTACAACCTCTAGTCCTAGGTTTGCAGCCTCACTAACCTCGCTCGCATTAGTGCAACCGGGGATTACGGGAACGCCTCTGTCGATACAGTATTTTACAACCTCAGGAACAAAACCGGGGGAAACGATGTATTTAGCGCCTGAATCAATAGCCAAAGCGGCTTGTTCAACGTTAATAACCGTACCTGCGCCGACTAACATATCAGGTAGTTCCTTGGCGATAGCTGCAATTGCTTTTTCTGCGCCTGCTGCACGGAAGGTAACCTCTGCAACGGGAATACCGCCACGTGTTAGTGCGCGGCCAAGGTCAACGGCTTTTGAGGGGTCGGTAAGTTTAATAACGGGCATTAAACCAACGTTACGCACTTGTTCTAAAATTGGGTTCATATTTTTACCTCCAATAATTTTCTAATATAATTATAACATTATGAAAAATAGTGTCAATAGAATTATTTAAGATTTGTTGCAATTTTTTGACTATGTGGTAAAATGTAATAAAGGGAGTAGAATAATATGTTTAGCTAAAAAGCGAAAGTAACATTAACGATATTTTTTATAGTACAAATAAATAGGTTTTATTGTAAATTTCACACATTTTAGCGCAAAAAAACACAAAAAATTGTCGCTTTACCCTTTGACAAAATTGAATAAAAATGGTATAATTTACCCATAATGAAGGAGAATAAACAACTCGTCATGCAGTAATATACTGCTGTTCGGTAAACTAAGAGGTAAAAATGTGTTTAAGTGTGGCGACTTAATTGTATATGGTAATAATGGTGTTTGCGAGGTTACTGCGATAGCACCGTTGGCAAGTAGTACGGATAACAGGCTTTATTATGCTTTGAAAAATAAAATTTCAAATGGCGTAGCTTATGTGCCTGTTGATAGCGGCGTGTATATACGTCCTGTTATGTCTAAAGAAGAGGCAAACAACCTTATAAAAGAAATACCAAATATTAAAACTAACGCTTTTTCAAACGTGGGTATTAGAGATGCTGGTCGTGTATATCGCGAGGCGTTGCAGTCTTACGACTCTCTGCAGGTTATAAGTCTTATTAAACACATTGTTGAAAATGGCGAAATCAAGCGTAAACTTGGCAAAAAACTAACCTCTACCGAAGAACGATTTTTAGAGCAAGCAAGGCGTATAATTGAAAGCGAACTTGCAGTAGCGCTCGATATTGAAATCGAAGAGGTAGAAAAGGTTATTTTAGAATCTATAAGCAAACACGAATAATTCTAAAAACGGAGGTTAACCAAATGTCTAATATAGTTTTCACTTTGGGCGAATGTTCTGTAGGCGGTAAAAATTATAGATTTGATTATGACAATGGCATTTATAAAATCTTTATAGTTCAAGAAGAAAGCGAACAACTTTTGCAAACGATAGAAGAAAGTAAAGAGGCGTATTTAAAGTGGAACGAAATCAAGCGTCCTGAAAAAGTTAGAAAATCATAAGCAGAAAAGCACCTTTGAAATTAAAAAGGTGCTTTTTTAATTTTAAATTTACAATTTAGCCACTGTTTTTACATAAGTTGTTGTTGTAATATGATATATAATTTGATATAATATATACAAATATCAAAGTTGGAGTGGTGATTTTGAATTTTGGAGTAACCGAACTTTTCGATTTGCAACATACAATCGCCGCCGAATTGTTTGTCGGTGTAGAGTATCCTTGGCAGGTTTTACCAAGGATTAGTGATTTTATTGTAAAGTTGGGTAATGAACTGCCACAAGACGAGTTTATAAAAACAGGCGAGAATATTTGGATTTCAAAATCCGCCAAAATCGCCCCAAGTGCGTTTATTGCAGGTCCGTGCATAATTGATAGTGGCGCAGAGGTAAGACATTGCGCGTTTATCAGAGGTAATGCAATAGTTGGCAAAAACTCGGTTGTAGGTAATTCTACCGAACTTAAAAATGTTGTAATTTTCGATAACGTTCAGGTTCCCCACTACAACTACGTAGGCGATTCTGTGCTAGGGTATAGGTCACACCTAGGCGCAGGTTCAATTACCTCAAACGTAAAGTCGGATAAATCATTGGTAAGTGTAAAATCGGGTAACACCATAATAGAGACCGGACTTAAAAAATTCGGCGCTATGGTGGGTGATTACGTAGAGGTCGGATGCTCAGCGGTGCTTTGCCCGGGAAGCGTAATCGGCAGAAACTCAAATGTATATCCTCTTTCAATGGTGCGCGGCGCCATACCACCTGCAAGCATTTATAAAAAGCAGGGCGAGGTTATTGAAAAACGCTGATATTTATAAAATCAGCAAAGGGGGTACGGCTATGGAATTGTGGGATATTTTGGACCACTCGGGTAAAGTTACGGGCAAAACCGTTGTTCGTGGTGCGCGTAGGCTTAACCCAAATGAATACCATTTGGTAGTTCATATTTGGCCGTATGATAGTAATGGGCGTTTGCTTATACAAAGGCGCTCACTAAAAAGGAAACTTATGCCGGGCGAGTGGGCAGCAACGGGCGGCTCGGCGGTATCGGGCGAAAAATCAAGAACTGCTGCGCAACGCGAATTGGCAGAGGAACTGGGTATAGACCTTCCGGAAGAAAATTTGCAGTTTGCAAGGCGAATGAAACGAAAGAACTCTTTTTTAGACTTGTGGTTTGTCAAGGTTGATGTAGATATAGAAACATTAAATCTTCAACGCGAAGAGGTTAGCGCTGTGCGTTGGATTGGTGGAAATCAACTTAAATACCTTGTAAAGCAAGGGAGGTACCATAATTACGGAAGAGAGTATTTCGAACTTGTTACCAACACACTAAAAAAACTAACATCGGAGGAAAGTTCTCTTTGAGCGAACAATTAAAAGATAAATGCGCTGTGTGTGGCGGCTACCTATTTTCTGATGATGATATTGTTCATTGTCCTGAGTGTGGCGCGCCGCATCACAGGGATTGTTATGCCGCAGTGGGCCATTGTGGTATGCAAGAGTATCACGGTACAGAAAAGCAGTATAGCAATAGTGATGCTCAAAATCAAATAGAAGAAAAAGGGAATATATGTAACAGGTGCGGTAAACCCTTGCCACAGGATTCGAAGTATTGCCCGTTTTGTGCAAAAAGCGTTGATGAAACCGATACAAATAATGACGAGCAAGATTTTATTAGTTTCGGCCCCGGTGGTATTAGAATAGACCCATACGGTGGGGTTGATAAGGAATCAGAAATTGACGGGGTAAAGGTTAAGATTTTGGCAAGGTTTGTTGCTTTCACGCCAAACAGAATTATCCCAAAATTTAAAAAGTTTTTTGATTCGGGCAATCGCGTGTCGTGGAATTGGATGGGTTTTATATCTCCGTTTAGCCATGCTTTTTTTAGAAAGATGAACGGTGCATTTTTTGCGTATCTTTTATTAGAAATAACCGCTTACGTGCTCATAACACCTTTTTATAATTTGTTTTTAAGCGCAAACTTGCCAATAAATTATACTACTAGTCAACTTTCAGAGTATGTTGCCAATAATATGGAACATTTTATGAATCCCGCGGCGCTTTTAATGGCTACTTTGGGCTTTTTATTGCTTATAGGTATGCGAGTGTATGCAGGGCTTTTTAACGATTGGCATTATATGCGCCACTCTATTGGTTCAGTAAAGGCTATACAAAATAACACAGAAGAAGAGGAAGAAATTCAACTTCGCAAAAAAGGCGGAGTTCGTCCGTTTTTGGCTTTTCTGTTTCTTATGGCTTCTACCTATTTTAGTAGTGTAATACCGGCGATAGTAAGCAATTTTCTGTTATAAAATAAACGTAAGGAGTAATATGTATGGGTGAAAGTAGGCGTTGTTCACGTTGTGGAGCGATTAACGAATCGGAATATGTCTATTGTAAAAACTGCGGTAATCCGTTGCAAAGCAAAGAAACTCCGCTTCAGCAAAACACACATTATACACCTATAAATTATAATACAACCATCCCCGCTTCCTCTACCGATTATTCCGAAATAGAACCAGAAATAAACGGTGTGGATACAAAAAAACTAGAGGCTTACGTGGGTCCTAAAAATCGCGACAAAATAATGGGCAGATTTATTATTGCTCATAGAACAGACAAAAAGGTTTCAGGCTTTAATTGGGTTGTGTTTATAACCGGTTTGCTATTAAGATTTCCTTTTGTTTCGTCTTGGTTTTTTTATAGAAAAATGTACAAAGTTGGCGCGCTTTTGTGTGCTATCAGCGTCGCTTTAACAATTTTAATTACCGGTCTTAATTTTGCAGAAGATAGCAAGTTTTTAAGAACCGAGTATAATAAAGTTAAAGATTATTCTTCCGAACAGATTTTAGAGTATGAGGTTGAAAATATTCCTGAGCCTACAACCGCTGACTCTGTGGATGCGATTGTTAAATTTTGCATTACGGTTTTTCTTGCTGTAAACGCATGGAACATATATTATAAGCAGTCTACAAAGCGCATAAAAAAGCTAGAACTTTCAAACTTTCCTAACAACAATCAGTTCTATCAACTTGCGGGTTTGCCTTCTTCTGCGTCGGCAATCTTAATTCCGCTTGGTGTAAGTCTTTTAGAATCTGTAATAATGTTGGCGCCGGCAATTTCACTTATTCTTTCGGGCGCAGATATTGAAAAAGTATTATTGTTGCTATGTTAGTAAAATAATGAAAGTAGGAGAATTGATATGAAAATAAAAAAAGCAGTTATCCCCGCAGCAGGTCTTGGTACAAGAATTTTACCCGCATCAAAAGCATGCCCTAAAGAAATGCTACCAATAGTAGATAAACCTGCTATTCAGTATATAGTTGAAGAAGCGGTTAAAGCAGGTATCACAGACATTTTAATTATTACAAATAGAGGCAAAGGTGTTATAGAAGACCATTTTGACCACGCTTATGAATTAGAGGATATGCTAAGAAAACGCGGTAAAGAGGACGTTGCTAACGAGGTTGCAAAATCCGCTAATCTCGCAAACATTTACTTTATTCGTCAAAAGCAAGCAAAAGGGTTGGGACATGCAGTACTTTGCGCTAAAGAATTCGTTGGCAACGAGCCGTTTGCAGTACTTTATGGCGATGACGTTATAATTGGCGAGGACCCTGCAATCGGTCAACTTTGCCGTGCTTACGAAACTTACGGTAAAGGCGTTGTTGGCATAAAAGAGGTTGCTCCAGAGATGATTTCTCGTTACAGTTCTCTAAAAGTAGAAAACCTTGAAAATAATCTATATAGCGTTACTGATATGGTAGAAAAACCCGATACACCCGAAAAGGTATTGTCTTTGTATTCAATACTTGGCAGATGTGTATTAACACCTGATATTTTCGATATTTTAGAAAACACACCAAATGGTGCGGGCGGTGAATTGCAACTTACAGATGCTATGAAAACAATGGCGGTGCGCGATGGTATGGTTGGCGTAGATTTTACAGGCGTTAGATACGATATGGGCAATAAGTTTGGCATATTGCAGGCTAATATTGAGGTGGGATTAAATCATCCCGAAGTCAAAGACCAGTTGCGCGAATATATAAAGGAATTAGCAAATAAAATATAAAACACAAAACCCACAGTTTGTGGGTTTTTGTCAAAAGAGGATGCAAAATGAACAGTAGCACAATAGCGGCTATCTCAACCCCTCACGGCGAGGGCGGAATAGGTGTAATAAGAATATCGGGCAAAGATGCTATTCTAGTGGCCGATAAGGTTTTTTGCGCCTTGAATGGTAAAACCTTGCAAAATGCTGAGGGCTATACAGCTTTATATGGAAAAGTAAAAAATGACAAAGGCGATATAGACGAGGCGGTTGCTTTGGTTTTTCGTGCGCCGAAAAGTTATACGGGCGAAGACGTTGTTGAACTTTCGGTTCATGGTGGTATGTATGTTGTAAAAGAGACCTTGCGCGCAGTTTTAAGTGCGGGCGCAAAACCTGCCGAGCGTGGCGAGTTTACACGAAGAGCTTTTTTGAACGGCAAACTTGATTTAATAGAGGCAGAGGCGGTTATGGGCATAATTTCTGCTAGTGGCGAGAAGACCCAACGCGCAGCTCTGTCTTTAAAAGATGGCGCCGCTTCAAAACAGGTAGAAAGAATAAAATCGAATCTTTTAACTGCAGCGGCAGGACTTGCAGTTTATTCCGATTACCCCGATGATGAATTGCCCGAATTTAGCACCGAAACACTTGAAAACGCCTTGAGTTCGGCAAAAAACGACCTTTCGGAAATGCTTAAAAATTATGATGCAGGTAAAATTCTCAGAGAGGGTGTAAATGCAGTTATTGCCGGTCGCCCAAACGTTGGCAAATCTACTTTAATGAATGCACTTTCGGGTTGCACCCGTTCAATAGTTACCTCTATTGCAGGTACTACACGCGACGTTGTTGAAGATACAGTTATTTTAGGCGATATAAAACTAAATCTTAGCGATACCGCAGGCCTTCGCGAAACCGACGACGAGATAGAAAAAATTGGCGTTGGTATATCGCGTAGCAAGATAGAAACTGCAGGGTTAATAATTGCAGTGTTTGACGGTAGTAAACCCGCTGATAGCGAAGATTTAAGTTTAATAGAACTCTGTCGCACAAGGCCGTCGGTCGCGGTGGTTAATAAAAACGACCTCGAAAGTCAATTCGATATATCACTTTTAAAAGATATACCTACTGCCGTCGTTTCTGCCGAGGATACCGCTTGCGTAGAAGTTATTTCAAAAATAGTAGCAGAGGTTTGCGGAACTTATATGTTAGACGGAAGCGAAACCCTCCTTTGTTCAGAACGCCAACGCAACTGTTGTGAAAGTGCCAAAGCTTATGTTAGTGAAGCGCTTAGCCTTTTAAAAGGTGGCGTTACTTTAGATGCGGTTTCGGTTGCTATTGATGATGCACTAGCTGAACTTTTATCATTAACGGGCGAGAGGGTAACCAACGCGGTGGTAGATGAAGTTTTCAGTAAGTTTTGCGTAGGTAAATAGTATGGATAACTATGGAGATTGGATTACCTTAAAAGAAGAGGTGAAGCGTTGCAAGGGTTGTGAACTCTGCAGTAGCCAAAGGGTGCTTGATAAGGGTAATCGCGAAGCTAGAATTATGATAGTAGGGGATAAGCCTACCGTTAATGTAAAGGGCGAGGCAGAGGTGCTATCAAAGGATGCTTTAGTGTACGTTGAAGAGACTTTAGCGCTATTTGATATAGACCCAAAAAGCGTTTATATCACTAATTTGGTAAACTGCGCTGCGCCACTTTATCAGAGGATAAAGAAAACCGATTTAGAAGCGTGTATTAAGTGTCTTCGCAAGCAGTTTAGTTTGGTAAAACCCGAAATAGTTTTATGCCTCGGTACTCTTGCAGCCAAAACCCTTATAGACAAAAATTTTAATTTAGCCGAAAATCACGGCAAGCCAATAAATAAGGGTAAGGTTATGTTTATGGCAACTTTTCACCCCAATAGTTTTGGTTATGATACGGATAATCGTGATGCTTTTTTAAGCGATATTACAGAACTTTATAAATTTTGCAAGACCTATCCACCATACAGTAAATAGTATTGACAGTGGTAGTTTTTTGCGGTATAATATTTAAAAATAATTTGAAACGGAAGTGTTCTTGGTGTCAGAAAAAATTAACGCTTTTTTAGAAAAAGGTAACAATCGTAAGATTGTTGTAATAGTAGATGCAGTTTTAATTGCAATTTTATCTGTACTTTCATTGGTTTTTATTGTAAATATTCTTGGCGCAGATACTAAGGTTGATTATATTAAAACCGTGCTTAACAACTTCTTATGGCTTGCAATCTTTGGCGGTTTGGATTTTCTTCTTATAACCTTCACAAAGCCACTTTTCGGCTTCACAAGTGTGTTTGAAAATGCACAAGCAAGAAAAACTCTTAAAGCACGCGAAAAGGCTATAAGGGAAGAAATCGAGCGTAATGCTAAAGAAACTTTAAAGGCCGCAAGAGAAGCAAGAAAAGCAGAAAAAGCACGCAATTCTTAAAAATTTTGCAAAAAGAAAACACCCGATGTTATCGGGTGTTATTTTTATCCCATAATGTTAATTGGTATAAAGTATGTGCCGTTACCTTTTAGTTTTATTTTAAGTGCTAGTTCGTTTATAGACTCGACTTTTTCGCCTGCGGTAATTGTGTAATTTAATGCGATTTTTGGGTCGGTATCACGAATAGTTAGGTGTGGCACCATGACAGATTTTGCACCGCTAACGCTAAATCCTTCGGGCAATATCCAAGAAAGTTCTGCGTAATATGGTACTAATCCGTAATCCGAATTGTTGCTTAAAATAACGTCTAGATTTAATGATTTATTTGGTTCGATAAAAGGTTCGCTCTTAAATATAATAGTGGCCTCTACCGATAAGTTAAGTTTTTCACTAAACGAATATTCTGGTCTTTCGCAGAGTTTCCTTGCAAAATCTCCGTTATATAGAGTATCGTAATATCCATCTGTAATTTGGGTCTCGCCATCATGAATTATTATGGGGAGTGGCTTATCGGCGCCCGTGTTGCCGTAAATCATATCAGGCATTGCTCTTATTATTCTATCGGTAAGTTCGGTGCAGGTTTCAGGGAGTCCCATTATTACGCCTTTTGCAATAGAAATGGTAACAATGCTGTCGCCAATATGGCCTTTCCAATCTTCAGGTATTATGTCTGTTCCGTGCATAATACCTAAAATTGAACCTACCGTAGCGGCAGTACAGTCCGTGTCATCACCACAGTTAATGGCATATAGCATAGAATTTTTAAAGTCGCCATTACCATACAAAAGACCTAGTATTGCGTATGCTACGTTTGACGGCGCTTCGAACCACCCGTCGCCAATGTCCATATTCTGTTCTAGAATTGCATTTCTTGCATCTTTCCAATCAGCGCCGCTTTCATACAACTCTAAAAGGAGTTTTATGCTTTGTGCTACACGGCTGCTTTCGGGTATTTTTGAAAGACCGATATTGATAAGTTTCATTATATCGTTTTCTATAAAAGCCGCACTTTCTATTGCTGCAATAAATATAGCTGCAATGGTACCTTCGCCACAACCATGGTCTATTACGGCGTCTTCATAAGCATATTTTACCGCAATATCAGGGCAAGCAGGGGCTAGGCATGCCCATACTTCTGTGCGAATCCACGCGCCGTTTGAGTGTTTCCATTCGTTTCTATAATCGCCGCAAAGTGGTGGCGTAAGACCGGATTGCATATTAACCTTACCAATGCCATATTCGTTCCAATGCGGTGTTACGTAATTAAGCCAATATTCGCCTAAAACTTTAGCGTTTAGGTTTTTAGCGCCTGTTCTTTCTAAAGCCGCTAACCAAACAAGTTGCAAATCAAGGTCGTCATTGGGCAAAACAGTGTCTTTAGGGGTAGTAAAACCTGTAACATTAAGCAGTTCGCGCTTGCCTTCAAACGGGCCACCCATAGTGCCGCCGATGTTTTTGCCAAGCCAACAGGCATAAATTTTATCTCGGTATGTATTACTGTTTAATTTAATCATTTGTATTCTCCTTTAGACAAAGAATAAGAATAATAAAAGGGCGAATTGCTCGCCCTTTTTAGGTTAAATATCGCAGTTGTTAACAGTTCTTGGGAAAGGTAGCACATCTCGGATATTGCTAATACCTGTAAGGTACATAATGCATCTTTCAAAGCCAAGACCGAAGCCTGCGTGTCTTGCAGAACCGAAGCGGCGAAGGTCGAGATAGAACTTGTAATCTTCCTCGTTAAGATTTAATTCTTTCATTCTTTTGGTAAGCTTTTCAATATCATCTTCACGCTGGCTACCGCCGATGATTTCGCCAATACCGGGAACTAAGCAGTCCATAGCAGCAACGGTTTTTCCATCGGGATTAAGTTTCATATAGAAAGCCTTAATCTCTTTTGGATAGTCGGTAACAAAAACAGGACGCTTAAAGATTTCTTCGGTAAGATATCTTTCGTGCTCGGTCTGCAGGTCGCAACCCCAATAAACCTTGTAGTCGAACTTATCGTTGTGTTTTTCAAGTTCTTTTATAGCGTCGGTGTAGGTTATATGACCAAACTCCGAGTTAAAAACAAGGTTAAGTCTGTCAAGCAACCCCTTATCAACAAAGTTATTGAAGAACTCCATTTCTTCGGGAGCGTTGTCAAGAACGTATTTAATGATAAATTTAATCATATCCTCGGCAAGTGCCATATTATCGTCATTATCAGCAAAAGCAATTTCAGGCTCAATCATCCAAAACTCTGCTGCATGCCTTGTGGTGTTACTATTTTCTGCGCGGAAGGTAGGGCCAAAGGTGTAAATGTTGCGGAAAGCCATAGCAAACGTTTCACCATTCAATTGACCGCTAACGGTAAGATTAGTTGGCTTTTGGAAGAAGTCCTCAGAGAAGTTAGTGCTACCATCTTCGTTCTTAGGTAGATTATTAAGGTCAAGAGTAGTTACCTGGAACATTTCGCCCGCACCCTCGCAGTCGCTACCTGTAATAATGGGGGTATGGGTGTAAACAAAATCGCGTTCCTGGAAGAATTTGTGTATAGCATAAGCCGCAAGTGAACGCACACGGAACACTGCTTGGAAGGTGTTGGTTCTGGGGCGTAAGTGTGTGATAGTTCTTAAATATTCAAGCGAGTGGCGTTTTTTCTGCAAAGGATAGTCCGGGGTAGAAGCACCCTCTACGGTAACCTCCAAAGCCTGCATCTCAAAAGGTTGAGGAGCGTCGGGGGTAAGAACAATTTTACCGCGTGCGATAATAGCAGTACCTACGTTCAATTTAGAAATAGCGTCAAAGTTATCTAATTCCTGACCGTAAACTATTTGTAAAGGCTTAAAAAAAGTACCATCGCTTACTGTTATAAATCCAAAGTTTTTAGAAGCGCGAACCGAGCGAACCCAACCGCAAACTTCTATTTCACCGCCGCAAAAATCATTAGTGTTTTTGTGCAACTGGCGAAGGGTAATAATGTTCATAAAGTTCATCACCTTTAAGGAAATAATTTCATAAACCTTATTATAGCACACCTTTTTTGATTTTTCCACACTTTTTAGCATTTTTATTTAATTTTCGGTTTGGATAAAAGGGCTATGATGAAACCCGACACCATCGCCACTGTAATTCCTGCTGCGGCGCCCGTTATTCCTCCCGAAATGATGCCAATAATACCGTCTGATGCAATCGCCTCTTTTACGCCTTTTGCAAGGTTATAACCAAATCCCGTAAGTGGCACGGTGGCACCACAGCCGAATATTTCCACAAGTGGTTTGTAAATACCAAGTCCGCCGAGTATAACGCCAACAGTAACGTAACATACAAGAATTTTTGCGGGTGTAAGTTTAGTATAATCAATAAACAACTGTCCAATTACACAAAGTCCTCCGCCAAAAATAAAGGCCAAAGCGCAGTTTTTTAATATTTCCATAATATCGCCTCCGCAAATATTTTTATAAAGTTTTTGAATATTATACATTTTGGCATTTTCTTTGTCTATATTTTACAAAATACGCCATAATTTTATAGTTTATAATAATTTATTTTTAACAAATAGCACTTGAATATTTATCTTAAATTTGATAAAATAAGTATATATTATGGGAGCGAGGAAGTTTTTATAGTTATGCAGGAATTTATAAAAAGTTTTTTAAGCGGTAAGGCTACAAACGCTAATGAATATTTGGGCTCGCATACAGTAGGAGAAGAAACATATTTTCGCGTTTGGGCGCCAAATGCAAAAAGCGTTAGTGTTGTGGGCGATTTTAATGATTGGCAGTCAGGGGTAAACTCATGCTTTTACGTAGATGGCGGTATTTGGGAGTGCATTATGCCAAAACTTCCAACCTACACTACCTATAAATACGCTATCGAAACAGGTAGTGGCGAGATTATACTTAAAGCTGACCCGTACGCCTTCCATTCCGAAACTCCTCCTGGTAACGCTTCTAAAATTTACGATTTAGAGGGGTATAAGTGGGGAGATTCTTCATTTATTAAAAACCGCAAACCATTATACAATGCTCCTGTTAATATTTACGAGGTGCATCTTGGCTCTTGGCGTAAGAATAAAGATGGAAGTGTTAAAGACTACATTGCGTTGGCAGAGGAACTTTCGGCTTATGTTAAAGATATGGGCTATACGCATATAGAACTTTTGCCGGTTAGCGAGCATCCTTTTGATGGTTCTTGGGGCTATCAGGTATCAGGATATTACGCACCGACCTCTCGTTATGGTACACCACACGACTTTATGAAGTTTGTGGATATTATGCACCAAAATGGTATAGGCGTTATTTTTGATTGGGTGCCGGCGCATTTCCCGAAAGACAGTTTCGGTCTATGGCGTTTTGATGGTACTCCTTGTTATGAGTATGCAGATGAGAGAAAGGGCGAACATAAAGAGTGGGGAACTGCTGTTTTTGACTATGGCAGACCCGAGGTGCAGTCGTTTTTAATTTCAAACGCGGTATATTGGGCAAAAATGTATCATATAGATGGTATTCGTGTGGACGCGGTTGCCGCAATGCTTTATCTAGACTATAACCGCAAAGATGGCGAGTGGGTTGCGAATAAATACGGCGGGAACGAGAACCTTGAGGCAGTAGAGTTTTTGCGCAACGTTAATAACGCTATGTTCTCGGTTAACCCAAATATCTTGATGATAGCAGAGGAATCTACCGCTTGGCCAATGGTAACAAAACCCGATTACGATGGCGGACTAGGTTTTAACTTTAAGTGGAATATGGGTTGGATGAACGATATGCTTCGCTATATGTCGCTCGACCCGTTTTTCCGCAAGCACAATCACGATTCCCTAACATTTTCTTTCTTCTATGCGTTTTCTGAAAACTACGTGTTGCCACTTTCACATGACGAGGTGGTTCATGGTAAATGCTCGTTAATTTCTAAAATGCCTGGCGAATATAACGATAAGTTTGCATCGCTCAGGGCGTTTTACGCATATATGATGGCGCATCCCGGGAAAAAGCTTTTGTTTATGGGACAAGAGTTTGCGCAGTTTATCGAATGGAACTATAAATCAGAGCTCGATTGGTTGCTTTTAGAATACGATATGCATAAAAAGATGCAGGATTTTGTAAGAACGCTAAATGTCTTTTATAAAAGCAACAAATCATTTTTCGAGGAGGATACCTCTTGGGAAGGCTTTAAGTGGATTTCTAACGACGATAACGAACAAAGTGTAATTTCGTTTTACAGAAGCAACAAAAAGACCAAAAAGACGGTGGTTGTTTGCAATTTTGTTCCTGTCGAGCGTGAGGAGTACCGAATCGGTGTAGAGCAGGCAGGCGATTATGAAATTGTACTTAATACCGATGATGAGCAGTTTGGTGGCACAGGCACAGTTACTAAAAAGGTAATTTCAAGTGAAAAGATTTCTATGCACGGGCTACCTAATTCTATAAGTTTAAGGCTGCCACCACTTTCGGTAATGTATTTAGAGAGAAGACCTAAAAAACGCGCAATCAAAAACACTATAAAGAGAACAAAAAAATAGCATTTATATCAAATTTATTTTTAACGGAGTGAATCATATTGAAAAGAACAGAGTGTGTTGCAATGCTTCTTGCAGGCGGTCAGGGCAGTAGACTTGGCGTACTAACAGAGAATATAGCCAAACCTGCAGTGCCTTATGGTGGTAAATACAGAATAATAGATTTTCCGCTTTCGAACTGCACAAACTCGGGCATTACTACGGTGGGTGTGCTAACTCAGTATCAACCGCTGGAACTTAATGATTATATTGGCTCGGGCAAGCCTTGGGACCTTGATAGGTCGCAGGGTGGTGTGCATGTTTTACCACCTTACCAAAAATCGCAAGGGGCAGATTGGTATAAGGGAACCGCAAATGCTATATATCAAAACTTTCCGTTTATAGAAAGATATAACCCCGAATACGTTTTGGTGCTTTCGGGCGACCATATCTATAAAATGGATTATGCGAAAATGCTTGATTATCATAAAGAGCAAGAGGCTGCTTGCACTATCGCAGTTTTAGAGGTTTCTTACGAGGAAGCAACGCGCTTTGGTATTATGAATACTAATCCCGATGGAACTATTTACGAATTTGAGGAGAAACCTCAAAATCCAAAAAGCAATTTAGCATCTATGGGTATATATATCTTCTCTTGGGACAAGATGAAGCATTATCTCACGTTAGATGAGCAAAATCCCAATTCTTCAAACGATTTTGGTAAAAACATAATTCCTTTAATGCTAGACAATGATGAAAAAATGGTGGTATACCACTTTAACGATTATTGGAAAGACGTTGGTACTATTGATTCTTTGTGGGAGGCGAACCTAGACCTTTTAAACCCAAAAGTAGAACTTAATCTTTCCGACGATAAATGGCGCATTTATTCTCGCACAGCGTCATCGCCACCGCAGTATATTTCGGATAAAGCACAGGTGCAAAATTCCTTCGTTACTGATGGTTGCGAGGTAGATGGCGAACTTGAATTCTCTATCCTTTTTGAAAACGTAAGGATAGAAGAGGGCGCAAAAATTGTTGATTCGCTTATAATGCCAGGTGCAGTAATTAAAAAGGGCGCAGAGGTTAAATATGCAGTTGTTGGCGAGAATGCAATAGTTGGCGAAAATGCAATAATCGGCGCAAGCCCCGAGGAATATGATGGAGAATGGGGCGTTGCGGTTGTTGGACCAAACGCTATAATAGAGCCTTGTGGTGTGGTAAAACCGCAAGAAATGATTTATGCAAACAGAAAGGAGAGCAAGTAATGAGAGCGAATAATGCATTAGCTTTGGTATTTACAAATACAAGCGACCATATGCTAGAAGGACTAACCGGTGTTCGTTCTATGGCTTCGGTTCCTTTCGGCGGAAGATACAGAATAATAGATTTTCATCTTTCAAATATAGTAAATGCAGGCATCAGTAAAATCGGCTTGGTGCCACGCGCTAACTATCGTTCTTTAATGGACCATATCGGTTCGGGCAGACCGTGGGACCTAGACAGAAAAATGGGTGGTATATCTTTCTTGCCACCGTTTATTGACGGAAATGCGGGAATGTATAAAGGTCATATAGACGCTATTCACAACCTACGCTCATATATTTCCAAAGGTCAGCACGAATATGTTGTGCTATGCGATGCAAATACTATTCTTAATATTGATTTAAAGGCTATGTTCAAGCAACATAAAAAGAATGGCGCAGATATAACTATTGCATATAAAAACGGACCGCTACCTGCTTTCGAGTCGGGTCATACCCTTTATGGCATCGAGGCAGATGGAAGAATAAATGAGGTGCTTATTTCCGAAGAGGCAGGAAAGATTTGCAATTATGGTATAAGTATCGGAATCTTCCGTCGCGATTTGCTTTTAGAAATGGCAAAAAAAGCAACTGAACAGGGCATACACAGTATAAATAGGGCAATACAGTTAGGTATTCATAATACAAGCAAAATATATGGTTATAAGGTAGAAAACTTTATTGCAACCATTGATGGCATTAAGTCCTATACAGATGCTAATATGGCGCTTTTATCCCGTGATGTTCGCAGAGATTTGTTTAATTCCGAACGCCCAATTTATACAAAAACACGTGATGATATGCCAACCAGATACGGTCTTAGTAGTAGCGTTAAAAACTCTATTATAGGCGAGGGTTGCATAATAGAGGGTGAGGTTTTAAACTGTGTTCTGTTTAGAGGTGTTAAGGTAGGCAAAGGCGCAAAACTAGAAAACTGTATAATAATGCAGGATAGTGTGATTGGCGATAATTGTAATCTTAAATACGTAACAGCCGATAAAGACGTAACCTTATCAGAGGGTGTAACCCTTATGGGTGCAGAGGCTAACCATTATATTATTAAAAAAGGAACAACAATATAAAAGTTGAAAGGAAATTGATATGAGAGTTCTTTTTGCTTCATCAGAGGCATATCCATTTGCTATGTCGGGCGGACTTGCCGACGTTGCGGGAGCGCTACCTAAAGCGCTTCGCAATAGAATGGTAGGTTGCCGCGTTGTAATGCCGCTTTATGATACGGTACCGTCGGAGCTTCGCGAAAATATGCGCTTTATAAAAAGCATAACCGTACCGGTTGCGTGGCGTAATCAGTATTGCGGTATTTTTGAAGCACGCGTTGGCAAGGTGGTTTATTATCTTTTAGACAACGAGTATTATTTTAAGCGTGGCGCTTTGTACGGATTTTATGATGATGCCGAGAGATTTACATTCTTCTCTCGCGCTATTCTAGAAATTTTAAAGCATATTGATTTTAAACCCGATATTATTCACTGTAACGATTGGCAAACCGCTATGACACCTGTTTTCCAAACGTTATATTATAGCCAAGACCCCTTTTATAGCGGTATAAAAACCCTGTTTACCATTCACAATATTCAGTACCAAGGTAAATACGGTAAGGAACTTATTGAGGATGTTTTAGGTCTTAATGGAGATAATACACGTTACGTAGAGTACGAGGATTGTGTAAACTTAATGAAGGGTGCAATCGAATGTGCAAACGCAGTTAATACAGTTAGCCAAACTTATGCAAGCGAGATATTAACACCGTATTATTCGCACGGACTAGACTCGATTTTAAAAGAACGCGAGTGGAAGTTGCACGGTATTGTTAATGGAATTGACGTGGAGGTTTATAACCCCGAAACCGATAACCTTATTTATAAGAACTATTCATCAGATGATTTTTCCGGTAAGGCTATAAACAAAGCAAAATTGCAAGACGAAATGCACCTACCTGTACGCGACGATGTGCCGCTTATCAGTATGGTAACAAGACTTGTTTCGCATAAAGGTCTTGACCTTGTAAAACACGTTTTCGAAGATATTTTGGCACAGGATGTTCAAGTTTGTATCTTGGGTTCAGGCGAAGAAGAGTTTGAAAATTTCTTCCACGAAATGCAAGGAAGGTATCCCGAAAAATTTGCCTTTACAACAGGTTTTATACCGCAACTTGCACACAAAATATATGCAGGGTCGGACATTTTCTTAATGCCTTCTAAATCAGAACCTTGCGGTCTTGCACAGATGGTGGCGCTTCGGTATGGTACTATTCCTATTGTTCGCGAAACAGGTGGACTTAAAGATACCATTACTGATTCCGAACATGGCGTGGGTAACGGCTTTACCTTTACAAACTATAACGCGCACGAAATGGCACATGCAGTTTGGCGCGCCGTTGAAGGTTATAGAAACCGCGAGGGCTGGAAGGTCTTGGTAGAACGCGCTATGAAATGTGATAATAGTTGGGGCGCATCTGCAAACCAATACATTAAACTTTACAAAAGCATTTTAGAAAACTAATAAAAATGCCATGGTTCTAAAAAATAGAGCCGTGGCGTTTTTTAAAAATAAATTTAACATTTTTTAACAAATTTATATAATTTTGTGATACAATATCTAAAAAGAACTTTTTAGGAGGAGTAAATGTTGTCATATCATAACTTGGATTGGCAAGAGGCACTAAATAAGCTATCAACAACCAAAGAGAACGGACTATCGCAAAATGCGGTAAACAGTCTTTTGGAAAAGCATGGTGAAAATAAGTTAGCGGAAAAGAAAAAGAAAGGCATGCTTGCCCGTTTCTTTGACCAGTTCCGCGATGCTATGATAATAATCCTTATTATAGCCGCTATAGTTTCTTTTACGGTTGTTGTTATTGAAAAGAATTGGGGCGAACTTTTCGAGCCTGCGCTAATTCTTTTAATCGTTGTACTTAACGCTATAATGGGTGTTATGCAAGAAAGCAAGGCAGAAAAGGCATTAGATGCGCTTAAAAATATGTCTGCGCCTCATGCAAGGGTAATTAGAGACGGCAAAGAGGCAGTTATAGAAGCATCACAACTAGTGCCGGGCGATATTATTAAATTAGAGGCAGGCGACTTTATACCTGCCGATGCAAGACTAATTGAAAGTGTAAGCCTTAAAAGTGAAGAGTCTGCACTAACGGGCGAGTCGGTGCCAAGTGAAAAGGATGCTAACGCAATCGTCGGTGAAAAAGCACCGCTTGGAGACCGTTCAAACATGGTCTTTTCGGGTTGTAGCGTAACCTACGGTACTGCACTAGCAGTTGTTACCGCAACGGGTATGGATACCGAAATGGGTAAGATTGCGGGACTTTTAGAGGGCGCGGGGGATAGCAGCACTCCTTTGCAGAAAAAGTTGGCGCAACTTGGCAAATATCTTGGCTTTATGGCTTTGGGCGCTTGCGCGATTATTTTCTTAGTTGGCGTGCTAAATAAAATCCCTGTCCTAGAAATATTTATGACTGCGGTTTCCTTGGCGGTTTCGGCTATTCCTGAGGGCTTGCCTGCTATTGTTACAATTGTACTATCAATCGGCGTTCAGCGTATGGTAAAAAGGAACGCTTTAATTCGTCGTTTGCCTGCGGTAGAAACCTTAGGTAGCGCTTCGGTAATCTGTTCGGATAAAACAGGTACTCTTACCCAAAATAGAATGACGCTTACAAAGGCTTATATCGACAGCGGAAAAACAGAAGATATAACCGATAATTGTAGCGAAGAAATTAAGAAATTGCTAAAACTCGGTGCGCTTTGTTGCGATGGCTCGGTAGTTTTTATAGATGATAAGGAACAACATATAGGCGACCCCACAGAAACTTCAATCATTCTAGCCGCGCATAAAAACGGAATGGCAAAAGATGCTATAAATGCCGAATGCCCACGTGTTGCATCCTTGCCTTTTGATTCTGACAGAAAACTTATGTCAACCGTAAATAATATAAACGGTAAACTAACCGTAATTACAAAAGGTGCTTTCGATGTTATGGCAGAGCGTTGCACCGCGGGGGATATCGAAAATGCTCGCAAAATCACCGAAGGCATGAGCGAGCAAGCATTACGTGTGCTAGCGATAGGCTATAAAGAAATTGACGAGTTGCCGAAAGAAATTACAACCGAAACACTTGAATCGGGGCTTACTTTCCTAGGCCTTGTTGGTATGATAGACCCACCGCGCGAAGAAGCGCGCGATGCAGTTGCAGTTTGTCGCGAGGCGGGAATTAAACCTGTTATGATTACGGGCGACCACATAGTAACCGCTACCGCTATTGCAAAGGATTTAGGTATCTATTTAGAGGGCGACCGTGCAATTACAGGCGTAGAACTTGATAAAATGACCGATGATGAACTAGACGAAGTTGTTGAAAGTATTTCGGTTTATGCAAGGGTTTCGCCTGAAAATAAAATCCGCATAGTTAAGGCTTGGCAGAGAAAAGACAAGGTTGTTTCTATGACCGGCGACGGCGTTAATGATGCACCGGCACTAAAAGCGGCGGATATCGGTTGTGCTATGGGTATAACAGGTACTGACGTTGCAAAGGGTGCGGCGGATATGACACTTACAGACGATAACTTTGCAACAATAGTTGAAGCAGTGCGAGAGGGTAGAGGAATATATGCCAATATTAAAAAGGTAGTAGGTTTCTTGCTAGGTACCAATATTGGCGAGGTAATCTGTGTGTTTGTCGCTATGCTTTTATGGCATAAAACACCGTTACTTTCAATGCAACTTCTATGGATAAATCTAGTAACAGACTCTCTACCTGCAATAGCGCTAGGTATGGAAGAGGTTGAGTCAGATATAATGACCCATAAGCCAAAGCCTAAAAAGGAAGGTATTTTCGCAGGCGGCTTGGGTATTCGTGTGGTGCTGCAAGGTATAATGTTTGCAATTCTTTCACTTGTTGCATTTAGAATTGGTTTCAATGCGTTGGGCGAACCTGGTGGTCAAACAATGGCATTTATGGTGCTAGCCCTTTCACAAGTAGTTCAAGCCTTTAATATGCGTAGTGATAGGTCAATCTTTAAAATAGGTGTTTTCGGCAATAAAACCTTAAATAAATCAGCGCTTGTGTCTGTTCTTTTAATGGCGCTTGTGCTATTCACACCTGTCAGAGTAGCGTTCTCGCTAATATTACTCCCAACTAAACTATATCTTATCGCATTAGGATTAATTCTAGTGCCCGTAGTTGCTATGGAGCTTTCAAAAGCGCTAGGACTAATAAAACACAAAAAATAAAATAAAAACCTCGGCAGATGCCGAGGTTTTCTCTTTTTAATTATTCTTCGCTATCAAATTTTGAAAGGTCTACATTTCTACGCTCAACGGCGGTAGAGAAAACTATCTGTGTTTCGGTAGCACCAAATTCGCCCAACTGACCAATAAAGGTATCAAGCATTTCGGTACTTTGGAAAGCAACCTTAATCATCATAGAGTAATGACCCGTTACACAGTTACATTCTAGCACGTTGGGGTGTTCGCTTATAAAGGGATAGAAGGTTGGCTTTTGGCTTGGATGCAATTCAAGATGAATGAAAGCAATTATCGGAAGCCCTAACTTTTTATTGTCTATACATACGGTATAACCTTTAATTATGCCCTCTTTTTCTAGCCTTTCAATTCTGGCGGCAGTAGCAGGGGAAGAAAGATATACCTCTTCTGCTAATTGTTTTAGTGGCATTCTGCCGTTTTGTTGTAATAAAGAAATCAATTTATAATCTATCTTATCCATAGCACAGTCCTTATTTAATAAATTTAACTTTTTTGTTCTCTTTGTATTATAATATTACAAAACATGCGTTATGTCAAGCGAGGTTTATCAAGTTTTACTTAATTTTATTAACAATAGCGATTAGAACAGCCTTGACAAACCAAAATAAAGGATTTATATTGTAATAAATAAAGGGGGTAAAATTATATGCAGGTTTTATATTCGCTATTAGGCGCTTTTGTTAACGTTGGTACTGTAATATTTGGCGCATCTATTGGTCTTTTAGTAAAAAAAGGCATCCCAGAACGCTTGCAAAATGTAATAATGCAGGCAGTGGCATTAGCGGTAATGTTTATAGGCATAAAAGGGTTTAGCGACAGTAACAATACAATGGTGTTAATACTTTCAATGGTAATTGGTACAGTAGTTGGCACTTTAATAAATCTAGATGGTTTAATAAACAAACTGGCATTAAAGGTTGAAAATAAATTCTCAAAAAACGGCGGCTTTGCCTCGGGATTCGTTTCTTCTACCTTGCTTTTCTGCACGGGCGGTATGACTGTGGTTGGCGCGCTAAATAGCGGACTTTCTTTAGACCATACGGTGCAATTTTCTAAGGCGGTTTTAGACCTTATAACCTCAACTATACTAGCCTCATCCATGGGCTATGGTGTTTTATTTGCATTTATTCCACTGTTTATTTATCAAGGCGGTATAACACTTTTAGCAGGCATACTTTCTCCCTTGCTTTCACAAATGATTATTGGCGAAATGTCGGCAGTAGGCTCGGTGCTAATCGTTGCTCTTTCGCTTAATATGCTAAAACTAACCGATATAAAGGTTATGAATATGATACCTGCAATATTTTTGCCAATCATTCTTTACCAAATACCATTTTTTGCTTAAAGAAACGACCCGAGAATCACTCGGGTCGTTTATGTTTATAAAGCTTTTAAAAAGTTGGTAATCAAATTTGCTAAAATCTCATGGCCTGCATCGTTTGGATGTAGTTCGTCAGGCATAAATTTCTCTTTAATCGCAGGCACTTGTGGTTGTATACCCGAGCGTGCAAAAAGGTCAAGCACAGGTAGTGAATAAAACTCAGCAACTTCGCGAACAGCATTAACATAGTCAATTAGTGGCGTGTTGCCAATTCGCGGGTTGGTTTCGTTACCGCGATGTAGAGGAGTAAGAACAATAATTGGTGTGCCGGGATACTTTTGCATAAAGGTAGAGTAAACAGTATGTAGCGCACCATAGAATGTCATAGGTGTGCGGTCGGAAAATTCGCCAAGTGGGGCATCGCCGTGGTCGTAGTCATTAGTGCCGCCGAAAATAACAATGCAATCAACTTCGTCATTACGTGCTTCGGTTCTCATACAAAAGTCGTTATCGCACCTGGCTTCAGGGTTGTAATCGTGTTGGCGTGCATATCTGCTACCACCAATACCATCATTTATAAAATTCGCACCAAGGGTTTTTGAAACTATGTTAGTGAATCTTTTTTCTTCTGAGGTGGTACCATGGCCTTCGGTAATACTATCTCCTAAAAATAAAATAGTTTTATTTTTTAAATCCATAAAAAGCAACTCCTTGAATTTGCAATGAACAGCATTTTTTATTATTTTATAACAAAGCATATATCAAGTCAAGTATATAGTGTCAATATAAAGCGATTATCGCAAAGAAACTAGGTAATATTCTGTTTTAAAAATAAGCCTAAGCGCTTAACGCGCCTAGGCTTTAGGTTTTATTTATTTTCCATTCACTGCAAGATGGGCGGATTTTTTTAATGTCATAAGTTCGTAAAAACTAATACCATCAACGCTGTAAGGGTTTTCTAAAATACTGTTGCCTGTAAGTTTTTCGTACCACACCGCTGCCGCTAAATACTGTCCGTGTGTAGCACTTGCGTGAAAACCGTCGCTGGCGCATAAGGTTTTTCCACCGTGGTCAACATCAAATATATCCATTCCACGTGCTATCTGAAATGCATCGCCAACCGGAATGATTTCAAGAGAGTAATTGTCTGCATAATGGTAATAGGCATCTTTTAACGCGTTATACATTTTTTCTTGGTCGTGGTCATACCTATTAAAACAGCCATGCTCTGAAGTGTTTTCATAAGCCCAGGTTTCGTGTAGCATAATTTTGGCTTGCGGTTGCAGTTCTTTAATCGCATCAATAAGTTCTTTTAGGTGTGGCTCGTAACTTTCCTTAATGCCGCTATCGTGGCTTGCTTGTTGCAAAGTAACAATATCCCACTCATCGCTAACCAGAGCTTTTTTAATGGTGTAGTTATTAAGTACAACTGAGCCGCCGTTTGCTTTGATATGATAGTCATAAAGTGGTAGGTTTTCTTTCATATTTTTATTGTGTGTGGCAAGAGAACAACCGCCAATATAAAGATTGCCCAACTGAAACTGCTCTTTGCCTGCCGCAGCCATACGCTCTAAATAAGCGAAGGCATTTACACTAAAACTGTTACCGATAGCAAGTATTTTCATAAAGAACTCCTTTTTTTTAGTAAAAACAAAGTGGCGGCAATTTTTAGGTTACCGCCACTTTTTGTAGTAGAATTATTTTGCGTAGTCGATAGCGCGGTTTTCTCTGATAAGATGAACCTTTATCTGACCGGGGTATTCAAGGTCGCTTTCAATTTTCTTAACAATTTCATGTGAAAGAAGAACCATTTCATCATCGTTAACCATGTCAGGTTTAACCATAATTCTGATTTCACGACCTGCCTGGATAGCAAATGAACCTTCAACACCATTGAATGAGTTTGCAATTTCTTCAAGTTTTTCAAGGCGCTTGATGTAGCTTTCGATATTTTCACGGCGAGCACCGGGTCTTGCAGCAGAAATAGCGTCTGCTGCTTGAACCAAACATGCGATTATCGTTTTAGCCTCAACATCGCCATGATGCGCGTGAATTGCATGCACAACAGCATCATTCTCTTTGTATTTCTTAGCGGCTTCAACACCTAGTTGAATGTGTGAACCCTCTTGCTCGTGGTCAAGCGCTTTACCAATATCGTGTAAAAGACCTGCACGTCTTGCAAGTGTAACATTTTCGCCCATTTCGGCAGCCATAATACCTGCAAGATGGCAAACTTCTAACGAGTGGTTAAGTACGTTTTGACCGTAACTTGTGCGGTAATGAAGTTTACCGATAAGTTTAATAAGTTCAGGGTTAAGATTGTGAATGCCGGCTTGTAATGCTGCTTGTTCACCCTCTTGCTTAATAACGCGGTCAACTTCAGACTGTGCTTTGGCAACCATTTCTTCAATGCGAGCAGGGTGAATTCTACCATCAAGTATAAGTTTTTCTAAAGCAACCTTTGCAACTTCGCGACGAACGGGGTCAAAGCAAGAAAGGGTAATAGCCTCAGGTGTATCATCTATAATTAAGTCAACACCGGTTGCAGTCTCAAATGTGCGGATATTTCTACCTTCACGACCGATTATTCTACCCTTCATTTCGTCATTAGGAAGTGATACAACAGAAACGGTAGCCTCTGAAGAATGGTCTGCTGCACAACGCTGAATTGCATGCGCGATAAGTTCACGTGCAATTTTGTCAGACTCGTCTTTGGTCTGTTGCTCGTAATCTTTAATTTTCAAAGCTTTTTCGTGTGCAAGCTCGCCATCAAGGTCTTGTAAAAGTCTTGCTTTTGCTTGCTCTACGGTGTAGCCCGAAATGCGCTCTAAAAGTTCAAACTGGCTTTTCTTCATCTGTTCAACTTCAATTAGCCTATCTTCAACCTCTTTTGCGCGTAGTTGAATTTTTTCTTCTTTTGCTTCAAGGTTGTCCATCTTTTTGTCAAGATTTTCTTCCTTTTGTTGAAGTCTGCGTTCTTGACGTTGTATTTCGCTACGTCTTTCGCGTATCTCTTTATCGGCTTCTGCACGGATGTGTTGTGCTTCTTCCTTAGCCTCTATGCGAGATTCTTTTTTCATTGCTTCAACTTGGTTAATTGCTTCGCTTTTCATGCGGTTTGCTTCTTTTTCGGCCGAGCCAATTTTTGCCTCAGCGGTGCGGCGCCTGTGTGCAATACCGGAAATAAAGCCGATAACTAATGCAATAACAGTGATGGCCGCAATAATAATAATTTCAATTGCAGTTGGCATTTTAAAAAATGCACCTCCATATATATAATAACCGCGTTAGAAAGGGCCGCGGGAAAGCCCTGATACATATAAACAACCGAGTTTTATATGCGCCGTGAGCACACAAAACCAGATTAGAATAGCCAATATCATATTTATTCTAATACTATATATATGATATGTCAAGTAAATTAACAGATAAAATTTACAAAATATTGTGATTTTTTATAATATATAAAAAGAAGTAATAATATCTGTTGAAAAAGCGTGCTTGATGTAGTATAATATTTAAGATACAAAGGAGATGCTAACTATTATGAAAAGTTATAGCGAAATGAGTAAGCAAGAATTGCAATCTGCATTCGAACTTTGTTGCGCAAGGTACGAGGAGTTTTGCCTTCGCGATGTAACTTTAAATATGGCAAGAGGCAACCCTAGTCTTGCACAGATGAACCTTAGCCGCGAAATGTTTAATATGGTTGCAGCAGACGGCGATTTTACCAACGAAACAGGAATCGATTGCCGCAACTACGGTGGACTTGACGGTCTTCCTGAACTAAAAAGAATATTTGCCGATATGATGGACGTTGAGGCAAGTCAGGTAATCGTTGGCGGCAACTCGTCTTTAAATATGATGTTTGATACCATAGCGCAATTTATGACGCATGGTTCTTACGATGGCGCTACACCTTGGGCTGCACAAAAAGATATAAAATTTATCTGCTTGGTGCCGGGTTATGACAGGCACTTTAAAATCTGCGAGCATTTTGGTATCAAGATGATAAACGTACCGCTTAAAGAAAATGGTCCTGATATGGAGTTGGTAAGAAAGTACGTTGCCGACCCAACCGTTAAAGGTATGTGGTGTGTGCCAAAATATTCAAACCCATCGGGTGTGGTTTATAGTGACGAAATTATTGATGAAATTGCAAAATTGAAGCCCGCCGCTAAGGATTTTCGCATTATGTGGGACAACGCTTACTGTGTTCATCATTTAACCGAAAACGAGCACGTTATTCCAAACTTAATTGAAGAGTGTGAAAAATACGGTAACGAGGATATGGTAATTAAGTTTGCATCCACCTCTAAAATCACATTCCCAGGCGCAGGTGTTGCAGCGGTTGCCGCAAGCGCAAGAAACGTAGCCTTCCTTAAAAAGAGAATGAGTTTCCAAACTATCGGTCCCGATAAACTTAACCAACTTCGCCATGCGCGTATGTTCAAAAGCATAGAAGATATAAGGGCTCATATGAGAAAGCATGCAGCCATCGTTGCTCCTAAATTCAAAGCAGTTCTTATGCGATTAGAGAAAGAACTAGGCGGGTTAGATATTGCAACTTGGACCAATCCCGAAGGCGGATATTTTATTAGCCTTAACGTTATGGAAGGTTGTGCAAAAAGGGTAGTAGAACTTTGCCGCGAAGCAGGCGTTGTGCTTACCCCTGCAGGAGCAACATATCCTTACGGTATTGATGAAAAAGATAGTAATATCAGAATAGCGCCAACCTATCCTTCGTCTGCCGAACTTGACGATGCCAGTGAACTACTATGCATTGCAGTAAAATACGCAGTACTTGAAAAAATGTTAGGTTAATAAGTGAAAGTTAATTGTTGACTTTTATTAAAAAAAATAGTATACTTATTTAGTAATTTTATGCACACGCATTTGGTTTATCGGTACATAGGTGCGTGGGCGTGTAAAGTATTAGGAGGCACAGCCAATGAAAAGAAAAGGCAAAGTAAAGTTTTTCATTGTTTTGGCGATATTGTTAGCGTTTATTTACGCTGCATTTTTCGGCGTTTCAATTGATAACTATTACGGCGATACCAACACTTTCCACTTTGGTATTAAAAGCGCTAACGATATCCGTTGGGGTATTGACATCAGCGGTGGTGTCGAGGCTGTATTTTCACCGGATATTGAAGATAAAAAGATAACCGACGAGAATATGGACGCGGCAAAAGAAATTATCGAAACCCGTCTTGTAAACCACAACATTACCGATTACGAGGTTTACGTAGACTATGATAAGCATCAGGTGGTTGTTCGTTTCCCACAAGCCGTTGGCGAGGAAGAGTTTGATGCTCAAGAGGTTGTTAACGAACTTGGCGAAACCGCACAACTTAAATTCTGCAAAAACGATGATACAAGTGCAGTTATATTAACCGGTGATGACGTTGCAAATGCACAACCTGGTTATATTGACGGCACAGGATATGTAGTAAGCCTTACACTAAAATCATCGGGCGTTTCAAAGTTCTCTGCTGCAACTAAAGAGTTAGCAGGTAGCGGTACCATCTCAATTTGGATGGACGACACTCAGGTTTCTAACCCAAAAGTTAACGAGCAGATTACTTCTAAAACCTGTCAAATCGAGGGTATGGCAGACAGCGAAGAGGCTACTGACCTAGCTAATAAAATCAATGCAGGTGCATTGCCATTCGCACTTACTACCGATAATGATATGCTTCAAATCGTTTCGCCTACTTTAGGTAGCGAGGCACTACGCGTAATGGTTATTGCAGCTTTGATAGCGTTTGCTATTATCTGCATTATTATGATTTCGCGCTATCGCCTTTGCGGTGTTGTTTCCGCAATTACACTTGCAGGTCAAGCTGCCGGTATGATAGCTTGCGTATCAGGTTTCTTTGATGGCATCAATTCATTTACACTTACCGTTCCCGGTATTGCCGGTATGATTCTTTCTATCGGTATGGGTGTTGACGCTAACGTTATCAGTTTCGAGCGTATCCGTGATGAGTTCAAAAACGGCAGAACTATTGATGGCGCACTTAACAAAGGCTTTAGCACTGCGCTTAGTTCGATTATCGATGGTAACGTTACAAACGTTTTGGTTGCTATCGTTCTTATGGGCGCATTTGGTACTACCGAAGGTTTCTTCTACAAAATATTCTCCCCTGTACTTCAGTGGTTCTCAACCTCAATTACAGGTTCTATCTACTCCTTCGGCTATACCTTGCTAGTTGGTGTTATAGTAAACTTTGTAATGGGCGTTTTTGCTACAAGGGTACTCATAATGGGTATTTCACAATTCAAGGTACTGCGTAAACCTTGGTTATACGGAGGTGCTAAGAATGAAAAAGTTTAATGAATTTAATATCAACTTTGTTGGTAATATCAAAAAATATGTTATCGCTTCCTTAGCAGTTATTTTAGCAGGTGTAATCGCATTTGCTATAATGGGAATAGAGTTGGATATCAACTTTAAAGGTGGTAGCCGCTTTACCTATACTTATGAGGGTGAAATAGACCTTGAAAAAGTGGAAAAGGTAGCAGATAAAACCTTGGGTAAAAATACAAGCGTTTCAGGTTCTGATAGTGCTGTTGAGGCAGGTTCGTCTAAAATCATCATCTCGGTTGCAGATATTGTTAATGCAGAGGATGTAAAGGTTGAAAAAGATAAGGATGATGAAAAAGGCAACGGTGCACACCAACTTTTAGAAAAAGCATTGCAAAAAGAGTTTTCTAAAAATAAAATTGCATTTGCAGAGTCAAACGTTGTTGAGGCTTCGATTGCACGTGGATTCTATTCTAAGAGTTTAATAGCAATTTTGCTTTCTGCTATTTTGGTTATCGTTTATGTTGGTATTCGTTTTAGAAAAATCGGTGGTATATCGGCAGCAATTTTTGCTTGGGTTGCACTTATTCACGACGTTATAGTTGCATTTATGGTTTGTGTTGTTTTCCGTTTGCCAATCGATGCTAACTTTATAGCAGTTGTACTTACAATTCTAGGTTACTCGCTTAACGATACCATCATTATTTATGACCGTATCCGTGAAAACCGCAACAGAAACCGCGGTGGCGATTTAGCAGAGGTTGTAAACCTAAGTATAAACCAAACTTTGACTCGTTCGCTTATTACCTCTATTACAACCTTTATTGCAGTTGTAGTTGTAGCGTTAGTTGCTGAGTTCTTTGGTCTAACTACACTTCGTAGTTTTGCAATACCAATGGCTGTTGGTATGGTTTCAGGTAGCTATTCTTCTATTTGTCTATCAGGTCCGCTGTGGGTTAAATGGCAAGAATTCCGTCGTAACCTCAAACTTAAAAAAGAAGCAAACTACGCAAAAAAATAAAATATTAAACCGCCCAAACGGGCGGTTTTTTTGTGGCTATTTATCATTAAGAGATAGTGGAATTTGGCTAGGCGTATTTTGCTTAGCAGATTTCCTGAACTGCATTGGCGTAGAGCCGCAGTGCTTTTTAAATATACGTGAAAAGTATAACGGGTCCGCGAAACCAATAAATTTTGCTATTTCCGAAATAGAATGGTCGGTTTGTATAAGCAGCTGCTTGGCTCTGTTCATTTTAAGCGTTAGCATATAACGGTGGGGAGGTATGCCAACCGTCTCTGTAAATAGGTGCGAAAAACGGTCTACACTTAAAAATAGCTCGTCGGCATAGTCTTTTACGGTAAAGTTGTTAGTTATATTACTTTCCATTTTTATTATTATTTTTTCGATTTTCTGCTTAGTGGTAGTAAGTTCGGCATTTTCTTCATTGCCACGCGATATTAAACATAGCATGTTAAGAAGTATAGAACTTTCTAATATTTTATAACCTTTTTTAGAAAGTCGATGTTCCGGTAAAAGTTTGTCTGCAAGCAAATCCATTTCATCGGTAGCGAGTATAGAGAAAATACGTCTATTATCAATTTCTAGTTCTGAAAGTATTTCATTGGCTCGCTCTCCAGAAAAGTGCACGTAAACACTTTCGTACTTATCTTTTTTTAAATATGAATATTTTTGTGGGTCTCCGGGGCGATAGAGTATAGCATTACCTGCACTTACGGGTATAGTTTCTTCTCCAAACTGCACGTATATTTTACCCTTACGTATGTATATTAACTGATAGTCAAGTCGACCTTGCTCGCGTATAGTGGTATAATCGCCGAGTTTGTAGTTAGAAATACCGCAATGGTTGATTTCTAAAAATTTATTTGAGCGTCTATTGTTAATATCACCTATATTACCGTGATAGGTTGTTTTCACAAAAATTCAATCCTTTTCAAAGTTATTTTATGTACTGTGCTAATAGTATAACATATAATAGCAGTTTTGTCCATATATTTAGCAGAATAATGAATTGTATAATTTTACCTAATAGTATATGATGTGTAAGGTGAGATTACAAAAATAGTAATTATTCATCGTTATTTTAAAGCAGAAAAGTTCTGTTTTAAAAGTTTCAATTTGTTTTTTTCTTTATTTCGCTTAATAAACACTCTCTTAAGGGGAATAGCCGTGCTTTTCAGTGCGGCTATTTTCCTTTTATCTTAATAAATTACAAAAAGTTCCAAATATATAAATAAAAAATGTATCGATAATCAAAGATTAGCGCTTTACGGGGCGATATAATTTATCATTTGCCGGTAGAATTTGATGGCTGAAAGGTGTAAATATCTACCTTGCACTATAAAGGTGGTCTTGTTACTGTTGGAACCCATAATCAAAAAGAGGGCAGTATATACCCGCCGTATAAAGCGGAATTAACCTTACCAAGCGGTAAAAGTGTAATTGACGTTACCCTTTACGGCAATCGTTATAATGCTTTTGGGCATATACACAACGCAGATAAAGGGCATAGGTGGATAGGGCCTGATTGTTGGCATACGGAAGGCTTGGTGTGGACGTACGAGTATATGTTAAGACCGATGGGTATACTTTCCGCACCAATAGTAAATAAAATTAAATAACAAAAAACGCCTCGTAGGAAATCTCTACGAGGCGTTTTCTTTATTCTGTATATGCTTCCATTTCAACGTTTTTGCATTTATAAATAGGTTGTAGTTTAAACTCTAACCTTAAATGCTTTTCGCAAAGTGTGTATTTTTGTTGGATTTTTGGCCCACAAGAGTTAGAACCAAGACCTGTTGCTTTATAATCAATACAAAGTACGTTTTCTTTTTGTTCGGGAAGTTCGAAATCGTGTTTAGCGCTTTCGATATCTTCTCTGCTATAAGGCAGGGCAGAGAAGGTAAACCCGTCAAAATTTTTTACAATGAATCCGCTTCCAAAATCGTTAGAAAGCGCACACCAAAGGGTATCAATGTGGCTACCGCATTCTTGCGGCTTTGCAAAGTGTATATACTGCTCGTCGGTAGTGGTTTTGAAGTGGCCAAAACTAGATGCAGCTTGCATATCGATATAACTTTGCAAAGGACCTTTGCCTAAAAATTCTACTTTAGAGTATTCTTTTGGCATAAATAGTCTAAAACCAAATCGTGGCAAGTACTCTATATGCTCGTCTACATTAGCGCTACACTCTACGTTTATTTCGCCAAAACCATCGATGGTGTAAACACATTTTCCGTGCAATATTGGTTGATTGGCGGGCGCACAAAGGATATAATCAACCGAGATTTTAGCTTGTTCTCCATTTTCATATTCAATGTTCATAGGACAGGTTATAGGATCGTTAACACCGCTAGCTTCAAAAATATCTTTTTTGATATGCATATCGTTGTCAATAGGTGCGCGTCCCGTATCAAGTAGCATAGGAGCTTTTAGCAGTTCTTTGCCGCCAAAGAAAATAGAGGTAAAAGCGCCAAGTTTTTTAGAGAATATATAACTAAACCCTTTGCCGATAACGTGCAACTCGTTCTTCTCGTTATATAGTTCTACTTTAGCGTAACCGTGTCGCTTTTCTAGTTTTAGTTCGTTTTTAATTAAAAACTGTGTAGAATAAACGGTTGTACCAAAAGGTATTCCCTCGTTTTCGCTTTCGTAAGTAAAATACAAACGAACGTGAGAAAGACCGACAGGCTCGTTTTTATAAAATATTTGTATATCTTCATTGCCTTGCGGTTTAATTGGAGGTAATTCAAAATCGCCTTTTTCAGTAACGTTACCGTTCTCAGTTATTTCGTAGTGGCCAACAAGTCTTGAAAGATAAATAAAATCATAAAGATTGGTTATGTTAAATAAACCTATTCCGGCATCAATCTCGGTAACTTTTACGGGCGCTATAATCTGTTTGTACTCCAAAAGTCCGGGTGTGGCTTCTCCGTTTGGATGCAAAAGTCCATCAACACAGAAGTTTCCGTCGTGATACTTTTCTCCGTAATCTCCGCCGTATAAATAGTGTTCTATATTATTCTCGTCAGTACCATCATAAATACCATGGCTAAACCATTCCCAAACACAACCACCTGCAAGTTTTGGGTTGCTATAAAATAATTCCCAATAATCTTTTAAGTCGCCGGGACCGTTACCCATAGCGTGTGAATACTCGCATAGGAAAAATGGCTTTTGGTCGGTTTCTACATAGTTTTTTATAAATTCAAGATTCGGGTACATACGACTGTTTATGTCGGGCTCGTCTGCAAATTTCCACTCGTCGCTTGTGTTAATCGGCTCTGGTATAGTGCAGTACATAGCGCCTTCGTAATGGGTAAGTCGCGACGGATCTCGTTCTTTTGTCCAAGAAAGCATAGACTTAATATTACAGCCGTAATCCGACTCGTTACCCATAGACCACGAGAAAATAGAGGGGTGGTTTTTATCCCTTTCAACCATTCGCATTACGCGGTCGAGATAAGCACCTTCCCATTCGGGCATATCGGAAATATTATATTTGCTTTCAGTATACTTTATTGGATGGCATTCAAGGTCGGTTTCATCTATAACGTACATACCAAGTTTATCGCAAAGTTCGTAAAATCTCGGGTCGTTAGGGTAGTGGCTTGTGCGAACAGTGTTAATATTATGTTGCTTCATATAGATAATGTCGCGTGTCATATCTTCAATTGAGCAAACATAACCATTTCTATTGTTAAAATCGTGGCGGTTGACGCCTTTAAACTTAATCGCTTTGTTGTTAATCGTAATTGCGCCGTCTTTAACCTCTACCTTGCGAACGCCAACCTTGACTGGAATATACTCGTCAAAACTTTCAATAAGCAGGGTGTAAAGGTCGGGCGTTTCAGCAGACCACAAATAAGGCTCGTCGATACTGAAAATGGCATTACCGTTATCCATAGGTATTGCTGTACCTAATTTTTCGCCCTCGGGGTCAAAGAGGGTAACATAAGTATCAAGACCGGAAAAACCGTCTAGTTTGCATACGATTTCGCAAGATGTAAGGTCGTTCGAAAGATTGGTGGTAACCTCAATATCTTTTATGTGTCCTTCTGGGCGAGACAGGAGATAAACATCGCGGAAAATACCCGACATACGCCATTTATCCTGACACTCTAAATAAGTACCGTCGCACCACTTTAGCACAACAACGGTTATACGGTTGGTGCCTTCAAAAAGGTAGTCGGTAACATCAAATTCAGAGGTGCAGTGAGAAACTTGGCTGTAACCTGCAAACTCGCCGTTTACATAGAGATAAAAACAGGAATCAACACCCTCAAAAACAAGATATTGTCTGTAATCGTCGCGCTTGTGGGTGTTTTCAAATTCCTTTACAAAAACACCTGCAGGGTTTTCTGCGGGAACTTTTGGAAACATCATTGGTATTGGGTAACGAACGTTTATATATTGAGGCTTTCCGTACCCTAAAAGTTCTAAGCAAGAAGGGACGGGTATGGTATCCCAATCCGACGTGTCGGCATCGTGATACAAAAGCATTTCGGGAATATCGTCGTAGGAAGAAAAGTATTTGAACTGCCATTCGTCGCCAGACAGAAGATTAAATCTATTAGAATTTTCTCTGCCCCCTATAAGCGCAGTTCTTGCGTCGTGAAATGGCACATAATAGGCTCTGTTAGGTTGGCATCCTAAGTGAAGTCTTTGTAAACTTTCGTGGCATCTTTCGTAAGTCATAGCCGTTCTCCTTTTTACATTCCTACAATATAGTCAACTTGAAATACTGTCTTTCCGCCTTTTAAATAATATCTTGGCACACGTCTTGAAATACCGCATACAATTTCATAATTTATAGTTTTTCCAAGGGCTGCAATTTCATCGGCAGTTATTACTTCGCTACCACTTTTGCCTATAAGTACAACCTCGTCGCCAATTTTTACATCGTCAATATTGGTAATATCAACAACAAGTTGATCCATACAAACTCTACCAAGAATTTTGCAACGATTACCGCCTATTAGTACCTCGCCGCAATTAGAAAGAAACCTAGGATAACCATCGGCATAACCGATAGTAACTGTTGCGGTAGTCAAATCTTTTTCTGCTTTGAAAGTAAGGCCGTAACTAACACCTTGGTCTTTGCCTATTGTGTTTATTGAAGACACTGTTGCTTTAAGACTAAGCACAGGGGAAAGGGCACAGGGTAATTCTAAATTACTGTCCGGTGTTAATCCATATAATATAATTCCGGTTCTTACTGCCGATAAATGCTTGTTGTTTTCTAAAAGTGTGCCCGCTGAGTTACAAGTGTGGCAAATTTTTGGAATGAAGCCTTTTTCAAGTAAAGCTGATTTAGCGCTCATAAAACATTCAAATTGAGTGTTAGTAAAATCGCCATCAGGGTCTCCGTCGCGGTCGCAGGCGGCAAAGTGGGTAAACAGACCCTCGAAATTAAGGTGCGGCAAACTAAGGGTTTCTAATAACTCATCAAGCGGTGTGCCGCTTGTGCAGTTGAAACCAAGCCTGTTCATACCCGTATTAAGTTTTAGGTGTATATTTACGCTTTTGTTAAGTGCTTGTAACTTCTTAGATAATAAGGTTGCATATTCAAGCGAGTAAACTGCTTGACAGATGTTATTATCTGCTACAAGTTCTATTTCATCTGGGTCAGTATAGCCAAGAATGAGTATATCTGTGGTTATACCATTTTGCCTTAACTCAATAGCCTCGCGAATGCAAGAAACCGCAAAATAGTTAAGGCCGATACTTTCTAAATGTTTGGCAATTTGTATAGCACCATGTCCATATCCGTCGGCTTTAACTACGGCGATAAGTGTAGCACCATCAAGACGTGATTTTATTGCATCTATATTCGCATTTAGAGCATCTAAATCTATCTCAACCCAAGCGTGCTTTTTGTAGTTGATATTCAAATATTTCACCGCCAAAAGTAAATTATAGCCGACCATAAAAGTTTAAACGTTACGGTCGGCAATAAAACAGTTAAAATTAAGCTTCTTCTTTATTAGCGGGTGGAACCTGCTGTTTCAAAGCTGCGCGTGTGCGACGAACCTCTGTAAGTGTTGCAGTAAGGCTTTCGTCAGAGCGACGCATGATATCGTCAACAAAGTCTTGGGCAGCTTTGCGCATTTCTTTGCTTCTTGCCTGAGCGGTAGAAATAATTTCGCTAGCTTTTTGTTGTGCCATGCGAGTAATTTCTTCCTGAGCACATAACGACTCTGCTCTGGTTTCTGCATTGTGGATGATTTTGTCTGCCTCGCGTTTAGCGTCGGTAATAATTTGTGCTCTGTCGGCAACAATACCGCGAGCCTGTTTGATTTCTGTTGGCATGTTTAGGCGAATCTCATCAATGATAATGTGAATAGCCTCACCATCAAGCACGTTCTTTTTACCGAATTTAATGCCTTTTTCTAAGGTTTCGTCCAACTGGTCTAATAATTCTTCAATGTTCATTTTTTATGCATCCTTTCCAAGTAAACGATTTTTAATTTTTTCGTGAATTTCTTGTGGCACAAAGTCCGAAATATCTCCGTTCATAGCGCCAATTTGCTTAACCATGCTAGAACTAAGATACATATTTTCCGCCGCGGTGGTTAAGAACACCGTTTCGGTATTTGGGTTAAGCTTTTTATTGGTAAGCGCCATCTGAAACTCATACTCAAAGTCAGACATAGCGCGTAGACCCTTAATAATTGCGCCGGCAGATTTTTGGTTGCAGTAGTCAGCAAGTAAGCCGTCGTAAAAATCTACCTCTACGTTTTCTAAATCTCTTGTAGTAAGCCTAATCATTTCCACACGCTCTTCGGGGGAGAACAGCGGGCTTTTAGAATGATTTGACATAACTACCACAATAACCTTAGAAAACATACCTGCGGCACGACGAATAATATCAAGATGCCCAACGGTTATGGGGTCAAAACTACCTGGGCAAACCGCAATAGTATTTTTCATTACTCTGCCTCTTTTCTAAAAATGGTTACTGCAATTTTACCGTATTTATAATCACGCCTTTTATAAGACGGGATATCTAAAATAGTAGCGTCTATTGGATGTTCGCAAACTATAATCCCGTTGTCGCTAACGAGAGAAGACACCGAAGAAATAGCCTCGTTAAAAATATTCAAGTGATAAGGCGGGTCAATAAAAACTAGGTCAAAAACATCTGTGCATTTCGAAAGATAAACCTTGTAGTCTGTGCATACAACCTGACTCTGTTCTTCCAAACCGCAGTATTTCAAATTTTGGTTTATTATAGCAATTGCATTTTGTGAGCAGTCTAAAAACACGGCAGAATTGGCACCTCTGCTTAACGCCTCTATACCAAGCCCACCAGAGCCTGCAAACATATCCAAAATATGTGCATTTGGTAAATCAAAATGAATTGCGCTAAAAAGCGCCTCTTTAACCCTATCGGTAGTAGGTCTGACGGTATCATTACCTTCTAAAGTTTTAAGAGATTTACCCTTAGCAATACCTGCAATTACACGCATGCGAATATCCTCTTTTTAAACATAAACAAACTATTACTTATATATAATAACACATATACTTTCAAATTTCTACTGTAAATTTTGCTATTACCGAAAAAATTTATAGTAGCAAAGTTAAAAGAGTAAAATCGCTATTGCTAAAATATTAGTTTAGGGATATAATGATAGATGGAAAAATTTGTGCGAAAGGGAAAATTAAGAATGTTTGGTTTTTCTAAAACAGGTGTGTACGATTATTTAGTAGTAGGTCTTGGTAATCCGGGAACTAAATATGCAAACACAAGACACAATATAGGTTTTATGGTTATTGACACAATAACGGCAGAGCTTTCTTGCGGTAAAGGAAAATTGAAATATAAATCCGAGATTTTCGAGGGTAAAGTGGGTAAGAGCAAGGTGCTTTTTGCAAAGCCACAAACCTTTATGAATAACTCGGGTGAAGCGGTGCGCGATATTGCAAAGTTTTACAAAATAGCACCCGAAAATATCATTGTAATATCCGATGATGTTTCTTTGGACGTTGGCGTGTTGCGTATACGGCGTAAGGGTAGCCACGGCGGTCATAACGGGCTTAAAAACATCATAAATCTATTGGGTAGCGAAAACATACCGCGCATAAAAGTAGGTGTTGGTAAAAAACCTCACCCCGATTATGATTTGGCAGACTTTGTGCTTGGTCGTTTCCAAAAAGAAGATTTACCTAAAATGCAAGATGCAATTAAAAACTGTTCAAAGGCCGTCGAATGTATTATTACAGACGGCGTTGACAAAGCTATGAATATGTATAATGGTTAAGCAAGGAATCGGTTATGAAATATTTGGGAAATATTTTTTCTAAATCACCCGAATATAAGCGCATAAAAGCAGCAATTTCCTCGCGAGATTTACCAGCCGCAGTCAATGGTGTTTCGCATATTCATAAGGCGTTAATACTTGCTGCAAACAGTGTTGAGTCAAAAAGAAAAGCATTGTTTTTATCGGCAGACGAGGGCGAATGTGCAAGGCTTTTAGAAGACCTTTCTGCAATGAATGTAAACGCCGTAATGTTTCCGGCAAGGGATTTCACTTTGCGAGATGTAAGTGTATATTCAAGGGAATATGAGCATGAACGCGTTGCAGCTCTCGAGAGGATTATAAAGGGCGATTACGATGTTTTGCTAGCCTCGATTGATGCGGCGGTACAATACACTTTGCCAAAAAGCCTTTTGGAACATAGTTCCTTCACAATAAAGGTAGGTAGCGAGCAAGACTCGGTTGCGCTTATAAGTAGGTTAATAGGTTGTGGCTACACTCGAAGTGATATAGTAGAGGGTGTTGGTCAGTTTTCGATACGCGGAGGCATTGTTGATGTGTTTCCGCCGAATTGTCATGCTCCGATAAGGGTTGACCTATGGGGCGACGAGGTTGATAAGTTATCATTTATAGATATTAAAACTCAACGCAGCACAGAAGAAATAGACGAAGTTCTAATTTGCCCTGCAGTAGAGGTTTTTTGCGCTAACCGTGATGATTTTATATCTTCACTTGAAACCCAAAAGGAAGCAGCTAAACGTATTACTGAGAATGCAAAGGTAAAACTGCAAAACGATATTGACGTGTTGCGCGGTGGCGGTTCTGTACCGCTAGACAGATATTTACCATTGGTTTTCAAAGAAAACTATACGCTTTTTGATTATATGGATGACGCCATACTTTATGTTAGCGAAAGCCTTAAAGTTAGTGAAAGATTACGCGCATATTTTTGGCAACTAAATGAAGACCAAAAGCAACTTTTAGAAGAAGGACTTTTAATACCGCAAAACTGTAATTTATGTATAGAACCCGCCGAACTGAATTTGTGTTTTGAAAAAATGGGGGCTATATATTTAGAGAGTTTTGCAAGAAGCAGTTATAATACAAAAATAAAATCACTTTTTAGTTTTAATCTGCAACAGTCTAGTTTTTGGAGTGGCGCGATTGATTCACTTGCAGATGATATTTTATCTGCACCCAAAGGTATAAACTTTTTAATACTTGCAGGTACAGAACGTGCTGCAACGGTTTTGTGTAACGATTTATCGTCGAAGGGCATAAATGCTAATTTTAGAAAAGAAAATGACGATATAAAGGGTGTTACAGTAGCTGCAGGCGGTCTTTCGGCAGGATTTTATATTCCGTCAATTAACCTTACTGTAATTACACAAGGTAAAAATAATCAGGCTAAAAAGAAGGCTGTAAAACGACCTAAAAATGCCGCGCCTTACGGGTCTTTGGATGAACTGCAAAAGGGCGATTACGTTGTGCATACCGCGCACGGAATAGGTGTTTTTGATGGTATCGTTTCTATGAGTGTATCGGGCGTTAAAAAGGATTATATTAAAATTCTTTATGCGGGTCAGTCGGTGTTATATGTTCCCGTAACCCAACTTGACTTGGTTTCAAAGTATATAGGACCTAGAGAGGATAGCGGTGTAAGGCTTCACAAATTAGGCGGTAGCGAGTGGACCAAGACTAGAACAAGGGTTAAAAAAGCGGTTAAGGATATGGCGAAACAGTTAACCGTTTTGTATGCCAAGCGTATGCAACAAAAAGGCTATCCGTTTAGTGAGGATGGCGATTTGCAGTCGGATTTCGAGTGCAGGTTTGAGTATGAGGAAACAGAGGACCAACTCCGTTGCACAGACGAAATCAAGTCAGATATGCAAAGGGCAGTACCGATGGATAGATTGCTTTGTGGCGATGTTGGTTTTGGCAAAACCGAGGTGGCACTGCGCGCTGCCTTTAAGTGCGTGGCAGACGGAAAACAGTGCGCTATTCTTGTGCCAACAACTATTCTTGCATGGCAACACTACAATACAACTTTAAATAGACTTGGCAATCTTCCGGTTAATGTTGAAATGCTGTCGCGTTTTAGAACAAAAAAACAGCAAACCGATATTTTAAGGCGCTTGAAAAGTGGCGAATTAGATATAATTATTGGTACCCACAGACTTATTTCAAAGGATGTTGAATTCCACGATTTAGGCTTGGTTATAGTTGACGAAGAGCAACGTTTTGGCGTAGAGCAAAAGGAAAAACTAAAAGAACTTTTCCCACAAGTCGACGTACTGACGTTAAGCGCAACCCCAATTCCGCGAACCTTAAATATGGCTATGACCGGGCTTCGTGATATGTCGGTTATAGAGGAAGCACCTGGAGATAGACACCCCGTACAAACCTATGTTTTAGAACAGGATGATGGTGTTTTAAGTGAGGCGATAAACCGTGAACTGCGCAGAGGCGGTCAGGTTTATTATCTGCACAACAAGGTAGAGAGTATCGAGGCGGCGGCATTACGACTTAAAATGCGCTTCCCTGATGCTATTGTTGAAACTGCCCACGGAAAAATGGACGAGTCAACACTTTCAAGGGTGTGGAAAAGACTTTTAGAACACGAAATAGATATTTTGGTTTGTACAACCATTATTGAAACGGGCGTTGACGTACCTAATGCCAATACTCTTATTATTGAGGATGCAGATAGAATGGGACTTTCGCAACTTCATCAGTTGCGTGGTAGAGTGGGTAGGTCTGCACGAAGGGCGTATGCATATCTTTGTTTTAAAAGAGGCAAGGCTATAAGCGATATTGCTACAAAACGTCTTACTGCTATTCGAGAGTTTACCGAGTTTGGTAGCGGCTTTAAAATTGCTATGCGAGACCTCGAAATTAGGGGTGCAGGCAGTATTTTAGGTGGCGAGCAACACGGACATATGGAAGCGGTTGGCTATGATATGTACTTGAAACTATTAAGCGAAGCCGTTGACGAGGAAAAGGGCATAGCCCCACCGCCAAAAACCGACGAGTGCCTCGTTGACCTTTCGATTCCTGCGCATATACCCGATAAATATATATCCTCAACACCGCAAAGATTGGGCGTTTACAGAAGAATTGCAAGTATCAGAACAGAGGCGGAAAGGGAAGACGTAATAGACGAACTTATCGACCGCTTTGGCGAACCGCCTAAAACCGTATTAGCACTTTGCGATATTTCTCTGCTTCGTACGCGCGCGGCAGCTCTTGGAATAAAAGAGGTTTCCGAACGCGAGGGCAGTATACTAATTTATGTAGCGTCTGTAAATTCAGAGGCAGTTGCAAAAGCCTGCTCGGGACTTCGTGGTAGGGCTATGCTTAATGCAAGCAGTAAGCCTTATGTCGCAGTTCGCAAGGATAAAGATAAATCTATTTTAGAGAATCTTAACGATATTTTAGACGTAATGGAAAAATAATTAAAAAAGTGTGGACTTTTAGGGTAAAATGGTGTATAATCTATCTATATTTATGTTAACAATTTAAGGAGGCTCATTTTATGAGAATTTTTAAACGTAGTTTGGTGGTAGTTTTAGCAGTAGCAACTGTGCTAACTCTATCTGCGTGCCATCCAAAAGACGAGGTTGCAGTTACCGTAACAGATAAAAAATCCGGTATATCCACAACCCTTACAACAGCACAGTACATCTATGCTTACACCAATGCTGTTTTAGAGGCTAACAGTAATATAGACGAGCATAAAAAAGATGCAGATAAGGAAATTAAGGATTATACAAAACACAAGGTTACCGAAACCGATGAAGACGGTAAAGAAACCAAAGTGGCTTATGAAAAGTGGGTTGACGGGCGCGCAGAAGAATTGATGCGTAATTATGCTGCTGCTATGATTAAGCAAAAGGCTTTAAAGTTTAAGATTGACGATGCAACTCAACAGAGTATTGATAGTTATTCACAAATGTACTGGCAGTACTACTATCAACCTGTTTTCGAGAAGAATGGCGTAGGCTTTGAAACATACAAGAAAATGTTTACATCAAGTTACTATGAAAACGAGTATTTCTTATCTATATACGATAAAGATGGTACCGATGAAGTTCCCGAGAAAACAGTTAATAAAACTTTCTACGATAGTTATTGTTTAGCAGATGCTATCGCAATTTCTGTTAAAACAGAGGATGCCGAGGAAACAGAAGGCGAAGAAACGACAGAAAACAATCTTCCAACTTTAGACGAAGCAAAGAAAATCTTAAAGGCTTACAAAACCCGTCTAGAAAAGGGCGAAAGCTTTAAAACTATTTACGAAGAGTACAATAAGGCTAACGCTAGTGAGGAAGAAGAGTCAACCGGTACAACCGAGTCGGCTACCGTATATGGTTCTGAGGAAACAGATAGTTCTTCTGAGTACTTTACAGAGATTTATAAACTTAAAAAGGGCGATATAAAAATTCTTACATCTAGTAATAAGAGCGAAATCGTGCTTGTACAGAAACTAGACATTAAGAAAGACGAAGATAAGTATTATAAATCATATCGCGAAAGTGTTTTACATCAGTTGAAAGATGAAGATTTCGATAAAAAATTCGAAAAGTTTGCAAAATCTTTAGAGATTGAGAAGAAAAACTCTGCAACAAAGCGTGTAAAGATTAAGAAAATCGACGTAGCTACTGAAACTCAGGCTACCGCATAATAAAAATTAAAAGCCGTGGAATTCCACGGCTTTTTTCTTGTTAATAATTATTTTTCAAGAACCTTGATTATTTCGCCAAAGTATAGTCTATGGTAGTCATCGTTATACCATTTCTCTGCGTTTGACTTATCGATAAACTTATCGTGTTCTAGGTCTGCGGCATAAATTTTCTTGCAAATTAAAACTAATCGCGCTTCCTCAAAATACATAGTGTCATTATCAAATATTGGTGTTAGACCAGTTTCGCTAACCTTGTCAATATCTCTGCCCGACTTACTGCCGCAGATACTATGCACCTCGCGGTTATCGCCCATAAAGCATAAAGCAAAAGTGTCGCAATTTTCAATAATCGTATAGGTGTGGCGTGTGGGTCGAATGGCGGCAATAGCGCAATCTTTGCTCCACATTTCGCCAATGAAACCCCAACTTGCAGTCATCATATTGTGTTCGGTTTCATTTCCAACCGAAATTAGCATCCACTCATCTCTAATCATTTCTATTGCGTTGCCTTTAATTGCGGCGGGTGCAATCTCTTTAAAACTCATAAAATCAACTCCTAAGTGTATTATATAAAAAATGGTTTTAAAAATCAATAATAGATATGCAAAAGCGTCATAGAAAAGTACAAAAAGGCTATCATGTAGATAGCCTTTTCGCTTAATAAAGTTTTATATCTTTAAATTTTAATTCCTTGCGTTTTGCTTTAACAACAATTCTAATACCATTAGAACTTACAAAGTTTAGTGGGCAAATTAACTTGTGCCCAATGTTGTAGCCTCTGT